>JALYZC010000113.1 GCA_030945905.1 Actinomycetota bacterium
CGGGCTGAGAGCGTTCAGTCTGACGCTGTGGACCGCGTCCGCAGCCTCGCATAAGCACCACTGAAATCCCGCAGCATGAGAGAGGCCCGGTTCACCGGGCCTCTCTCGTCCCGAGCGCCGACCTCTCGCGCCTACCCCAGTAGTGCCGGGCGGCCCGGTCGTTTGCGGGGTGGCTTGCCGCTCGGGACGCAGGAACGCGAGCTGTGGCCGGGTCGAGGGTGGGCGCGCCCTGTGGGAAGCTGGGAGTGCACGAAGGCACCCGAGGAGAGGAAGCAACTGTGTTTGAACGCCTGAGAAGAGGCACAGGCCGTGACGACGGTAAACACGGTGCAGTGGCCAGCGCACCGCCGCGCGGGGACGCTGGAACCGAGCGTGAGCGCGAGGGGACGCGCTCTGGAGTAACCACCCGCGATGACGTGGCGCTCGATGCTGAGGCAGCCGATCGCGGACGCGACCGCGAGTTATCACGCGACCGCGACCGCGCTCACGATCGCAACCTGCGCCGCCGCGAGGAGTTCGGCGGCATCAACTGGGGCGCGGCCTTTTTTGGGTGGCTGGTGGCAGTCGGGCTCGCCGCGCTGCTGACGGCGATCGCCAGTGGCGCCGGGACGGCAATCGGGCTCACCAGTGTGAGTGACTCCGAGGCCAAGTCAAACGCCGGCACGATCGGGATCGTCGGCGGCGCCGTGTTGCTGGTCATCCTCATGCTGGCCTACTACTGCGGAGGCTACGTCGCGGGGCGCATGTCGCGGTTTGACGGCACGCGCCAGGGAATCGGGACCTGGGTGTGGGGCCTGATCATCACCCTGTTGCTGGCCGCCGCGGGCGCGATCTTCGGCTCCCAGTACAACGTGCTCTCCAAGCTCAACCTCCCGCGGATCCCTGTGGATGAGGGTTCGCTGGCCACCGGTGGAGCGATCGCCCTGGCGGCGTTCGTCCTCGGCACCCTGCTTGCCGCGGCCGTCGGTGGCAAGGCCGGGCAGCGCTACCACCGCCGCGTGGACCGCTACGGCCTCAACTGACTCGCGCTGGACGGGCCGGGGATCGCGATGCCTTGTGCGCGACCAGGCCCTGCGGGGTGCATAATTGACACCGCGCGGATGGCGGCGACTGCGCGGCGCCGCAGCCCCACCGGCCGGCGTAGGTAGGACCCCTACGACAACCACAAAACACAGACAGGAGCAGCACATGGGCGACGGCAAGACCGATGACGCCAAGGGCAAGCTAAAGGAGGCGGCCGGCGACCTGAGCGGCGACGACGGCCTCAAGCGCGAGGGCAAGGTCGACCAGGCGACGGGCGGCGTCAAAGACAAAGTCGGCGATGCCTCCGACAAGGTCAAGGACGCGGTCAACAAGGACTAGACAGGCCGCCGGGGCCGTCACCCGACGGCCCCGGGCGCTCCACAGCTCGAAGCGAGGCGCCCGAGGTTTCCAGTCGCCACCGGAGCCCGGATCACCCTTCCGTACCGGTCCAGAGGGAGAGCCCGAGTTGCTGGACGCTACCGTGGGTCGGTGCGACTGGCGACCTGGAACGTAAACTCGGTCAAGCAGCGGGTGCCGCAGCTGCTGCCGTGGTTGGATGAGCGCCAGCCGGATGTCGTCTGTCTGCAGGAGACGAAGCTCACCGACCAGGCGTTTGACCAAGTGCTCGGGGCCGAGCTGGCCGACCGCGACTATGTGGTCGCTGTCCACGGGCAGGCGACGTGGAATGGGGTGGCGATCCTCTCCCGTGTTGGGCTGGACGACGTGTCGCCGGGGCTCCCCGGTGCGCCCGGGTTCCCGGACCCGGAGGCGCGCGCGGTGTCTGCCAGGTGTGGCGGAATCCGAGTGGTGTCGGTCTATGTACCGAACGGGCGCGAGCCGGGCTCCGAGCACTACGGTTACAAGCTTGCCTGGCTGGCTTCGCTGCGGGACGCGGTTGCCGGCGACCCGGACACCACGGTCGTTTGTGGGGATATGAACATCGCGCCGACCGACGACGACGTGTTCGATCCCGACGCCTACATCGGCCAGACCCACGTTACGCCGCCCGAGCGGGCGGCTCTGGCGGAGTTGCAGGCCCTCGGGTTGCGAGACGTGGTGCGGGATCGGTGGCCGAGCGAGCGGGTGTTCACCTACTGGGACTACCGGGCTGGAATGTTCCATCAAGACCTCGGGATGCGGATCGACCTCGTGCTGGCCGGCGCGTCGGTCGCCGGCCGTGTTCGCGCGGCCTGGGTAGACCGGCAGGCCCGCAAAGGCAGCGGGCCGAGCGATCACGCGCCCGTGATCGTCGATCTCGACGAGGCGCCGGACGGGGACATCGGACCCACCGTGCCGCCGCCCTCCGCTCCGGCCACCAGGCGCGGCCCTGCAAATCTGCGGCAGGCACCCTAGTCGGTCGACGAGGAAGGGGTCAGGTGGACCTCTCCGGCGTCGAGGACGTCCTCGACGCCGTCCGCGCGCAACACGAGCAGCCGGCCCTGGTCGTCGATGCCGTGAGCTCGGCCCGTGAAGTCCCCGTAGCGCACGTCGCGGCCGGCGAGGGCGTCGCGGGCGCGCACGGCGGCCACGATGGCCGCGGGCGGCGCGGTCAACCACCGCTGCAGGCGGTCGATGACGCGGGCCAGGTTCGGCTCGACGGCGCTGGGCGCCAGCCCGAGCGTTCCCGCCGTGTCGCGGAGCTCGGGAGGTAGGTCCTCGAGACGGACGGCGACGTTGAGGCCGATGCCCAGGATCATCCAGCCCGCCTGCGGACGCCCCTCCGCGAGGATGCCTGCCACCTTGCGCCCGAAGATCTGGACGTCATTCGGCCACTTGACCATCGCTGTCTCGCCGACGGCCTCGGCGACGGCCGCGGCCGCGGCCAGCGGCAGCAGTCCGGGCCATTCGCGCAGGAGCAGCGACATGAGCAGCGCGCGGCCGGGGGGGGCGCTCCAGGTCCGGCCCTGGCGCCCCCGGCCGGCTGTCTGCTCCGTGGCGGTCACGAGGGTTCCGTGCGGCGCGCCGGCCGCCGCCAGCTCGCGCGCCTGGCGACTGGTCGAGTCGACGCTCCGTACGTGCAGCCGAGGCCGGCCCAGCACGGCGGTCACGCCGGGGTCCCCCGGACGGCGTCGGCCAGCAGTGCCTCCACGACGCCGTCGATGTCGTGGCGCACCGCCTCGACGTGCGGCTCGAGGCCGAAGCCGCGCAGGGTCTCGGTGGTCACGGGGCCGATCGAGACGATGCGCGTCGCGTCGGACAGCCCGAGCTCGCATTCGGCTGCCGTCGCAAAGAAGCGCACCGTCGAGGAGGAAGTGAAGATGAGGTAGTCGGCGCTCCGGGCCGCAGCGAGGGCCGGCGGCGTCAGCGGCTCGGCCACGGTGTCATAGAGGGCGAGCACGTCGACGTCCACGCCGCGCTCGCGCAGGGCATCGGGGAGGACATCGCGCGCCGCGCGCGCCCGCGCCACCAGCGCACGCGTGACCGCTACGTCGCGCAGCGCCTGCACCAGCGCCTCAGCGACCGCACGCTCGGGCACCACATCGGCGAGCACTCCGTGGCGGTGCAGCTCCCGCGC
>JALYZC010000125.1 GCA_030945905.1 Actinomycetota bacterium
ACGCCTGCTCAGCGCAGCGAGATCGCGACCTGCTCCAGGAGGTTCAGCGCGTCCTGCAAGCCGGCCTCCATCCCGGAGTTGATGTGCATGTCACGACCCTCCTGGTTGCGGTGCTCCACGAGCACCGTGAGCGTCGTGCGCCCGTCCACCTCGGTGAGCGTGAGGGTGTTCAACGCCGCCTCGGCTTCGGCGTCGGGGATGCCCTCGTACACCTCGGTGGAGACGATCCGCTCGTTGGGAACGATCTCGCGGTATTCGCCATGGAAGGCGACTTCGGACCCGCCGTCGGCCACCATCGCGTAGCGCCACCGGCCGCCGACGCGCAGGTCGATCTCGGCGACGGTCATCTCGCCGCGGTCTGCGCTCCACCAGCGCCTGACCAGCTCGGGCGTGGTCCACGCCTCGTACACCAGGTGCCTCGGCGCGTCGAACTCCCGGGTGATGAGGATCTGCTCGTTCGTGGGGAGCGTCACCTTCGCTGCTGCGCTACTCGTCATTGACACCATCTCCTTGCTCCTTTGCCTTGAGTTCGTCCAACACGACATCCAGCTGCTCGAAGCGCTCCGACCACGAGCGCTCGTAGCTCTTGACCCAGTCGTGGATGGGCTTGAGCGCGTGGCCGTTGAGCCGGTACAGCCGCTGCCGCCCCTGGTCACGCACCTCCACCGCTCCCACCTCTCGCAGCACCCGGAGGTGCTTCGAAACCTGGGGCTGAGCCATCCCGAGCAGCGCGACGAGATCGTTCACGGGGCGTTCCCCGCCGGCGAGTACGTCGAGGATCTGTCGCCGTCGGGGCTCGGCCACCGCGTTGAACGCATCGGTTGTCGTGGCTGCTCGGGCCATGCGGGCGCATTATATGTCGATATAGGAATGTGTCAAGCGCATCTGCGCGGCGCGCTGACGGAGTCTCTGATTTATCTGATATCATGGTCTCATGGTGCGCCTGACCGCTACCGAAGCCGCCCGCAGCTTCTCGGAACTGCTCAATCGGATCGCTGCCGGCGAGGAGATCGAGGTGACGCGCAACGGGGCGTCCGTCGCGGTGATTGCTCCGCCGGGGGCGCAGCTCGTGACCGCGGACCGATTCCGCGACCTGATGGCCGCCGCTCCGCGTCCCGACGAGGAGTTCGCCCACGACGTTCGGGTGCTGCGCAAGACGGTGGGCCCGCCGGACGAACCATGGCACTCCTGATCGACACCGACGTGCTGATCGACGTCGAGCGCGGCGCCGGCACGCCCGAGGTCGAGCGCGTGCTCGGAGACGAGGAGCGCGCGATCAGTGTCATCACGGTGAGCGAGCTCCTGCACGGCGCTCTGCGGGCGAGCGGGGGCCGAGGCACGCGGAGACGAGCGTTCGTCGAGCATCTGCTTTCCGGGATGCAGGCCGTTCCCATCACCGAGAGGGTTGCCCGCGCGCACGCCGACCTCTGGGTCTCACTGGCGGAGGGCGGCCAGGTGATCGGTGCCCACGATCTTTGGATCGCAGCCACCGCAATCGCGCACGGATTCGGGGTCGCCACCCGCAACGTCGCGGACTTCGCGCGGGTCCCCGGCTTGCGCGTGGTCGTGCCGGCCTGAGGCTTTCCCCGCTGCGAGCGCCCGGACCCTGGCGAGCGCCCCGAGACGCCCGTGGCCCGACGTACAATCGGGCCTAGTTATGTCACCGCACGACGAGATCGTGGTCTCGGGGGCCCGGGAGCACAACCTCCGCGACGTCACCGTCGCCCTGCCGCGTGACGCACTTGTGGTGATCACGGGCCTGTCGGGCTCGGGCAAGTCCTCGCTGGCGTTCGACACGATCTACGCCGAGGGCCAGCGGCGCTACGTGGAGTCGCTCTCCGCCTACGCCCGCCAGTTCCTGGGCCAGATGGACAAGCCCGACGTCGACTCGATCGAGGGGCTCTCCCCGGCGATCTCCATCGACCAGAAGACGACTTCGCGCAATCCCCGCTCGACCGTCGGCACCGTGACCGAGGTCTATGACTACCTGCGCCTGCTGTGGGCGCGCGTCGGAAAGCCTCACTGCCACGTGTGCGGGCGCGCGATCGAGGGTCAGTCCGCCGAGCAGATCATCGACCACGTGATGACGCTTGAGGAGAGCACGCGCTTCATGGTGCTCGCGCCGGTGGTGCGCGGTCGCAAGGGCGAGTACGGCAAGCTGCTCGAGGAGCTGCGGGCCGAGGGCTTCACCCGCGTGAAGGTGGACGCCGAGGTCCGCACGCTCGACGATCCGATCGACCTCGACAAGAAGTTCAAGCACGACATCGCCGTGGTGATCGACCGCCTCGTGATGAAGCCCGACCTGCGCAAGCGCCTGGCCGACTCGATCGAGACC
>JALYZC010000127.1 GCA_030945905.1 Actinomycetota bacterium
AGGAGAGCCTGCGCGCCACCCAGCAACAACGCGAAGCCGCCGACCAGGTCTCCTCCGCCATGGTCCAGATCCGCACCGCCGCCGAACAACTCGCCGCCGAACAACAACAACGAACCGGAACCGCCCAACAGGTGACCAAGGTGGTCGCCGAGCTCTACGCGCGCCTCGAAGAGTTCGCCGACATGACTCCCGAGGGGAGGGAAGCTGGGACCGCCAACGGAAACGGAGGCGTGCGACAGCCGAGGTCATGAGCGGCGTCCACGTGCGCGTGCGGGTCGCCGGAGAGCACTACGCACTGCCGATCGAGGGGATCGTGGAAGTGGCGGAGTTCGGAGACGTGACGCCGGTCCCCGGTGCACCCCATGGGGTGCTCGGCGTGCGCAACCTGCGCGGTCAGCTCGTTCCGGTGGCCAGCCTCGCGACGCTGTTCGGGCTCGAGGCCGGGGCCGAGCCCGAACGGATCGTGGTCGCCGAGGACGGCGACCGACGAGCCGGCCTCGTGGTCGACTCGGTGCTTGACGTCGCGGCCGTCCCGGAGCCGACCGAGGCAGTCGAGTCGCCCTATCTCCGAGGAGCCGTTCTGGTGGACGGCGCCCTGGTCGGCGTTGTCGATCTCTCCGCAGCGCTCGATGCCCTCGCCGGAGCGGTGCCGGTGGCCTGATGGAGCCCGCCGGCGAGATCATCGAGATGGCGCGCGAGGAGGCCGGCGACTCCCTCGATCGCATCGAACACAATCTCCTCGCGCTCGAGAAGGGCTCGGCACCGTCCGATGCGGTCGACGCCATGTTCCGGGACGCTCACTCCATCAAGGGCACGGCGGGCATGGTGGGATGGGAGGAGGCCTCATCGATCGCGCACGACATGGAGGACCGCCTGTCCGCATGCCGCGAGACCGGCGAATTCCCCTTGGAGCTGACCGACCCGCTGCTGCGGGCCACCGACGCCCTCCGGCGCGCGATCGCCGGACCGAAACCGCCGGTCTCCGATCCCGGGCAGATGGTGACCAGCGCACCGTCGCCGGGGACGAACGGTCGCCATGAGTCCGTACCCGCACCGAGCGCCGGCCTCCCGGAGCGCGAGGACACAGGCCGGGCGATCCGCGTCTCGGCCGAGAAGGTCGACCGCATGCTCGATGCCGTGGGAGAGAGCGTGCTGCACCACCGCCGCCTCGAGCACCAGCTCGGAGAGCGAATCCTCACCGCACACGACGATGGAGCCGAGGAGGAGCTCGACATGGGCGAGCGTCTGCTCGACGAGCTCCAGGAGTCGGTGATCGAGATGCGCACGCTCCCCCTGAGCTCGATCACCGCGGGATACCCGCGGGCGGTCCGCGATCTGGCCGTGGCCGAGGGCAAGCAGGTCGAGCTGGTGATCACCGGAACCGAGACGCAACTCGACCGGGCGATCCTCGAAGGCATCTCGGAGACGCTCATCCACCTGCTGCGCAACGCGGTGGCCCACGGCATCGAGGACCCCGAGCAACGCGAGCACGCGGGTAAGCCTGCGGTCGGGCGGATCGAGCTTCGCGCCGAGCAGCGGGGCAGCATGGTGGCCATCGAGCTCGCAGACGACGGACGCGGCGTGTCCGCGGAGCTGCTGGCGCAGACGGCGCAGGGAGAGTCGCTTACGGATGTCCTGGCCAGTCCCGGTTTCTCGACGGCCAGCGAGGTGAGCGACATCGCCGGCCGCGGAGTCGGCCTCGACGCGGTCAAGAGCCACGTCGAGGGCCTCGGGGGAAGCCTGGAAGTGCGCAGCGAGCCGGGCCACGGAACCGAAGTGATGCTGCTGCTGCCGCTGACCCTGGCACTGCTGCGTGTGCTGCTCTGCGAGCGGGCGGGCCAGCCGTTCGGCCTCCCGCTGGCCAGTGTGAGAGAGGTCGTCGCGGTCACCGAGACGGCATCGCTGGGAGGCCGCCGCTCGCTCGAGCTTCGGGGCGAGGCGGTCCCGCTCACCGATCTGGCCGCCATCCTGGGAGCACCCGCGAGGGCGCTGCCGGCAGCTCCGCCGGCGATGATCCTGGCGTCGCCGACGCGCTCTGCCGCAGTGGCGTGCGACCGCGTGCTCGGCGACCAGGAAGTGGTGATGAAGCGCCTGGGCCCCCTGCTTTCGCGCGTCCCCGGGTATCTCGGTGCCGCCATCCTCGGGGACGGCCGCGTGGCGCTCATCCTCGATCCCAGCCACCTCCTGAAGGCGCATGCCTCGGCCCCGCCGCCCCCGACCCGCGGCGCCGAGCCAGAAGAGCACGCCGCGCCAAACGTGCTGGTGGTCGACGATCAGTTCACGGTCCGCGAGCTTCAGCGCAGCATCCTCGAGACGGCCGGCTACGACGTGGAGACGGCGCGCGACGGACGGGAAGCCATCGAGCGGATCGCCGGCACGCCGGACATCGACATGGTCCTCACGGACATCGAGATGCCCGAGATGGACGGTTTCGAGCTGCTGATGGCAATTCGCCAGCGGCCGGAGCACTCCTCGCTCCCCGTGGTCATCATCACCTCGAAGGGAGGCGAGGAGCATCGCCGGCGCGGGGCCCAAGAAGGGGCGGACGCCTACATCGTCAAGGACGAGTTCGACCAGCAGACGCTCCTCGAGACGATCGGGCGCCTGGTCGGCCGCTAGGCCTCCCGGGTCGTCAACCGTGAGCCGCCAAGCCTTCCGGATCGTCGTGTGCGACGACTCGGCGACCTACGGACGAGCGCTGACCGAGTTCCTGGAGTACGACCCGGGGATCCACGTCGTAGAGGTGTTCCGCAGCGCCGAGGAGATGCTCGCGGCGCTGCGGCACATCGACCCGGACCTGATCACCATGGACCTGGAGATGCCGGGCATGGGCGGAACGTCGGCGATCGATCAGATCATGCGCGAACGCCCGGTGCCGATCCTGGTGCTCAGCGCCTACGCCGGCAAGGGCTCCGACCGAGCCGCCGCGGCGCTGACTGCCGGTGCCCTGGAGGCCATGGATAAGTCAAGCCTGCATCTGCTGGAACCCTCGGACGTATGGGCGACCGCCCAGCGCAGCCGGATCAAGCGCCTGGCGAGCCTGCAGCTCAAGGCGCGCTCGCGCGGAGGCCGAGTCGCCGCGGTCCCGCCGCAGCCCCGCGGGCCGGCGCGGATCGCCCGCGCCG
>JALYZC010000164.1 GCA_030945905.1 Actinomycetota bacterium
GCCGTGCCGCCCGCCGATCCCGCCGCACCCGCTGCCGCGGTGCCCGACCCGCAGGCCCCGGCGCCCGCTGCGCCCGCCGACGCCAAGCCGCAGGATCCCGAGGAGCCGCCCAAGATGAGCGGCGGCGATCCGTTGGCCGGCTGACACCGACCGCGCCGCGCCCCTGGGATACTCCGCCGATGTCCGAGCTCGGCGCCATCCTCACCGCCATGGTCACCCCCTTCGACGACGAGGGGCGGGTGAACGAGGAGGCCGCGGTGCGCCTCATGCACCACCTGCTCGACCACGGCTCCGATGGGCTCGTGGTGGCCGCAACCACCGGTGAGGTGCCGACGCTCTCCGACGAGGAGCAGCTGAGCCTGATCGAGCTGGCGGTCCGCGAGGTGGGCGCCCGCGCGACGGTCGTGGCGGGCACCGGCTCCAACGACACCCGCCATGCCGTGCACCTCACGGAGCGCGCCACGGAGCTCGGGGCCGATGCCACCCTGTCGGTGACCCCGTACTACAACCGGCCCAATCGCCGGGGGATCGTCGCCCACTTCCGTGAGATCGCGCGGGCCACGGACCGTCCCGTGGTCCTCTACAACATCCCCACCCGGACGGGCACGAACATGGCGCCCGACCTCCTGACCGAGCTGGCCCAGATCGAGGGCATCGACGCCGTCAAGCAGGCAAACGACGACGAGCTGGCGCTCATCGACGGCCTCGACGTCTATGCCGGCAACGACACCACGCTCGCGCGCACGCTCGACCTGGGGGGCGCCGGCGGGATCCTCGTGTCGAGTCACCTCGTGGGCCCGGAGATGCGCCGAATGGTCGACGAGCCCGAGCGGCGGACGGAGATCGACGCTTCGCTGCGCGATGTGTTCGAGACGCTCTTCCTCACGGCGAACCCGATCTGCGTCAAAGCCGCCCTGAACCTGCTCGGTCACGAGGTTGGAGGGCTGCGCCTCCCGCTCGTCGAAGCTGACGAAAGCGAGCGTGAGGCCGTGCGCGCGATGCTGGAGCACCACGGTCTACTCACCGCGTCGGCGACCACGTGAGCGCCCCCTCCGTCCGCGTCCTTCCGCTCGGCGGCCTGGGCGAGATCGGCAAGAACATGACGGTGATCGAGTGCGACGGGCGCATCGTCGTCGTCGATGTCGGCCTGCGCTTCCCGACCGCCGACATGATGGGCATCGACCTGGTGCTGCCGGACTTCGCCTACCTGCGGGAGCGCGCGAAGGACATCGAGGCCGTGGTGGTGACCCACGGCCATGAGGACCATCTCGGCGCCCTTCCCTGGGTGCTGCGCGAGCTGGGCGAACGCAACGTACCGGTGATCCACGGCGGCGCGCTGACCATGGCCATGGCCCGCTCGAAGCTCGACGAGCACAAGCTCAAGGAGACGCCGCTCGAGGAGCTCGAGCCCGGAGATCGCGTGCAGGCCGGTCCCTTCGACCTCGAGCTCGTCCACATGACCCACTCGATCCCCGACTCCTCGGCCGTCGCGGTCACGACCGAGCTGGGCACCATCCTCGTCACCGGCGACTACAAGTTCGACCAGACCCCGGTCGACGGCAAGCCGGCCGACGTCTCGCGCCTGGCCGAGCTGGGGCGCGAGGGCCTCCTGCTGCTGTGCGGCGACTCGACGAACGCCGATCGCCCTGGATTCTCGCCCTCGGAATCCGGGGTCGGCCCCCATCTGGAGGAGGCCTTCGCGCGCTGCAAGGGACGCATCATCGTCACGAGCTTTGCCTCCAACGTCCACCGCGTCCAGCAGGTGGCCGACGCGGCTGCCGCGCTGGGGCGCAAGGTCGCCTTGGTGGGGCGATCGATGCGAAAGAACGTCAACATCGCCCGCTCACTCGGGCACATCGATCTCGCCGACGGCCTCCTCGTCCCGATCCGCGAGCTCGACGGCTTTCCCGATGACAAGCTGGTGATCGTCTCGACGGGCTCACAGGGCGAGCCGCTGTCCGCCCTGCGCCGGATGGCCCATCGCGACCACCCCCAAATCGAGCTCCACGAGGGGGACACGGTCGTCTTCTCCGCAACGCCGATCCCCGGCAACGAGCGTGCGGTGAACGAGACGATCGACCGTCTGTACCACATCGGCTGCGACGTCGTGACGCCTCGCGACGCCCCCGTGCACGCCTCCGGGCACGGATACGTGGAGGAGATCAAGCTCATGCTCAACCTCACCCAGCCGCGCTACGTGATGCCCTTCCACGGCGACTACAAGCGTATCCACCTGCATTCCCGCCTGGCGGAGGCGGTGGGCATCGATCCCGACGACGTGTTCAAGGGGGAGAACGGGCTCCCGCTGGAGCTCGACGAGCGCGGCGCCCGCTTCGGCTCCCGCGAGCAGGCCGGCATGATCTTCGTGGACGGCGTCGACATCGGCGACGTGGCCGACGTGGCGCTCCGCGATCGCCGGATGCTCTCGGCCGACGGCATCTTCATCGTCGTGGTCACCGTGTCCGAGCAGGACGGACATTCGGTGGCCGACACCGAGGTGATCTTCCGCGGCGTGCCCTTCGTCGAGGAGGCCGACGAGCTGAGGGATCAGATTCGCGGTGCGGTGGACAAGTCGCTGGCGCGGGCCGCCCGCGACGAGGTGCGCGAGATCGGGCTGCTCCAGCAGATGCTCCACGACGACCTGGCCTCGTTCGTGTATGACCGCCTGCGCCGGCGGCCCATGGTGTTGCCGGTGGTGGTTGAGGTCTGACGTGGCGCGCGGGCGCGCGCTGAGGATCTTCGCCCTGGGCCTGGCCACCGCGATCGCCGCCGCCGCGCCCGCCCGTTCGCAGTTCAAACGGTGTCCGGACCTGGTCGGCGCCCAGTGCGCGAGGGTCTCGGTGCCGCTCGATCGGTCGGGAACGCTGGCCGGGACGATCTCGCTCGACGTCGCCCGCGTGCGTGCTCGGCATCCTTCCCGCCGGGCGATCCTCGTCTTGCAGGGTGGGCCGGGCGGCGCCGGGCGGTCACTGGTCGGCGCACTGCGCGACCCGTTGTACCCCGCGCTGGAGGATCGTGACCTCATCGGGCTCGACCCGCGCGGGACGGGACGATCGGGACTCCTGCGCTGCCCAGCCCTCGAACGGGTGACCAGCGTCCAGGGGGAGGCCCCGGCCGCCGCACAGTGCGCTGCGACGCTCGGGCCGGCGCGTGACTTCTACACCACCGAGGACACGGTGGCCGACATCGAGGCGGTCCGGGCGGCGCTTGGCATCGACACCCTGACGATCTACGGCGTGTCCTACGGAACCAAGACCGCGCTGGTCTACGCGTCCCGCCACCCCGACCGGGTGGATCACCTGGTGCTCGACTCCACGCTGCCGCTCGACGGGCCCGACGCGTTCAACACCGCGAACCTCCGCGCGGCGCC
>JALYZC010000179.1 GCA_030945905.1 Actinomycetota bacterium
CGGCTGCACGTCCGCCCCGCTGCGGGCCGGCCCGCGCGCGGCGCCCTGCCCCTGCGCCGGTCCTGCGGACCCGGGTGGCCTCGCGGGGCTCCGGCCCTGTGCGCGCGATTGCCGGTTCCGCGTGTGGGTGGTCTTGTCGCCCTTGGCCGGCCCGCTGTTGGGCGCGTCGGGGCTTGCGCCGCCGCCACCGTTCTTTGCGCTCCCGCCGCCACCGGCCGGCCCGCCCCCTCCGAGCGAAGCCCCCGGTTGCGAGGGCGCGTCAGATGACCCTCCCGACTGGGCTTTGCCGACCTGGATCAAGACCGAATCGGTGCCGCTCGATCCGTCCTGCGTGGTCACGGTCACGCGCGCTTGGTAGGTGCCCTTGGTGGCGAACAGGTGCGAATCGCTGGAATCCTGATTGGTCAGGGCCTGCCCGTCGCCCTCGAAGTCCCAAGCGTAGGTCGGCGCAGGGCCAGGCGGCGTGGGATCCAGGCCCGCGCTGAAGCTCACGCGCTCCCCAGGATCGATCTGCCTGGTGTCAGGGGTGAGCTGCACGGTGAGCGGGTGTCCAGTCGTGTGGAGGTTCACCCGCAGGTCGGTTCCCACCGGCGGGTCGACGCGGTCCGTGGTGGCCTCGGAGCGCGAGCGCAACGGCCGGAAGAACAGCACCTCGCGATCTCCCCCGGCCGCATCGAACGTCGCGAAGTGCGGGTTGCCGCCCAGCGAGTCCCCGAAGAACCCGTTGATCACCTCCGGGGCGGTGATCCTGATCGGCTCCTGAGAGAAGCTGGCATGTGTGACCGACATGTCGACCAGCGCGGGAAGGCCCACGCCCGCCAGCTGCACGAGCTTCGCCGCGGTCGTTCCGCCGACCGAGATGGTCTCGTCGCGTCCCGGGGCGCGACTGGTGGCGAGCACCCGCGGCTGATCGATGGCGCCGGGAGCCAGCAGGTCGTCATGGGATAGATGCCGACCGGCACCGCCGTTGATCGTCACCTGCACGCCACCATAACCGGCCGCGCTGGCCGCCGACGCCGACATGCCGCTGCCCGCCGTCCCGACCATCAGGACGGCGGCGGTCCGGAGCAGGCAGGTCATGGTGCGCAGGCTCAGGGAGCTTCCGTATCTCGCTCAGCGCTTGACGACGCTGAAGAAGATGGTCTTTGGCCTGGACGTGTTCCGCGCGGGATCACTGGCGGTCAGGGTGGCCTGATAGCTGCCCGGGCTCAGCGCCCTGGAACCGACTCTTCCCGAGAAGGCAACGCTGTTGGCGCCCTGGTGGCTGGCGCGCGTCAGGGTGCCCCGCCCGAAGCTGCGCGCGCACTTCTTCGCCCTGCGCAGCTTGCGGGTGGACGCGACGCAGCGCTTTCCCTTGCGCCGACCCGCCAGGCGCTGGGAGACCGCGATGCGCACCGTGCCCGCCTCGGAGAGCGTGTAGCGGAACGTCGTGCCCTTCTTGTACTTGCGCTTCTTCGCCGCCGCGCTGCCGAAGGTCGGCGTGCGCCCGCCGACCGCGAACGGGTTATTGGTGAGCCGATACCCCGAGACTCTTGGGGCGAAGGTGTCAGGCGCCGTCGCGCCCGCGACGCTCACGACCCCGATGTCCTGCGTGTTCGGGCTGAACGCGTTCGGACTGAGAGTGCCCGTCATGTAGCGCGGCATGCTCAAGCGAAAGCGCGTCGTCGTGGTCACGATCGGCGTGAACGCCACATTGCCCGACGTGCTCGTGTTCACGGACGGCCCGACGTCCGTGAAGCTCGCCCCGCCGTCGGTCGACCGCTGCAGTGCGACCGGCATCCCGTTGATCGCGGGCGAGCCGGACAGCTTGTTCGACAGATTTACGTTGATCGTGACAGCCGATCCGGCTGCCGCAGTGGGCGCCAGCGGCGGCGTCAGCGTGACCTTCGCGAAGGCGTCGGCGCGGAAGGCCGGATCGGTCGCCGTCGGGAACGTGTCGACCGAGGCCTGGAAGGACGGCGAGGTGAGGAAGTCCACAAAGCGCGTCGCCGCCGCAACATTCGGCGTGATGCCGTTGGGGTAGGTCTTCACCGGGTTGAGGACGTAAACACT
The DNA here is from genome assembly GCA_030945905.1 of Actinomycetota bacterium. Taxonomy (GTDB): domain Bacteria; phylum Actinomycetota; class Thermoleophilia; order Solirubrobacterales; family Solirubrobacteraceae; genus JALYZC01. The sequence continues at coordinate 2,053 of JALYZC010000179.1, forward strand.
GAACGGGTTGATCAGCAGATCCTCGCCGCCGCGTGCGCCAGGCGCGTTCTTCTCGCTGACGATCTTCAGGTTCGTAACCGTGCCGGCGTTGACGGCCCGGTTGAAGGTGCCACGGTCGAGGATCGTGTAGCACTTGCCGCTGGCGTACGTCGCGGTCGGACAGGAGCTGGTGGTGTTCAGGTTGGCCGCCTGGCCCGAGGGGTTACGGTGATACCAGGCGGGAGGAGTGCTGCCGGGGTTGCCGTCGCCCGGCTCTTTGCGCGACATGTCAGAGCCCGCGTCGAAGGCCGGCTCCGTGCGCACCGGGGGGTTGGTCGTCAGGCCCCACATGATCTGCTCCTGGACGCTGGTCCCGGAGTTGTTGGCGCGCGAGAGGAAGTCCGCGTGTCCAGCAGCGCCGGCGCTCGCGATGTCCTCGAAGGCGCCAACGGCATCGTGGGGATGGTTCGCCGCTACGCTCGCGGGGTCGTCCAGCGGGCCGACGATCACATAGTCGGAGTAGAAGATCGCGCGTCCGCGGTCCTCATATGAGTAGCCGTCGGTGACGAACTGCGCTTCGAGCGATGGTGCGTGCGTGACGACGACGTCGGCCAGTCCATTGCGTGCGTTCTGGAGCGCCGCACCGGTGCCGACCCCCACGTAGTTCAGCGTGTCGCCCGGTTGTGCCGCTGCATAGGCAGGCCTGAGTAGGCCCTCGACCAGCCCCGCATCCACCGTGTCCGTCGTGCTCTGCACCCGGATCGTATCTGCATGCGCGGCGCTTCCCATGCCCGCCAGCACCGCGATGGCCGTTCCCACACCCAAGATCCGGCTTCTCATCGAGCTCTCCGTCTCTGCCGCCGACAACGCGGCGCCGGCGCGGACGGCGTCGCCGCGCGATCCCGCCCGACCCCAGCGGCAACGGTACCGAATCTGGACTATATGCCTAGGCGTCACCTAGGAAGAAGGAGCCGGCTCTCCGACCCAAGCGGCGCAAGCCCGGCGTCAGCGGCTGCCCCGCTCGATCATCACCGAGGTCGCCTTCACGGTCGCGACCGCCTCGGAGCCCACCATCAACTCGAGCTCCTCGATCGCGTCACGTGTTACCGCGGCGGTCACGCGAAACGGCCCGGCCTCGATCTCCACGAGGCCCATCACACCGTCCACCTCGACCGAGCGCACGACGCCCGGAAAGCGGTTGCGCGCCGACAGGGGTGCGCCGGTCTCGTGGCGCTCGGGATGTCCCACCAGCCGCTGCACTTCCGCGGCCGGCACCATCCGGCGGTTACGCTCATCGCGCGTGGTCTTCAGCTTTCCGGCCCGGTCCCAGCGCCGCAGCGTGTCAACGCTGACGCCGATCGCCTTCGCCGCTTCCCCAAGGGTCAGATCCGCCATTCGCCACAAGGATCGCGTCACGATCGGATGCCATGACGAGCTCGCCTCGAGCCGACGTCTTCGATCACGGAGCCGCGAAGCCTGCGGTTCCCGGCGGCGTCGATCGCGCCATGCGACAAGGCCGTGTCGGCGCAGGCGATCATGTTGGGGTGCTCTTCGCTCTCGATCACGTCCGCGTCTGCCGTGCCGACAAGGTCGTCCTGGATGACTTGAGCCTAGGAATCGCGGAGGGGGCGACCTGTATCGCTGGACCCTCGGGCGCGGGAAAATCGACGCTGCTGCGCCTGCTCAACCGCCTCGCGGACCCGGCGGCGGGGAGGATCTCCTATCGCGGCCGCGATGTGCGCGAATACGACGTGCTTGCGTTGCGGCGTGAGGTGGGCCTGGTGCCCCAGCTTCCTGCGCTGCTCGACGGGACCGTGGCGGACAACGTTGGGTTCGGCGCCCGCCTCGCGAACAAGCCCGCCGACGTGACCAGCATCTTGCGGTTGGCCGGCCTTGACGAGACGTTCGCTGACCGGCCCGCCGCCCGGCTGTCGGTGGGAGAGCAGCAGCGGGTGATGCTGGCGCGCGCGTTGGCGCTCGGGCCCAAGGTGCTCTTGCTCGACGAGCCGACGTCCGCCTTGGACGAGCGCTCCAAGGCCGCGGTCGAGAGCACGCTGCTCGACCTGCGCGAGCGGCTGTCACTGTCCTTCGTCTTCGTCACCCACGAGCGCGCGCAGGCCGAACGCCTCGCCGACCGGATCCTCTGGCTCCATGACGGCCGCCTCAACCCCGACCCGCTGCCGGCGCCCCGGTGATCGCCGTCATCCACATCACGTCGCCGCCACCCTGGCCCTGGTGGCCGTGGCCGTCGCGGTGTCAGCGTGGCAGCGCGCCGACCTCGAACGCGACATCGCTATCGCGGTCATCCGCTCGTTCATTCAGCTCACCGCGATCGGCTACGTCATCAAGCTGATCTTCGATGAGGACAACCTCGCGTTCGTGCTCGCGCTGCTGGCCGCCATGGTGCTGTTCGGCGCGCTCACCGCGCGCTCACGCGCCCGCACGGTCCCGCACGCCTTCTGGCCGCTGCTGATCGCGCTCGCGCTGGCCGGCGCCGCCACCCTCGGACTGGTGCTGGCCCTGGGCGTGTTCAAAGCCCAAGCCCGCTATCTGGTGCCGGTCGGCGGAATGGTCATCGGCAACGCCATGACCGCCGCCGCCGTCGCGCTCAACCGCCTCGGCGACGAGGTCGCCGACTCGACCAACCAGATCGAAGCCACCCTCGCCCTCGGCGCAACCGCCACCCAAGCCATCCGCCCGGCGCTTCGCCGCAGCCTACGGTCGGGAATGATCTCGCTGATCGACTCCACCAAGACCACTGGGCTGATCTTCTTCCCAGGCACCATGGTAGGCATGCTGCTGGCCGGCGCCGCCCCAGTCGACGCCGTCCGCCTCCAACTCATCCTCCTCTACGTCCTACTCGGCAGTGTCGCCCTCGGAGCGCTCACCTCCGTCCTACTGGCCTACCGCAACTTCTTCACCCCCGCCCAGCAACTGCGCGAGCTCCACGCCTAGCGCCGCGTCATGTTCGCGGGCGCGTCATCGCCCCCGCCGCGATTGCCGGCTGCGTGGTAAACGGTCTTGATCATCTGAGTCCGGTGGTTGCCGCGCGGCGACCGGGCAGCATGGACTCGGCCGCAAAGAATTCGAACCGCTGCGCAACTGGAGATCGAAGCGGCGCTGCTTGAGCCTGCGGCCCTTTGACGAGTGGTATTACTCGGTTATACTGGGCCTGTGAAGACCGCTATTTCGCTACCTGACGAGACGTTCCAGCGCGCGGAGCGCGCGGCGCGGAAGCTCGGCGTGTCGCGCAGCGAGTTCTTCGCTCGAGCCGCCGAGCGGTGGCTGGATGCCCTTGACGACGATGGGACGACTCAGGCCATCGACCGAGCCATTAACGGCATACCGAGCGACAGCTCATTCACCGATGCCGCAGCCGCGGCGCTCGCCGCCAGCCACGATTAATCGTGATCCGCCGCGGCGACGTCTGGTGGGCTGACCTCGGCCTACCACGAGGCTCCGCTCCTGCCCTACGGCGGCCGGTGGTCATCCTCAGCGGAGATCACTACAACCGTTCCAAGCTGCGGACCGTCACCGTCGTGGTCATCACAACCGCGACCCATCTCGCTGCACTCCCGGGCAACGTCCCTATCCCCGCTGGCGACGCAGGCTTGTCCTTCGACTCAGTCGTCAACGTCACTCAGATCGCCACCATCGACCAAGACGTTCTGGAGGAGCCAGTCGGCGCGCTCCCCGACTGGCTCCAGACCCAGGTCGACGCGGGCATCGAGCGCGCCCTCGGACTTGCTCACCGATAGGCCGCCCGCAGTAGACAAGACGAGCACCACGCCTGGCTGGGAACTTCGGGCCATCCGCGTGATTGCCCCACTTGAAGCGGTTGCATTCGATTCCGAGACGGACCCCCAGAAACCAGAAGCGTAGCCGCCCATAGGGGCGCTGCCACGGCAATCGAATGCTTTGTGGAGTGGAGACGATTGGTCGGAAAGGCGCGAAATCTCGCGCGGCTGCGGGTTTCTCATGATCCGCTGCTTCCCGCTTGCGACCCAACGTCGCGCGGCTTGAGCAGCGCGATGTTCGCCCCATAGGCGCGCTTGAGCCGTTCGCGCGCCGCGTCCTCCGAGGGGTGACCGTACGTTGACATCACCAACGCTCCGCCGTCCGTGTGCCCGAGCTGGATCGCTACGTCGGCGTGCGATACGCCGAGTTCGAGGAGATGCGTCGCGCAGAAGTGCCGCAGCTCGTAGAAGTCCATATTCGGACGGCCGAAGCGAGCGCGCACCGGTCGCCAGTAGTAGAGGAGGCTGCTCTTCGAGTAGCGGCGCCCCGTCGGCGTGACAAAAAGCCACGGCAGGTCAACTCTCGCCGGCACGTCACGGAGCGCATCGCGCGCCGGCGGTGGGAGGGTCACGATGCGCGGCTTGCCGTTCTTGGGCGCCTTGAGTTGGCCGGTTCCGTCCAGGCTTTGCCGGATCGTCACCTCGTCTTGGCCGACATCGCGCCGTTCGAGGGCGAAGAGCTCGCCGGGGCGGAGCCCGACGTAAGCCGCGAAGAGGAGCATCGCGCGGAAGGTGGGGCCGTAGTCCGCGTGGGTCGCTAATGCGCACTCCCCGAGCGAGCCCAGCTCCGATTCGGTCAGCGGCGTGAGATCGCGGCGGCCTCGCGACTGCTCCAGCCGGAGGTTCGCGAAGGGATTAGGACCCGGGTGCAGACCGTCGTTGATCGCGTCGTTGAACATGGCGCGTACGGCTCGAACATTTGACTGGGGCTGCTTCTGCGCCCATGCTCGCGCAGTCGGTCGATCGACTTCCGCCAGTCGCATTCGAGCGAAGTCGCTCGCGAACCCGCGTACGGCGTATCTGTATGTCCGACGCGACGCGGGAGCCTTCCTCGGATAGTCGCGGACCCACCGTGCGGCGAAGCTAATGCACGTCTCTTGGCCGAGCGCATTTGGCCGGGCGGTCGCCTTGCGTTCCGCGTCCCGAGCATCTCTCAGCGTGCGAAACGTACCCACCCAGCGCTTGCGTCCCAGCACCCGGTCGTAGACGCAGACCCCGTAGCTGCCCGCACGCTTGACGATCACGCGAACCGCTCCTCAAGCCACGCCTCGACGGCCGAGAGGTGGAACTTCCGCCGGCCGCCAATCTTTCGCGATGGCAGGCCCTCCCTCACGCGCAGCTCCACCCACCTGGTTGAGTAGCCGAGATGAGCGGCGAGTTGCTGCTTCGACACCCACGGCTCCCATAGGGCTCGCCGGGGCAGCGGGACCACGAGTCCGCCGCAAGACCCAGCCTCGCGGCGCTCAGGAAGTCGCGAGCTGCCCATCCGAGCCTTCCTCGCCCTGGGGGCCCTCAAGCCACTTGCACGCATCCTCTGCATATAGACGCGCACCCTGGCGGAGCACCCACGACAGCGTTACGTGATGCTCATCAGCGAGCCGCTGCAACCGGTCCCGCTCCTCATGGGTAAGCCTCAACGCGACGACTTGCATCGGCTCGCTGATTTTCTTGCCCGACAATGCCAGCTCCTTGGTCGAACGATGTCAAACATCGTTATACGGCATGAGTCGGACGGCACGGGCACTTCGCCACTCGATAGCGTCTTCGACCGTTTCGTGAGCGCCGCACGCGGTCACGAGCTAGCGACCCATGCTCGCCCCTGACACCCTCGCCGTTCTGCGTAACGACTTCGGCATCGGGGAAGCTGCGCTCGCACGCCTCGATGATCTGGCAGGCGTCTATGCCGGTCGGGGGCTGCTCCGAGAAGGCCAGACGCTACCGCTCCACGATGTCTGCCCCCACAGGGATGAATGCTGGGCTGAGTGCCAGCACGCGGCGCCCCCGGACGACTATGCGGGCATCTCCCTGCCCTGGATCGGCGGTAGCTACGAGGACGGACGGGTGCTCGTGGTTGGCATCAACTTCCACGATTGGGGTGGCTTGCTCGCCAACTGGTACGTCTGTTCCGACCACCAACGCCAGCAGCAGGCGGGTAGGCAAGGGAAGTCAGGACATCCGTTCGCGCTCGCAGCTATGGCCTACACGGCTGTGGTCCTAAATTCGTTGGATGGCCGCGAGGTCGGCCACGGTGACGTACCGCGTCCTCAGGATGTGGCGGCGCTATGGGACCGGATCGCTTTTCTCCAAGGGATCAAATGCGCGCCGCGCACCAATCGGAGTCGCCCGACGGACGCCATGTTCGCGAATTGCCCTGGGTTTCTCTTGGTTGAGGAGATCGAGCGTTTGCACCCTCACGCGGTAATCCTGCTCGGGCGCGGCGCCCTGCGCGATGCTGTACGCCCCAGGCTCACGGAGCATTTCGGCCTCGAGTGGGGCGATTGCCCGGGCCACTTGGAGCGCGACACCTTTCTACTGCGAGGTGCCCCAGTACAGCTCTTCTCGCTCTACCACCCTTCCTACCCCGACTGGCGAAAGTCCTTACGACAACTGGTCGACATGCTCGGACCAGCCCCATACCACGAAGCGCCTAGGACACCTTGGTTAGTAGAGCTTCCTGGCAGATTGTCTGGACTGAGCTAGTCGCCGTATTCTGCGCGAATTACTTTCCCGTTGTGGCCCGAGCAAACTACGGGAAACCCGGTCCGCGTCGCCGGCCGCTTATCACAGGTCCAACCCGGGTGATCGTTCTCATGGGTTAGCACGTACTTCGCGGTCCGACAACTCGTGCGTCTCACCTTGATGCTGTGAATTCCGGCCCCGGAGTTACGAACCGAGGGGCACGAATGGTACGTTGAAGCCGCGGCGTCCGCCGACCCGGCGATGGTCAGGCCCACGGCAAAGGCTAAGGCAAGAATTGTGCGTCGTGGCATGAACTCTCCACTCTCGATCGGTCAAGCAGCTTACGCATTACCTCGCTCCGAGGGGGCTCTAGCGGCTCGGAATGTACCTCGGGTACCCGTGGGTACGCCACGGCAGAGCGTCGTATACCCGCTGCACTGAAGCCCGCGCGAGCTCCACCGTGGCATCCGACACCTCGGCCTCGGCGTACGTGCCGTCCTCGACGGTGCAGCCGAAATGCCGCCCATTGAGCATGTCTCCTACAAGCACGCCACCGCCCGGCGCGTGGATCGCACCGTTCGTGATCGGCGCCAGCGTCATCTTGTTGCTGCGCTTGTCCAACCCGCGCATACGGTCCTCGGCATGCTCGACGGAGTCACGTACCGGCTTCAAGCTGGGCAGGGCGTCCTCAAAGCTATCCCTCGCGGATGCAATCTCTGCCTTCGCCTCGCCGGTGTCGAGCTTCGCCACAGCCTGCAGGGCTCGTCCGAGCTGCGCGAGCGATGTAAGGAACGTGCGCGCATGGAGGAAGGGCAGGCGGTGCTCGTACTCTTGCGGCAGCTCGCCCTGTGACCATTTGGCGCGTACCAAGTCACGCCGCGCCTGCTCCGAGATCTTCATGCGCCACTCGTTGTAATCGGGCGCGGTGAAATCGCGCGGGTCTTGGGCGGCTAGTTCCTCTTCACGGGCACGCTCGGCTTCTCGCTCCCGGTCCCACTCCTCCTTATCGAAGCCGCGCGGTGGCCTACTAGACGCCTGCTCGAACATGACCAGGCTCAGCACCGCGTCTTTCACGCGGTCGGCCATCACGCTGCATAGTGCTTCGACCTCGCGGCCGACATCTTCGTCTAGGCCCTCAAGCCACGTCCCACAGACAAGTTCAACCAGTTGCGCCACACCATGCTTGTAGCATGCGAAGCAGACGAGGCTGAGTAGGTAGCTCTGTGGTGCTCAGCTGGCCGGATCTCTCACCGGACGGTCACTCCTCGTGGCGGTCCGTGTTCGGCCTAGGGAGGGACAACCGTTACTCACGTGCCCTACATAATCAAGTCAGGCCGGCGGAGGCCGGTCCGGGCGCGGGCGGGGGACGTCGGGCGGCTGATCGGCGGCGCATCACGGCACGGCGCGGCACGCGCGGGGCGCGTGCTCGCGCTCGTGTGCGAGCAATCGAGCGTCGGCAGTCGGCCGGCGGCAGACCGACCCCGCTGCGGGGCCGTAGCTCCGCGTGCTCGCCCGTCAAGCTGCGACGAGCGCCGTGTTCCGTAGATGGTCGGTGACGCCGCTTGACTGGCTGCGCCGCTCCGCT
>JALYZC010000202.1 GCA_030945905.1 Actinomycetota bacterium
TGGCGGCTGATCACCGCCACCCACAACCTAATGAAGCTCCACAAGCACCAAATAGCCGCCGCAGGCGCCTGACAGGCCCTCGGGCCCGATCCAAACCCCTCACCGGCACAGACGCACCGGTGGATCGGGACGGCAACGAAGCTCCCCGCGCACCCTTTGAGCGACACCCACCGTCCCAAGCGAGCGTCTGCTGGGCCGGAGGCACGTACACGCTTGCTCGGCGGGGGCTAGGGCGATGCGCAGACGACGTACGCCGACACCGACACCGTCCCACCTGCGGGCAGCGAGTTATAGCCCTCGATGTACCAGGCGCTCGGCGTCGAGCCGGCCCCCAGTGCAGCGGACGAGAAGATCGTCGCGGGGTGGTTACGGTATACAGACGCCTTTCCACCGGTGATGAAGGGACCGCCACCGACGGCGCGCTCGCCGATCTGGCAGTCCGCACGCTCGCCGACCGTTCCGCCAACTCCCGGCTGACCATCTTGACTCGGAGCGGCACCACCGGGCGCACCGGGAGCGCCCGGCTGGCCCGTGCATGTAGCGCCCGGGCACGAAGCGCTTCCCGAACCGCCTGCCCCCCCGGCACCCCCGGTGGCGCCGTTACCGCCGCCGATACCCCCTTGTCCTCCCGCGGCAAGGCACCCGGCTCCCTGACAGGTCGCCGCGCCACCCGAACCAGCAGTGATGCCGGAAGCAACGCTACCGGCCGCTGCGGTTCCCTGTCCGGAAACTCGGACCTGCACGTTCGTCGCCCCATTTGCCCCGTTGGCGCCGCTCAGTCCCGGGACCCCGCTCGGTCCGCGATCCCCAGGGGGCCCGATGGGGCCGCGCTGGTTAAACGAGAGGCCACGCTCGGCCTTGCCGCACTTGCCTGATCGACCCTTCTTCGAAGTGTCGATCACTCGAAGCGCGCCCGTCTGCTTGCTGTAGCAGGCGCGGATTGCGCCGTCGCCTCCCGGGATCGCACCGACCGCGATGCCGGTGGTCGCGAGAATCAGCGCGACCGTAACGCCGACGTTGGCGTAGGTCAGACGCGATCGGAGGCTCGCAATCACCCAGCCAGGGTACTGTTTTTGGGGGGCGTGACAGTGCGTTTCGTCCTGATCCCGAGCCGGGATACGCCAGCCATCCCCTCCTCCGGATTGCGAGCGTCTGAATCGGACCGCATGACCGCAACCCCCACCCGAACCCGGGCAGAATTCCGTTATCCCATGTAAGGAGGCGTCTCTGCGGAACCGCCTCGCGCTCTCGCAGGGGACGGCCCTCGAGCCAGTCCGGTGAGCGACCGCTCAGCGAGATCCCCTCAGCCCTCGTCGCGCTTGCGCCAGTACCGGTCGAGCCCCAGGAACTGCTGATTGGGTGGCACGGCCTGCTCGTATGCGGTCGCCGTCGGCTCGTCGGAGGTCCCGGCGGCGATCTCCTCGTAGATGTGGGACTCGAAGGCCTCGGCATCGAACTCGCGTGCGAGCGTCGCCCATGCTGCGAGTCGGTCGCGCATGACCGCGAGCTGCTCAAACGGCGTTTCGATCGCGCCGAAGTGCGTGATGCCCAACGACTCCGGCCGCCACTCGGCGATGGTCGACAGCGACGCGTTCCAGGCTTCGAGGTCGACGTCCGGCGGCGGCGTTGGTGGCAGGGTCAGCTCGGCGGGCGCGATCCGCACGCCGCCGACGTCGCCCACGAAGGCGCGCCCGGACTCCTCGTGCAGGTAGGCGACGTGGTGGGAGGCGTGGCCGGGGGTGTAGGTGACGCGAAACCCGCCCTCCAGCGTCTCGCCGCCCGAAAGCGAGCGCAGATTCTCCTGGGGCACGGGAACGATTTCGCCCCACAGCCGCTCCATGTTCTCCTCGCCGTAGAGCTGCGACGCGCTGGCCACCAGCTTCGCGGGGTCCGCCAGGTGGCGTGCGCCGCGTTCGTGCACGTAGACCTCGAGCTCGGGCCAGCGGCGCACCAGCGCCCCCGCCGCCCCCGCGTGGTCGAGGTGGATGTGGGTGAGCAGCAGTGCGCGCGGGGCATCGCCGGCCAATGCGTCTAGCACCGCTGCGCAGCTGGACTCTGGCCCCGGGTCGATCAGCACGTCGCCGACCCGCCAGCAGCAGATCACGCGCTCGTGCCCCAGATGCCTGACGTCGATGGCTTGCACGGGTCAGCTCCTCCCCTTGCGGTCGGGCGGCGAACCCTACAATCCGACGCGATGACCGCCCGCCTCCCCGAGCCCGACCGGCCGTGGATGATGCGCACCTACGCAGGGCACTCGACCGCACGGCGGTCGAACGAGCTCTACCGCAGCAATCTGGCCAAGGGGCAGACCGGCCTGTCGGTGGCTTTCGACCTCCCCACGCAGACCGGCTATGACCCCGACCACGAGCTCGCCCGCGGCGAGGTCGGCAAGGTCGGCGTGCCGGTCTCCCACCGTGGCGACATGACCGCGCTGATGGACGGTATCCCGCTGAGCGAGATGAACACCTCGATGACCATCAATGCCACGGCCGCATGGCTCCTCGCCCTCTACATCGTCGCCGCCGAGGATCAGGGCGTCGAGGAGAACGCGCTCCAGGGCACCACGCAGAACGACATCATCAAGGAGTTCCTGGCCCGCGGGACCTACGCCTTCCCCCCCGCCCCGTCCATGCGGCTGACCGCGGACATGGTGGCCTACGCCGTCGAGCACGTGCCGCGCTGGAACCCGATCAACATCTGCTCCTATCACCTGCAGGAGGCGGGGGCCACTCCGGTGCAGGAGATCGCCTACGCCATGGCCAACGCGATCGCTGTGCTCGACGCCGTGCGCGCGCGGGTCCCCGATGAGCTGATGGGCCGTGTGTTCGGGCGCATCTCGTTCTTCGTCAACGCCGGTGTGCGCTTCATCGAGGAGCACGCCAAGCTGCGCGCGATGGGCCAGCTGTGGGAAGAGCTGGGTCGTGAGCGCTACGGCGTGCAGGACCCCAAGCACCGCCGGTTTCGCTACGGGGTGCAGGTGAACTCCCTCGGCCTCACCGAGGCCCAGCCCGAGAACAACGTGCAGCGCATCGTGCTCGAGGCGCTGTCGGTCACCCTCGGGCGCAGCGCGCGTGCCCGCGCCGTCCAGCTGCCGGCCTGGAACGAGGCGCTGGGGCTGCCGCGGTCCTGGGACCAGCAATGGTCGCTGCGCATCCAGCAGGTGCTCGCCTACGAGACCGACCTGCTCGAGTACCCCGACATCTTCGAGGGCTCCAAGGTGATGGACGCGCTGGTGCAGGAGCTCGTCGAGGGTGCGCGCGCCGAGCTGGCCGTCGTCGACGAGCACGGCGGCGCCGTGGAGGCCGTGGCCTACATGAAGGCGGCGCTGGTGGACTCCCACAGCGCGCGCATGCACCGAATCGAGTCGGGCGAGCTCGTGGTGGTCGGCCAGAACCGCTTCACCGAGACCGCGGACTCGCCGCTCACCGCGGACGTAGAGGGGGGCATCATGGTGGTCGACCCCGGCGTGGAGGCCGAACAGGTCGCGGAGGTGCAGGAGTGGCGCCAGCATCGTGACCAGGCGGCCGTGGAGAAGGCGCTGACGGCGCTGGCCCAAGCCGCGCAGGACGAGTCCGAGAACATCATGCCCGCGACGATCGCCGCCGCCCGCGCCGGCGTCACGACCGGGGAGTGGTCGCAGGCGCTGCGCGACGTGTTCGGGTCCTACCGCGCGCCGACCGGGGTGGGCGAGGCGGTCGGGCGTGCACCGGGCAACCGGGAGGAGCTCGAGGCGCTGCGCGAGGAGGTCGAGCGGGTTTCCGAGGGTCTCGGCCGGCGGCTCAAGGTCCTGGTCGGCAAGCCGGGGCTCGACGGGCACTCAAACGGCGCCGAGCAGATCGCCGTCCGCGCGCGCGACGGCGGGATGGAGGTCGTCTACCAGGGGATCCGCCTCACGCCGAGCGAGATCGTCGCGTCTGCGCTCCAGGAGGGGGTGCACGTCATCGGCCTCTCGATCCTGTCGGGCTCACACCGGGAGCTGATTCCGTCGGTGATCGAGGGGCTGGCCGAGGCGGGGGTGGACGCGCCGCTCGTGGTCGGCGGGATCATCCCCGAGGCCGACGCCGCTGTGATGCGCGACGCCGGGGTCGCCGCGGTCTACACGCCCAAGGACTTCGACCTGTCGAAGATCATGCGCGACATGGTCGCGCTGGTCGCCGAGCGCAACGGGCTCGCGGCCGCGGCGTGAGCCAAGCGCCGACCGGCGCCGAGCTCGGTGCGCGGCTGCGCGACGGCGACCTCGCCGCCGCGCCGGCGGTGCTGAACCTGGTCGAGAACCGTGCCCCGGGGGGC
>JALYZC010000234.1 GCA_030945905.1 Actinomycetota bacterium
CGAGGTGCGATCAACCGGTGAGATCTTCGGCTTGCTCTTCGCATCGGCAAGACCAGCCGTCGCGAGCGCCATCCCTACGAGAACCAGGATCGGGACCAAAGCCCGACCGCAATACACACGCATAAAAACCTCCACAAGTAGGCAGCACGAAATGCGCCGCACACGCTAACCAACACAGGAACCAAGGCATCGGATCGGAGTGGCGTCGCCCACACGCCCGGCGTTCTAACAGGATCGCAATGAACTGAGGGGAAACCCGTGTGGTCAGGCGGCGAGTGCGAGCTGGGGAGGTTCGTGTTGAGCGATCTTCTCGATCAGGCGGTCGAGCTTAGCGCGCGTGAACGTCCAGTCGAAGGGGTCGCGCGATGGTCCGGTAGTGCTGCGAGCTCGAGCAGGGCGGCCTCGTGCGGTCGGACTGGGCGCCCGGAAACGGAGTCGGACCCAACCGTCGCGTCTACCGGCTCACCAGGAAGGGAAGCCGCCAGCTCGACGACGACGCAGGCGTCCTCCAAAGGCACGGCGAATCCCTGCAGCTCTTCTTCACCGACTACGCCGACGCCCTCACCGGGCGTGGCTCAGACCAGCGCGCGGCAGCACGAACAAGCGCAGATCAGCCGCGGACCACGACCCCTACATGACGCACTGAGCCGCACGTCCGACGGATGAAAGTCAAGTGTGGCTTGTCGTGCTTGGCCTCCTGTGCGACGGTTGCGGGTGGCGTGGGTGACCGCGAGCTAAAGCGCAGGCTCTGGGGCTCGTGCCTGTCGCGCTGCTTGGCCGCTTGACGGTCCTTGTGATGCGCGCCCCGGTGCGGCGCCCGCGCCTTTTGATCCGGTCTGCTGCCAGTCGGCGACGAGGCGCTTGTAGGCGTGCTCGGCTTGGGCTGAGAGTTCGCGCTCGCGGTCGCGGACCTCTTGGAGGCGGTAGGGCCGCGTGGTCTTGCCGCGCTGGCCGCGGCGGCGCGGGGCGCCGGTGAGCAGCTCGAGGCGGCGCAGTTTGGCGGCGGTCAGTGATGGGCGTCCGTAGGCGTAGTCCTCGCCGCGGGTGAGCAGATGCCAGAACAGCACGCACAGTTTGCGCGCGACGGCGATCGTGGCCACGTTGGTCCCGCGCCGCGCGCGGATGCGCTGAGCGAAGGCGCGCATTGGGCCTGGGGTGCGGGCGGCGACCTTGGCTGCCTCGCAGAGCACGTGGCGGGCCTCGGAGGCACCTTCCTTTGAGATCCGTCCGTGTCGTGCGACCTGCGCGCCGGATTGACGGACCCGCGGATCGAGCCCGAAGTAGCCGACCAGTTGGCGCGGCGAGGGGAAGCGAGCGATGTCGCCGACGTAGGCCATGAACGTCGCAGCGACGACGAGGTCGACGCCGGGGACGGTGAGCAGCCGACGGATCTCCGGCGAGCCGAGAGCGTATTGGGCCAGGGCGCCCTCGATGATCGCCACCTCGCCGTCGAGGAACGCGATCTGGCGCAGGCAGCCCTCGACGGTGACCTGCTCGTCGAGCGGTAGCTGCTGGGCGCTCAGCCACTCACGGCCGCGCTTGCCAAACAGGTCGCTGGCCGGTGGACGCTCGCTCAGGGTCCGCGCGATCACGGCGTGGATCTCGTTCTTCGCGCGGGTGCGCTGACGAACCAGCTGCGCCCGCCGGGCGATCCAACGCCGCAGCGCGCGCGTGGGCTCATCGGGCATCCACACCTCGTCTAGGAAGCCCGCTGCGAGCAGTCGCGCGAGCGTGCGGGCGTCCAGCGTGTCGGTCTTGGCTTTGGCGTGGCTGATTTGGCGCAGCTTCTTGGTGTTGGCCACCACCACCCGCGCGACATGCGGCTTGAGGATCCGCGCGATGGCCAGCGTGCTACTGCCCGCCTCCAACGCCACCTGATCATCCGGGCCCAAGCTCTGCGCGAAGAGCTCAAGCTCCGCGCGCGATGTCTTGATCTGCCCCGCCGAGCGAATCTGCCCGTCCTCGGCGATCGCGACCTCGCAGGCCGCTTGGCCCACATCCAACCCAATGAAACGCATAACGACTCTCCCTTCTTTGTTCGGCAACGATGGGAGAGCGGATGGGCGAGACGACAACGACGGATACGTGCTCACGGCACACCCGGGCCAAGTCGCAGGGGCGGCCACCGAGAATGTCGGGCTCACAGCCCACCAGACGTGACGGCCTACCCACCACGATCTCTCCCCCGACGGCCCCTGTCCCGGGAACCAGCGACGCTACGAAACGCCCCGGACGCCCCAGACAAAGCCGCCGACGACGAGCATTTTCATACCGGGAGAATGCCCTTATCTGAGGGGTAGGCCGGGCGCAAGGGGTGGGAGCGGCGACCGCGGGCGTGTCGAGGGTGGGGCGTGGTTGCGGGGACGGAGCCGAGGACCGTGACCGTGTTGCACGCTGATGCCCAGCCTTATCTCGGTGCTCGGGCGTGGCAACGCCCGGCGACATGATGGGTGATGGGAGATCCCGCGTGGAGCGGTGCGGCCGCTCAGTCTTTCAGGGCCGACCGGGCCCGGAGGTGGTGGGCAGGCATTCTGCGGGAGCTGGCCGCGATGATCGTTGAAGTTGGGGCTCTCGGGGCGTGCACTTCGGTCGCGGCGGCTCAGGCGGCAGGCAGGAGCGCGTCGTCGCCGAGCTCGCGCAGGGTGTGGTGCGCGCGGCGCAGCAGCTTGCGGGCGACTGAGAGCACGGCGCGGTTGGCCCCGACGCGCTCTTTGAGCTGGAGGTAGTAGTCGTGGTCGGGGGAGCTGGGTTTGCAGGCCGATTCGGCCGCTTCGAAGGCGGCCCAGCGCAGCAGCGGCGGGCCCTGGCGGGAGAGGTGGCCGGGGCGTCGCTTGTCATCTGACTCGTGCACGGTGACGTCAAGACCAGCGAAGCGCACCGCCTGACGCGAGGAGGAAAAGCGACGCGCGTCGCCGAGCTCGGCGAGGATCGCGCACGCGACCTGCGGGCCGATGCCATAGTGGCCCATCAGCGCCCGGCAGCCGGGTTGGACGCGAGCGAAGGCCTTGAGGTCGGCATCGAGTGGTGCCAGCTGGGTGTGACGTGCTCGAGACAGCCAGCGCAACGGTGATCTGTCGCTGCGCGGCCTGCGAGACCTCCAGTGCGGCGAGCTGCTCGTGGGCGTCGCGGCCGTCGAGGCGGCTGACGGCAAGTCGCACGCCGTGGTGAAAGAGCACAGCGTGGATGCGCTGCAGCCATTCGGTGCGCTGATCGACGAGCGTCTTGCGCAGCCGCACCAGGGCCCGGAGCTCGAGGATGTGCTCAGGCGCAATCCACGCTTCGGGCAACCGCCGCTCGATGAGCAGGTCACGCAAGTGACGGGCATCCCGCCGATCGGTCTTCGCTCGGCGCTTGGGTCCTCGCCGCGCGCCGGTCTCAGCTGGCTCGGCCAGGTGCACCACCGCACCGACGCGCTGTAACTCCTCGATGACAAAGCGCCACCCCGTCGTCGCCTCCACGGCGGCCTCCACCTGATCGCTATTCCAGCGCTCCAGGAAGCGGCGCAGCGTGCCGCGATCCGCCGGCGAGATGCGGCCCGTCGTGACCTCGCCAGTCGCGCCATCCAGCGCATCGAAGGTGATCTGCGCGCGATGCACATCCAGTCCGACAACAATGGCCATGCCAATCCTCCTCGACCTCGTAGGACGTGTCAGACCCAGCCTCCAACGCCGGTCGGACAGCGCCCGTCACATGCCATCCTTCCCGGACGTGCGGCGCGGGCCGAGAAAGACGTTGTGCTCGTCCGCCGTCGCGGGGCCGCCGTCATCACGGTGCTGGCGGGCTGTCAGGTCAGGCGGCGCGCTGGTGACTCTGATCGCGCGTGGTCGCGTGGCTCACGGCCCCTGAACCGGTGCGCGAGACGGCGCGCGGGGCCTTGGTGGCCTCGGCGCGCGACCGCTACTCGTGGAAGGGGTCGCGAGGGCGTCATCGCCGGCGCTCAGGGGGGCTTGGAGGAGCTGTCGGCAGCCCTGAGGCCGCGGGCGCTCACGAGCGCATCTCGGCGCTGGCAAGCTCGCGGCGGGAGTGAACTCCAAGCTTGCGCAGCGCCGATGCGACGTGTACCTCTAACGTGCGCGTGGACAGAAACGGCGCCTGCGCGATCTCGCGATTCTTCCGGCCGGCTCCGGCAAGCCGAGCAACCTCAGCTTCACGGGGGGAGAGCTCGTTCCCGTATGGTCTGCGCCCCCTCCGCGACAGGTCTCGCGCGGGGAGGCCTTGCGCTCTGAGCGTAGCGCGCACGCGGCCAGCGTCCCATCGTGCCCCAAGTCTGTCGAAGGTCTCCAGCGCGTCGAGGAGGAGGTCGCCGGAGCGGGTGTCGTGCTTGGCAAGCAGGCAGCGGGCGCGTACCTCGCGAGCTTGTGCCGCGTCGTAGGGGCAGGGCAGCTCTCGCCACAGCCGGTCTGCCCTGCCTAGCAAGCGTCCTGCGGCTTCATGGCTACCGTCTGCTTCTGCCAGGATCCCGTTGCAGAAGGCGCTGGCGGCTCGGGCCGCGGGCGCATCGCGGCCACGCAGTCCGGCGGCGAAGTCTTTGGCTAGGTTGCGGGCCTGGTCGCGCATGCCGGCGCAGAGAAGTACCTGCACCGCCACGGGCGGCAACTCGCGAGCCGCCACCCAGTTGCCCTTTTGCCTGACGGCGTCGAGTCCGAGGTCGACAAGCTCACGGGCAGCCTGGGCCTCACCTCGGGCCCAGCGAATCCGAGCAAGCCACGCGGAGGCCGCCACGCGAGTGGACATCCAACGCCTCGGTTTGGCAAGCTCGAGCGCGGCCTGGAATGTCCGCTCGGCTTCCTCGACCCGCCCGCGGGCAAGCAGCAGCTTGCCGAGCATCAACTGGTTGCCCATCGAGAGGGCGGGCCTTGCCAGCGTGCTCTGCATGAGCTCATGCGCCCGTAGCTCAAGCCCATCCCACCGTCCGAAGCGCCAGTCGAGGGCGATCCGTGTGCTCTCGAGCCACGGACTCCAGTGGACATGTTCGAGCTCGTCGTTGAGGCGGCAGGCCTCGGCGAAGAAGCCCTCGGCGTGGCCGTAGTGCCCGAGTCCGAGCGTCACAATCGAAAGATTGTGGTAGCCGCGTAAGAGCTGCACCTTCTCTTCGATGGATGCGGTCTTCCCCCGGGGGAGGTCGCTCACCGCGTTCCATCCGTCGGGGTCGCCGACGGAAAGCAGGATCGCCGCGCGCTGCAGGGCCACGAAGCTCTTTGCCACCGGATCGCGGGTTCGGGCCGCTGCCT
>JALYZC010000221.1 GCA_030945905.1 Actinomycetota bacterium
CCTCCCCGTAGCGGCTCGGCCAGCGCGTTGACGGTGAAGTCGCGGCGTTCCAGGTCGTCGTGGATGCTCGCACCGGCGAGGGGCATGAGGTCCGCCTGCCAGCCGTGACGGGGTGCAGTCACGCGCCATGCGCCGAAGCCCTTCGACAGCGCAAATGCCGTGCCCTCACCGGTTCGGGCCAGGGCGCGAGCCGCGCTTGGCACGTCTCCCTCGATGACGAGGTCGAGGTCGTCGGTCGGCCGCCGGCCGAGCAGCCGGTCGCGCACCGTGCCACCCACCAGCCAGGCACGCTCGCCGGCCAGGGCGGCACGTGCGGCGTCGAGCGCCGCGCTCATACGGGCACGCCGTCCCGGTGGTACTGGCGAGGCACGCGTGCCGTGAGCCCGCACGTGATCTCGTAGTTGATCGTGTCCAGGCGCCGGCCCATCTCTTCGGCCGTGATCCGCTCGCTGCCATCAGGCCCGATCAACGTGGCCACGGTGCCAGAGGCGATCTCGGGTGCTGTTCCGACATCCACCGACACGTTGTCCATGCTCACGGTGCCGACCAACGGATACCGGCGACCGCCGATCAGCACGTCCGAGTTGTTGGTCAGCCCGCGCCGGACGCCGTCGCCGTAGCCGATGGGCAGGATCGCTACGTCGGTGGGCGTCCGGGCCACGAAGCGCCGCCCGTAGCCGGCGCTCTCCCCCGGTTCGCAGTGCTTGAGGTCGGCCACGTAGGAGTGCAGGCTCAACGCCGGCTCGAGCTCACGTTCGAGGGGATCTCGGTGGAAGGGGTCCATTCCATAGACCGCGATGCCGCATCGCACCAGGTCGAAGTGCGCGGCGCGATCGCGCAGCGTCGCCGCGCTGTTGGCCGCGTGGACCAGGAGGCCGGGATGGGCTCGCTTCAGCGCCTGGGCCCATGGGGTGAAGCAGGCGAGCTGGGCGTCGAAGTAGCCGTCGTCGTCGGGCTCGTCCGCGGTGGCCAGATGAGTCATCGCGCCGGCCAGCTCGAGCCCCGGCGCCTGCGCCACCGCCCCCGCCACCCGGTCTGCCTCGGCGGGGTCGCGCGTGCCCAGCCGGCCCATGCCGCTGTCCAGCTTGACGTGCACGCGTGCGGAGTGTCCGCGGCCGCGCACCATCTCGACGAACGTCGTACGCCATGCCACCACGTCGGCGTCGGCCGCCAGCGCGGTGTCGAGCTCGTCGGCGGACAAGGTGCCCATGACGAGGATCCGTTCGCCGATGCCCGCCGTGCGCAGATCGCGTGCCTCGTCGGCGGCGGCTACGCACAGCCAGGTGGCCCCCCCCGCCACCGCAGCCCGGGCCGCAGCCGCGGCGCCGTGACCGTAACCGTCGGCCTTCACCACCGCGCCGAAGGCGGTGTCGGCGCGCAGTTCGCGCGCCAGGCGCAGGCAGTTGCGCTCGATCGCCGCCAGGTTGACGCGGGCCAGCGCCCTGACCGCCACGGGGCCCCTACGCCGTGAGCGCGTCGAGCACGTCCACGCGGGTGATGACTCCCACGAGCCGGCCGTGCTCGACCACCGGCAGCCGATTGTGCTTGCGCTCGGCGATCGCCCGCGCCGCCTCCTCGACGGTGGCATCGAAGTCGATCGTCACCGGGTCGGCAGTCATCATGTCCTCGACGGTCGAGGCAAATGCCTTCCTGAGCCGGGTCTCGAAGCGCTTGAGGGGCTCGAGGAACACCACGCCGCCGAACAGCGAGATGTAGTGGGGTAGGTGCAGATCGGCGTCCTCCTCGCTGAGCACGAGGTCGGACTCGGTGACGATGCCCACGCAGCGGCCGGCCTCGTTGACCACCGGCACACCCGGCAGCTCGTGCTTGCGCAGGAGGTGGATGAGCGTCTCGACATCGTCCTGCGGCGTGACGGTGACGGGGTCGTGCTCCATGATGTCGGCGACGGTGGCGATCGCCGCAGGTTATCGGCCCTGACGAGAGCGATGCGCAGGCGGTCAGGGCTCGCGCGCGCCACGCAGGCCCATGATGACGTCGCCGGCCGTCACGGTGTCGGGACCATGCCACCCCGCGGCGCGACGTCCTGCCTCGGCGTGAAGCGCAACACCGGCGCAGGCGGCGTCGAAGGCGGGTAGGCGCTTGGCCAGCAGAGCTCCGATGGCTCCCGAGAGAACGTCGCCCGTGCCCGCCGTGGCCAGAGCGGGGCTGGCACCCGGGCTCACCGCGACCCGCCCGACGGGGTCGACCACCAGCGTGTCGTCACCCTTGAGCACCACCACCGCGCCCGCCGCCGCCGCCGCCTCTCGCGCGTGACGCAGGCGTTCGGCCTCGACATCCTCTGAGGGGATCTCGAGCAGGCGGCCAAGCTCTCCGGCGTGAGGCGTCAGGACGGTCGGAGCCGATCGCTGGGCCAGCGAGATCAGCCCCCCGGCGTGGGCGTTGAGGCCGTCGGCATCGAGCACCAGTGGCAGCGCAGCCCGAGCGGCCAGGTAGCAGGCGAAGGCTCGGGCGCTGTCACTGCGCCCGAGCCCGGGGCCGAGGACCATTGCGTCGGCGCGCTTCGCCGCCTCCAGGGCGGCGTCGAGCCCCGCGGGAGCGTGCGCGCCCTCGGTGTCTGCAAGCCCGCGGGTCATGACTTCGAGCAGGCGCAGCTCGAACACGAGCGAGAGCGACGCCGGCACCGCAGCCGTGACATACCCGGCGCCCGCGCGTGCGGCAGCCTCGGCGGCGATCGATGGGGCTCCGGTCAGGCCCGGTGAGCCGCCGACCACGAGGACCGCCCCCTCGCTGAACTTCGTCGATCCGGCGTGGCGGCGCGGCACGACCTGCGTGACCGCGCTGAGGATGAGCCCGATGTCCGATCGGCTCGGCTCCCCACCGGGAATGCCGATGTCGATGACCCGAACCTCGCCGCTGCATTGCTTCCCAGGCGCGATCCACAGCCCGGGCTTGGCAGCATGGAAGGTGGCGGTTGCGTCGGCGCGCACGGCGGCGCCGGCGACCGTGCCCGTGGAGGCGTCGACTCCGCTCGGGACGTCGGCCGCCACCACCGTCGCGCCGGAACGATTGACCGCATCGATCGCTCCGGCAGCCGGTTCCCGGGGCGAGCCGCAGAATCCCGTGCCCAGCAGCGCGTCGACGACGCACAGCACACCCTCGAGCGCAGAGGGGGCGAACGCCACCGGGCGCGGACCGGGCAGTCGCTCGAGGTTGGCGCGCGGGTCGCCTTGCAGCTCTTCGGCCGGACCGGTGAGCAGCACTTCGACCTCGCGCCCGGACTCGCGCAGGAGCCGTGCCGCGACGAGGCCGTCCCCGCCATTGTTGCCCTTGCCGCACACCACCGACACCGGGCCCCGCGGCGCCCGCTCTCCGACCACGCGTGCCAGGCCCGCGCCAGCCCGCTCCATGAGGTCCAAGGAGGCGATCCCCTGCCGCTCGATCGCCCAGGTGTCCGTGGCCCGCATCTGCTCGGCATTGGGCAGGGCCTCCAGCCAGTGGGGCAGCGCAGGCACGGAGCGCAGCCTACGGACTCACGCCGGCTGCGCGGGCCCTTACTCGACCGTGACCGTCTTGGCCAGGTTGCGGGGCTGGTCCACATTGAGGCCGCGCAGCCGTGCGACGCGGTAGGCCAACAGCTGCAGCGGGATGACCGCCAGCAGCGGCTCGAGCATCCAGTCAGAGGGGGGCACGTAGACCACCTGCTCGACCTGCTCGGCGATCTCCTGGTTGCCCTCGGTCGCCACCGCGATCACGTGGGCTCCGCGGGCGCGCACCTCCTGGATGTTCGATACCACCTTCTCGAGCACCGGCGAGTCGGTGGCCACCACCACCACCGGGGTGGACTCGTCGAGCAGGGCGATCGGTCCGTGCTTCATCTCCCCGGCCGCGTAGGCGTCGCAGGCGATGTAGGAGATCTCCTTGAGCTTCAGCGCACCCTCCAGTGCGATCGGGAGACCGACATGGCGCCCGAGGTAGAGGAAGAACTCCCCCCGGTGGTGCGCCTGCGCGATCTCGTCGATCTGGGGCTCGGCGCGGTCGACGAGCTCCGCGATCGCGTGCGGGAGGGCCTTCAGCGCAGCCACGAGCTCGGCCAGTCGCGCCGGCTCGAGCGTGCCGCGCAGCTCGGCTAGGCGCAACCCGAGCAGGTACATGGCCGCCACCTGGCACACGAAGGTCTTGGTGGCCGCGACGCCGATCTCCAGTCCGGCCCGCGTGTACAGCGTGCCGTGCGCGTCGCGAGTGGCCTGCGATCCCATGATGTTGGCGACCGCCAGGACGGTCGCCCCCCGCTCGCGGGCCAGGCGCATGGCGGCGAGCGTGTCGGCGGTCTCCCCCGACTGGGAGATTCCCACCACGAGGTCGTCGGGTCCGACCACCGGATTGCGGTAGCGATACTCGGATGCGATGTCGATCTCCACTGGCACCCGCGCCCACTCCTCGATCGCGTAGCGCCCGACCAGACCGGCGTGGTAGGAGGTCCCGCATGCCACCACCACGATGCGGCGGATGCGGCGCAGGAGGGCATCGTCGATGACGCCCAGATCCCCGAGGTCGACGCCGTCCCCGCGCACGGTGCGGTCCGCGATCGTCTCGGCGACCGCGTCGGCCTGGTCGTGGATCTCCTTGCTCATGAAGGTGGCGTAGCCGCCCTTCTCCGCCGTGTCCTCGTCCCAGCTGACCTCCTGGACCTCGCGCGCGATCTCCTCGCCGTGCGCGGTGAGAAAGCGCACGCCATCGGCGCTGACGACGACGATCTCGCCGTCGTTGACGTACTGAACGCGACGGGTCTCGCGCAGGAAGGCGACGATGGCCGAGGCGACGAACTGCTCGCCCTCGCCGCGACCGATGACCAGAGGGCACTCCTTGCGGGCGCCGACCAGCAGGGTGGGCTCGTCGCCGGCCATCGCCACGAAGGCGTAGATGCCCTCGAGCTGGGCGTAGGCCGCGCGCACGGCGTCGACGAGGTCGCCCTCGTAGCAGGAGGCGATCAGGTGCGCCACGACCTCCGCGTCGGTCTCGGAGGTGAAGTGCGCACCCTGCGCCATCAGGTCCTTGCGCAGCGACCGGTAGTTCTCGACGATCCCGTTGAGCACGATGTGGATGCGCTCGTCCGAGTCGACATGGGGGTGTGCGTTGGCCTCGGACACGCGTCCGTGTGTCGCCCAGCGCGTGTGTCCGATCCCCGCGGTGTGCTCTCGGGCCGCCACCGCGACGCCGCCGCCGACCGCGGAGCCGCCGACGGCTTCGCGCAGTGCGCTCAGGTTCCCGACGGCGCGGACCGACTCCACGCCGCGTGCGCCGGCCATGGAGATGCCGGCGCTGTCATACCCGCGATATTCGAGCTTCTCGAGCCCGGCAAGGAGGAGCTCCTGAACCGGCCGGTTCCCGACGTAGCCGACGATGCCGCACATGGAAACCCTCCGAGACGAGTGAGAGCCGCGACCGGCGGCTCCCCCGACCCGCTCCAGCGCGGGTGGAGCGCTCAATCATAGTGCGCGACCCACTCGCCCGCGAGCCGGCCGGCGGTTCAGGCGTGGACGGCGTGCACCGCCGCCACGAGCCGCTCGCACGCCTGCGCGGCCTCGTCGGCGCCGGGCGCCTCGACCATGACCCGCACCAGCTGCTCGGTTCCGCTCGGGCGCACGAGAACCCGCCCTCTGCCCTCGAGCTCGGAGGCCTCGCGCGCGATCGCGGTGGCGAGATCGGGATCGCCGAGGAGCGCATCGCGGTCGGCTACCGGGACGTTGACCAACCGCTGGGGCAGCTTCTCCATCGCGTGGCGCTGCGCCAGGTCCGCTCCGTCGAGCGCCTCCAGCGCGAGCAGAGCCGCGGCGATCCCGTCGCCGCTGGGCGCGAAGCTCAGGTCCATGATGTGCCCCGACTGCTCACCGCCCAGCGCCCACCCCCGCGCCCGCAGCTCCTCGAGTACGTAGCGGTCACCGACCTTGGTGGTCGCCACCTCGATGCCCGCTTGCGCCATGGCCGAGTGAAAGCCGTAGTTGGTCATCACGGTCACCGCGACGCCGCTGCCGGGCAACCGCCCGGCGCCGCGCAGATGCTTGGCCGCCAACGCGATCAGTTCGTCGCCGTCGACCACAGCCCCCGAGCGATCCGCCGCCAGCACGCGATCGCCGTCGCCGTCGAAGGCGAACCCCAGGTCGTGGCCGCCCGCGACGACCGCCTCGGCCAGCCGGCCCACGTGCGTCGAGCCGCACTGCGCGTTGATGTTGCGCCCGTCGGGTTCGGTGGCCAGCGTGGTCACCTGCGCGCCGAGGCGCTCGAAGATCGTGGGGGCCGCCCGGTAGGTGGCGCCGTGTGCGCAGTCCAGGAGCACGTCGAGGCCGGCGAGCTCGAGCTGGGCGTAGCGCTCGTGCAGGGCGCGCAGATAGTCGTCGAGGGTGCCGTGGAGACGGCGGACGCGGCCGAAGCGGCCGGAGTGTGCCGGCGGACGCTCCAGCGCGGACTCGATCTCCTCCTCCACGGCGTCAGAGAGCTTCTCCCCATTGGCACCGAAGAACTTGATCCCGTTGTCCTCGTAGGAGTTGTGCGAGGCCGACAGCACCACACCGAGGTCGAAGCCGTAGCGCCCGATCAGCAGCGGCGCAGCGGGCGTCGGCAGCACCCCGCCGAGCAGGGCGTCGCCCCCGGCAGCGGTGGCTCCGGCGGCGATCCCCGCCTCGAGCATCTCGCCGGACTCGCGCGTGTCGCGGATGACCAGCACCTGCGGGCGCTCGCCGCCGACCCGCTCGGTCGCGGCCTGGGCCAACGCCATCGCGAGCTGCGCGGTGACGACCTCGCCGGCACGACCCCGGACACCGTCCGTGCCGAACAGTCTGCGGGTCACGACAGAGTGTCTAGCGCTTGGAGAACTGCGGCTTCTTGCGGGCCTTCTTCAGGCCGGCCTTGCGGCGTTCCTTGGCGCGGGAGTCGCGTGTGAGAAAGCCGCGGCGCTTGAGCTCGGTACGCAGGTTGGGATCGGCCTCGAGCAGCGCGCGGGCGATGCCGTGACGCAACGCGCCGGCCTGGGCGGATATTCCGCCCCCGTGCAGCTTGGCGACGACGTCCATGCGCGACTCGTATCCGACCGTCTCCAGCGGCTGGCGGATGTTGCGCTGCGCAGTCCGGCGCGGAAAGTGCGTATCCAAACCTTTGCCGTTGATCGTGTACTCGCCGGCGCCGGGCTTGAGGATCACGCGAGCGACGGCGGTCTTGCGCTTTCCGGTGGCGATGTACCGTGCGCCCGAGGCCAGGTCGATCGCCGCCTTGGGGAGCTCTTCCTCGGAGGCCGAGGGGGCCTCCTGAAGCGCCGCCTCATCCTCGACCACGTCCTCCTCGAACCCGAGCAAAGCCTGCTCGCGGGCAAGCGGGTCCGAGCCCTCGGGCACGATGTCGACCTCGAGGTCCGCTCCGGGAATCGCCGGCTTGGCGCGTTCGGCAGGCGGGGTCTCGCGAACCGGGGCGACGGCCTCCTCGACGGTCTCCGCGGGCGCCTCGGGCGCAGTTGACGCCTCGACCTGCTCGACGGGGGCGCCCGGCTCCTCCACCCCCTCGACAACCTCGGCGGGTTCCTCGAGGGCGGCCGCCTCCTGGTTTTCCGGAGCTTCCTCGGCAGGCTCCTGGGCGAGCGCATGCTCGGCCGGCTGCTCCTCGACCGCCGGCTCGGCGGGCTTGTTCGGCTCTGAGGGTTCGGCCGAGGCGTCCTCGGGATGCTCCTCGGGTGGCTCTTCGTCGAGCATCAGGTCTTGATCTCCAGGGGTTGCGGGGTCTGCGCGGCGTGCGGATGGTCCGGGCCGGCATAGATCTTGAGCTTGGTGATCTGCTTGCGGGCCAGACGGTTGCGGGGAAGCATGCCGCGCACGGCCTTGCGGATGACCTCCTCGGGACGACGGTCGAGCATCTCCTGCAACGTCCGTGACTTCAGCCCGCCGGGATAGCCAGAGTGCCGGTAGTAGCGCTTGTCGGCGCGCTTGTTGCCAGTCACCGCGATCTTCTCGGCGTTGACCACCACGACGAAGTCGCCCACGTCGATGTGCGGGGTGTACTGGGGCTTGCGCTTGCCGCGCAGGATGTCGGCGATCTGGGTCGCCAGCCGGCCGAGCGTCTTGTCGGCGGCGTCGACGAGCACCCACGAGCGCTCGCGATCGGACGGGGTGGCGACGTAGGTCTTCACAGGCAAGAAAGGACCGCGCGGGGCGCGGCCGGAAAACGATGATAGCTGCCCCGAAACGATCCCGGACGCTCGGCGCACCTCACGCGCGCCGGTGCACTACTCCCACTCGATCGTCCCAGGGGGCTTGGACGTGATGTCCAGGACCACCCGGTTGACCTCGCGGATCTCGTTGATCATGCGCGAGGAGATCCGCTCGAGCAGGTCGTAGGGAAGGCGGGCCCAGTCGGCGGTCATGGCGTCATCGGAGGTCACGGCGCGAATGACGATCACGTTCCCGTACGTGCGCTCGTCCCCCTGCACCCCGACGGTGCGTACGTCGGGCAGGACGCAGAAGGACTGCCACAGCTCACGGTAGAGGCCGGCCTCGCGTATCTCCTCCTGGAGGATCGCGTCGGCGCTTCGCAGCACGCTCAGGCGTTCCTTGGTGGCTTCACCGCCGACGATGCGGATGGCCAGGCCGGGCCCGGGGAAGGGCTGGCGCCACACGAGGCGCTCCGGAAGTCCGAGCTGCGCCCCGACGGCACGCACCTCGTCCTTGAACAGCGTGCGCAGTGGTTCGACGAGCTCGAGGTCCAGGTCCTCGGGCAGCCCGCCCACGTTGTGGTGGGACTTGATCATCGCCGCCCCGGCCCCCCCGCCGGATTCGATCACGTCGGAGTACAGGGTGCCCTGCACGAGGTACCGCGCGTCCTCGAGCCGGCCGGCTTCCTCCTCGAAGACGCGGACGAACTCTCGCCCGATCACCTTCCGCTTGGCCTCGGGATCAGAAACGCCGCGCAGTGCGCGCAGGAAGCGCTCCTGGGCGTTCACCGCCACCAGGGGCACGCGAAAGGCGTCCCGAAAGGCGGAGATGACCTGCTCACCCTCGTTCTTGCGCATCAGGCCGTGATCGACGAACACGCAGGTGAGCTGATCGCCCACCGCTCGGTGGACGAGCAGCGCGGCCACCGATGAGTCGACACCGCCCGAGAGCCCGCAGATCACCCGTCCCTCGCCCACCTGCTCGCGGATGCGGGCGATCTGCTCGTCCACGATCGAGGCGGCGCTCCACGTGCGCTCGCAGTCGCAGATGTCTCCGAGGAAGCGTTCGAGGATCTGCCGGCCGTAGGGCGTGTGCACGACTTCGGGGTGGAACTGGATGCCGTAGATCCCGCGCTGCACGGACTCAAGCGCCGCGACGGGGGACTGACTCGATGCGGCGAGAGCGACGAACCCGGGCGGCGGGCGAAAGACGGTGTCGCGGTGCGACATCCAGCACGTCTGCTCGCCCGGCAGGTCGCGGAGCAGCCGCCCGGGCTCACCCACGGTGAGCTGCGAGCGCCCGAACTCGCCCACCTCGGCCGCCTCCACGACGCCGCCCAGCTCGCGGGTCAGCAGCTGCATACCGTAGCAGATGCCGAGGATCGGGACGCCGAGCTCGAGCAGTGCAGGGTCGAGCCGGGGAGCCCCCTCCGCGTACACCGACGCCGGCCCACCGGAGAGGATGAGCCCCCGGGGCGCCCGGCGCGCCACCTCCTCGGCCCCGACGTGATGGGGCAGCAGCTCGGAGAAGACCCCAAGCTCGCGGATGCGTCGGGCGATGAGCTGCGAGTACTGGCCGCCGTAGTCGAGGACGACGACCTCGTCGGTGGCGATGGGCGGCTCGACGTCGGCCGCCTCGGAAGCGACGACCGGGGCGGGAGCCGCGCCTCCGGCGCTTGCGGTCATGACCGGGACCGCCCGTCAGTCATTGACGAGGACGGCCGCCTTCCCGTTGGAGCCCATGCCGACGTGCTGGTCGCGTTGGAGCTGCTTGCCCTCGGTCTGCAGGGCGGGCGCGACCAGCAGCTCCGCGCGGTTGAACTCGGCGATGTCCTCGTAGCCGCACGTCGCCATCGAGGTGCGAAGGGCGCCCATCAGGTTGAAGGTGCCGTCGTTCTCCCGCGCGGGACCGATCAGGATCTCCTCCATCGTCCCGTCCTGCGTGGTGCTCACCCGCGCGCCACGCGGGAGCGTGGGATGGAAGGTGGCCATCCCCCAGTGAAAGCCCCGGCCGGGCGCCTCGTGCGCGCGGGCGAGCGGCGAGCCGATCATGATTGCATCGGCGCCGCAGGCGATGGCCTTGGCGACGTCGCCCCCGTTGCGCATGCCGCCGTCGGCGACGACCTTCGTATAGTCGCCGGTCTCGAGCATGTGCTGGGAGCGGGCGGCCGCCACGTCGGCGATCGCGGTGGCCTGGGGAACACCGATACCCAGCACCCCCCGCGTCGTGCACGCCGCACCGGGTCCGACGCCGACGAGCACGCCGGCTGCGCCGGTGCGCATGAGGTGCAGTCCGGTGTGGTAGGAGGCGCATCCCCCGACCACGACCGGTACGTCGAGCGAAGCGATGAACTCCTTGAGGTTGAGCGGCTCGGTCGTGGCCGAGACGTGCTCCGCGGAGACGACGGTGCCCTGGATGACCAGGACGTCCAGCCCCGCGTCGAGGACCATCTCGTAATGGCGTGCGACCCGCTGGGGAGTCAGCGATCCGGCGACGACCACGCCGTGGGACTTGATCTCCTCGATGCGCTGCGTGATGAGCTCGGGCTTGATCGGCTCCTGATAGATCTCTTGCATCTTGCGCGTCGCCAGCTCGTTGGGCAGCGCCGCGATCCGCTGGAGCTGCTCTTCGGCGTCCTCATAGCGGGTGTAGATGCCCTCGAGGTTGAGCACGGCCAGGCCCCCGAGGCGCCCGATGATGCCGGCGGTGGCCGGCGAGACCACCCCATCCATCGCCGATGCCAGCAGGGGGAGGTCGAAGCGATAGTTGCCGAGCGTCCAGGAGACGTCGACGTCGTCGGGGTCGCGCGTCCGGCGCGATGGGACGATCGCGATCTCGTCGAAGCCGTACGCACGGCGCGCCTTCTTGCCGCGTCCGATCTCTACTTCCATCTCTGCATCCTAGGTCGCGCAGCGGACCGAAGCCCCGCGGAAAAGCGGGGCGCGCGGCAACGGAACGAGGCGGTGTGGCGGCGGGCGAGCAAGCCCTGGCGATGCTAGCACCGGACCTTGCCGGGATCGCCCGCGAAAGCCCGCAAGCTGCGGGGTCAGCTGACCTCCGCCGGCACCTCGAGCGGCTCGATGGCGATCTCCTCGCTCAGCCGTTCGACGGCCCGACGCTCCAGCACCCCGGCCCCCAGGTGCTGGGTCGACTCGGCTCCGCAGGCCACGCCGAAGCGCAGGCATTCGCTCGCGGTGGCGCCGCCGTAGCGGGCGGCGACATAGCCGGCCAGGAAGGCGTCGCCGGAGCCGACAGACGCCCGTGGCTCCAGCGGATCCAGCCGTAGTCGATAGAGCTGCGGATGGCCATCCTCGATGACCTGCGCAAAGCATCCGTCGAGCGTGGTCATCACGGCTTCGCGCGCGCCCAGCCCGACCATCTCACGTACGGCGATCACCCGGTCCTCGTCGTCGTTGAACTCGTGTCCGACGAGTTCCTCGGCCTCGAGCACGTTGGGCGTGACGATGGTGGGCTCGGCACGAACGCCCTGGCGCAGCGGCTCGCCGTCGGAGTCGAGCACCGTGGTCACGCCGAGACGGCGCAGCTCTCGGATGAGCCGCGCGTAGATGTCGGAGTCCACGCCGCGGGGAAGACTGCCCGCGAACACGCAGACCTGCGCGCCCTGAGCGAGGTAGAGCAGCTTGTCGCAGAACAGCTCGACCTCCTGCCCGGAGACCGTGGGGCCCCGCTCGTTGATCTCGGTCTGCTCGCCGTTGGTCGGGTCGAGGACCGCCGTGTTCGTGCGCGACTCCTCCCGTATGCGTACGAAGTCCGACAGGATCGACTCCTCGGTGAGCAGCTCCACCACGCGTGTGCCGGTAGGACCGCCCGCGAAGCCCGTGGCCACCACCGGTTGACCCAGGCGCTTGATCACCCGCGCCACGTTGACCCCCTTGCCCCCGGGCATCGTGGTCTGGGCGACGCTACGGTGGCGGCGGCCGAGCCGAAAGTTCGGAACCTCCAGCGTCTTGTCGATCGCGGCGTTGAGTGTGACGGTGATGATCACGCGCTCCGCCTACCCTTCGTCCCGTCCCCTGACCCCCACGACGTCGGCGCCTGCCGACCAGGAAGATGATGATCGCCAGAGCGATCAGCAGGGCGAGACTACCGGGTCTGAGCACGAAGCTCACGATGCGCGCAGCCAGAGTCACCTCGGGCACTGCGTCCGCCGTCACCAGGGGAACGCGGGCGATCACGTGGCCGCGGTAGCGGATGTCGAGGCGGCCGACCCGTCGGCCGACCGGCAGCGGGCCGGTGAGCCGTGACGGCGCGTGGACGGTGACCGTCGGCGGGGGCTCGCCTCGGCGCACCACCGTGGAGAACGCGCGGGCCGCGACCAGCCGGATCTTGATCTGCTCTCGGTAGCGCGCACGGGCGCGGGCGAAGACGTCCGCGCGTGCGACCACCGTGGCGCTGCGATACCGGGAGAACCCGTAGCGCAGCAGGGCGAGGGTGTCCGCGTTGCGCGAGAAGACGCCCGGGTCGCCCAGGACCGCCGACACCATCGTGACGCCGTTGCGGGTCCCCGACCCGACGAGGACGTAGCCCGCGGCCGGGGTGTGGCCGGTCTTCACGCCGTTGACGAAGCCCACCTGGCGGACCAGGTCGTTGCGGTTGACCACCGTCTGGGCGCCGCCGCTGCCATGTAGGCGGGCGCTGCCCCGGTCGACCGTGTGTGCGAACCAGGGACGCCGGCGCAGGCGAATGGCGAGCGACACGAGGTCGGAGGCGCTCGAGTGGTTGCCCGGGGCATCGAGCCCGATGGGATTGGAGTAATGGGTGTCGGCCAGCCCCAGCTGGCCGGCTCGCCGGTTCATCTGGGCGACGAAGGAGGCAACCGACCCCGTGGTGTTGGCGGCGAGGTCGATGGCGGCGTCGTTGCCGCTGGCCAGCAGCAGCCCGCGCAGCAGGTCGGCCACCGTCATCCGCTCTCCCCGGCGCAGGTGAATGAGCGACTCGTCGGGGAAGACGGGACGGTATTCCGGTGAGGTGAAGACTTGCTTGAGCGATTCACGCTCGAGCACCAGCAGGGCGGTCATGAGCTTCGTGGTGCTGGCGATCGGCCGGCGCTGATGGGGGCGCCGGCGATACACGACGTCCCCGGTCACCGGCTCGACCAGCACCGCCGACTCGGCGTCGAGGGCGGGGGCCCCCCTCGCAACCGCGGACTCGGGCGCACTTGCCGCGCCCGGGACGGGGGCGGGAGCCGTCGGCTCGGCGGTCTGCGCGCGTGCGGAGCCGGGCGAGCCGGCCAGGAGGGCGATCACGCCGAGCAGGGAGCCGACGAACGCGAGCGACGCCGACAACCGCGCGGTCCTGCCGTCCGTCATCGCCCGGGCGATGATAGCCGCGCCGGTGGGGAGGCGAGCGGTCATGGGCCCTCTGCGGCGACAGCCGCGACCGCCGCGCGCAGGCGCTCTGCCTCCGCCTCGGCTGCGCGGGCCGGCTCGCCTCCATAGCGCTCGTGCGCCGCAACGATCCCTCGCGACACCGCGACGAGTCCGCTCGCCGGACCGGGCGCGAACGCCGGCCCGAGGTCCTGCACCCGTGCCCCCTGCGCCCCCACCCCCGGCAGGAGGAACACCGTCCGCGGCATCAGGGTGCGCAGGCGCTGCAGATGCTCGGGTACGGTCGCGCCCACCACGGCTCCGACGCCGGAGCCCAGGGCCGCCACCCGTACCGCGAGGCGCTCCCACAGCGGCGCGGTCTGGCCGTCGGAGTCCAGCGTGGGCAGATCCTGGAGGTCGGCGGCGCCGGGATTGGAGGTGCGCACGAGCACGAACACGCCGGCGCCCTGCCCGCGGGCTGCGTCGACGAGGGGAGCGAGCGTGTCGCCGCCGAGGAAGGGATTGGCGGTGAACGCGTCGGCCCCCAACCCCGCGACCTCCCCGAAGGGGGTGGGCGTCGTGCCCACCATTGCCTGGCCGTAGGCCGCGGCGGTGACCGGGACGTCGCCGCGCTTGCCGTCGGCGATCACCAGCAGGCCCGCCTCGCGTGCGCAGCGCGCAGCCTCCCCCAGCGCCTGCCATCCCGGACCGCCCAGGCGCTCGAAGCACGCGAGCTGGAGCTTGACGGCGACGCAGGCAGATCCGGCGGCGTCGATCACCGCCGCGCAATGGGCGGCCACCGCGGCGGCCGCGGCCACCGCGGGGTCGGCCCCGACCTGCGGTGCGACCTGCGCCACGGGCCACAGGCGCGCCGGATCAGGGTCCAGCCCGAGGACGAGCTGAGAGCGCCGCTGGGCGACGGCGGCGCCCAAGCGGCCCTCGAAGTCCTGCGCGCTAGGCGTTGACGGCCTGCTTGAGCTTTGCCCCGGCGCTGAAGCGCGGGACGCGCGACGCCGAGATCTCGATCGTCTCGCCGGTCCGGGGGTGCTTGCCCTGGCGCGCTTCCCGCTGTGCGACGTGGAACTTCCCGAACCCGGTGAAGCTCACCTCGCCCCCCCGCGTCAGGGTTGCCTCGATCGTGCTGAGCACCGAGTCGACCGCGGTCTCCGCGTCCTTCTTGCTCATGCCCGTGTCCTGAGCGACGTGGTCGACCATTTCAGATTTGGTCACTGCTCCTCCTTCGAGGTCGGGGGCGTCGAAGCTAACAATGCGTGCGGACAAGCGCCGCGAAGCCTGGCGCGATCGCCGCGATCGAACTCGCTCTTTGCGGCCTTTTTTCGGTTACGGGTCAGCGCCCTCCGCGTCTGACTCGGCGTCCGGGTCGAGGCTCGAAGCCCCCACATCAGCGGCGTCGACCATCGCCTCGGCGGCATCGAGCAGCGCCTGAGCCTCCGGGTCCTCAGAGCGCAGCGTCCGGACCCGCCCCTCGGCGTCATGGACGCGGACGTAGGGCTCACGGGCCTCCCGGCGTCGGCGCAGTGCGCCGGCCAGGTCGCCGACCGCGGCGGCCACGCTGTCCGCCCGGCCGCGGGGCTTCATGCCACCGCCTCGTCGAGCTCGCCCAGCACCACCCGGAGGTCGTAGAGCATGAGCGCCGGCAGGGCGGCACGACCGGCGACGAGCGCGATCGCGCTGTGCTGCGAGCGCGCGGCATAGACCACCCCGCGGCGCGTGGCAACCTCGACCTCCGAGCCCTCGATGTGCGCCAGGAGATCGCGGGCGGGGGCCGCGAGCGCCCGCGAGCCCGCGAGGCAGCGACCCTTGGCGTCGAGCACGACCGCTTCCCGAATGTGAGGCGACATCTGGGCCAGTCGATCGATGGCGAGCTGCGGCGAGCCGGCGGCCGTCATGCGTGACCGCGAGAATACGCGACGTGTCCGTCTACCGGATCGCCTGGCTCACGACCGTTGCGCTCTGCCTCATCACCGCCGTGCTGCTCCTGCTCGCCAACTACCAGGGCTACGCGGGGGTGGCCGCGGCGGTCGCGGCGGCGGCCGCGATCAATCTCAAATAGCTGCCGGTACATGTCCGCTCACCGCAGTCCGTGCGGCGGCTAGGCCTGCTCCGCCGGGACCTCGGTGCCCGGTCGCACCCGGTCCTCGGGCTCGAGGTGGATGAGCACGTCCGCGCCGCGAACCCGCCTGCGGATCTCGTCCTGCAACGCGTGCGCGGTGGCGTGCGCCGCCTCGAGGGTCGTCCCCACGCGGAACTGGACGTGAAGGTCGACGTAGCGCCGCGCACCGGCCCGGCGCGTGCGCAGCTTGTGAAAGCCGCACACGCCCTGCCCACCGAACTCGAGCACGGCGGCCTGGATGGCCTCGAGCTCGTCGGCCGGCAGGGCCTCGTCGACCAGCACGCGCGAGGAGCGGCTGAGGATCCGCACCCCGGCCCGGACGATCGCCGCCGCCACCATGAGGGCCACCACCGGATCGATCCACTCCGCTCCCGTGAATTGGACGAGGACCAATCCGACCAGCACTCCCGCGGAGCTCAGGGCATCCGTGCGCAGATGGGCGGCATCGCCCTCCAGCGCGGCCGACTCGGTGTCCCGAGCACGCCGCGCGATGACGCCGCCCACCACGAGGTTCGCGGCCGCCGAGACCGCGATGACGGCGATGCCGACGCCGAGCGTGTGCACCTCTGAGCCGGCCGCCAGCCGGCGCACGGCCTCCAGTGCGATCACACCGGCGCCCACCAGGATGAGCATGCCCTCGATCGCCGCCGAGAGGTTCTCGATCTTCTCGTGGCCGTAGCGGTGCTCCGCGTCAGCGGGCTCGTCGGCCTTGCGCACCGAGACGAAGGCCACGATCGAGGCGATGAGGTCGACGCTCGAGTGCATCGCCTCGCTCAAGATGGCCACCGACCCGGTGACCGAGCCGGCCATCACCTTGAGGAGGATCAGGGTCGAGTTCGAAGCCACCGATAGCGCCGCGGCGCGCGTCTTGACCCCCCGGGGACCCCCGACGGGACCGCACGGACGCGGCGGTGGCGCGACCATGCCGGTCGGGGCGCGGGAGCCCCGAGGAACGCGCGAACGGCTCAGCCAACGAGCCATCGGTCCAGACTCCGTGCGGCGCGCCCCCGATGGCTGATCTCGTCCTTTTCCGCATCGCTGAGCTCAGCCATCGTGCGCCCGTCCGAGCGGCCGCCTGGAAGGAAGACGGGGTCATAGCCGAACCCGCCTTCGCCCCGCGGCTGCGAAGCGAGCATGCCCGCGCAGCGGCCGTCGAAGGTCCGCTCGATTCGCGCGCCCGGGTCGACGTAGGCGAGGACGCAGACATAGGCAAGGGCGCTTCCGACAGGCGCCTCGCGGCGCAGCCTCGCGAGGTTCTCGGCGTCAGTGGCGGTCGCGCCCGCGAACCGCGCCGAACGGATCCCCGGCGCGCCGTCGAGGGCCGCGGCTTCGATGCCCGAGTCGTCGGCGATGGCCGGCGCACCCAGCGCGGTCGCCGCGGCACGTGCCTTGGCCAGGGCGTTCTCGGCGAACGTCGCTCCGACCTCGGGGGGGAGCGCGACGTCCTGGGCCAGACGCTCGACGGTGTGTGCCCGGAGGAGCCGGGCGAACTCCCGCTGCTTGTGCGGGTTGCGCGTGGCGAGCACGAGCCTCACCGTACGCCGGAGAGGGCCTGCGCCTGCACCTCCCGCAGTTGCGCGATCCCCGCCGCTGCCAGTCCGAGGAGGTGGTCCAAGTGGGCACGCGAGAGCGGAGTGCGCTCCGCCGTGGCCTGAACCTCGACCAGACCTTCATCGCCGGTCATCACAACATTGGCATCGACCTCGGCCGCGGAGTCCTCGGCGTAGTCGAGATCGAGCAGCGGCTCGTCGTCCACGATCCCGCAGGAGACCGCCGCCAGGGCTCCGGTCAGCGGATTGCCCTCGAGCGCGCCGTCAGCGCGCAGGCGCGCGCACGCCAGCTCCAGCGCGACGAACCCCCCCGTGATCGACGCGCAGCGCGTGCCGCCGTCGGCCTGGATCACGTCGCAGTCGACGTACACGGTCCGCTCCCCCAGCGCGCGAAAGTCGACCACACCTCGCAGCGAGCGGCCGATCAGCCGCTGGATCTCCACCGTTCGTCCGTCGAGCCGGCCGCGGGCCGCGTCGCGCGCCTTGCGATCGCCCGTCGAGGCCGGAAGCATCCCGTACTCCGCGGTGAGCCACCCCCTTCCCTTCCCCGCGAGCCATTTCGGTACGCTCGACTGGACGCTCGCGGTGCAGATCACCCGCGTCTCGCCGGCCGAGATGAGCGCCGACCCGGTCGCGGTGCGAATGAAGCCGGGCTCGATCACCGTCGAGCGCAGCGCGTCAGCCGCCCGTCCGTCGCTGCGCTCGCGCGTCATGCCGGCACCGCCGCGGGCAGGTCGACGTGTACGACCTCACCGAGGGGCATCTGGAGAAAGCGCGTTCCGAGGGTGTGAAACGCCTCGGTGTCGCCCGTGCACAGGAAGCTGTACCGGCCCTCCCCCTCGTCCGGGTGAGCGATTGATCTCGCCGCCAAGGCATGCTCGACCCGGCGGGCGACGGCGTGGCCCGAGCGGACCAGGCTCACCGCACGCCCCAACGCCCGCTGGAGCATGGGAGCTACGAGCGGGTAATGCGTACAGCCGAGGATCACCGTGTCCACATCGGCACGCCGCAACGGCTCGCAGTAGGTCCGCACCGTGTCGACCACGCGCTGATCGAAGGGAAACCCGCTCTGGATGATCGGCGCGAGATCGGGGCACGAC
>JALYZC010000248.1 GCA_030945905.1 Actinomycetota bacterium
GCATGGCCAAGCCAGGTGCCGCTGAGGGCATCCTTCAGCGCGCCGGGGCCGAGCGCGCCGCGCACCGCCTTCCCCACCGCCTTGCCGGGATCATCCAGGACGTGCAAGGACTCCAGGCGCTCGACCAGCGGGCCCAGGGGAGATGGAGAGCTTCGTCCGGCCACGAGAGCTAGAGCACCTCGTTGAACACGAGGTAGTAGAAGCACAGTCCGAAGAACAACGCGCTGCCCCCCCACAGCAGCGCCCACGCGACCGCCTCCCGGCGCTTCATCTGCGGACGGCCGACGGCGAAGATGAAGAACCACTCCAGCAGCACGCTGGCCAGGAGGAAGACGACGACGGCGAACCGACCGGTCACGGCCCCGACGAGCAGCAGGATCAGGGGGACGCCCACCGCCGAGCCCGCCGCCGAGAGGCTGAACACCAGGTATTCGTTGAAGCTGTCGCGATACATCCGCGTGCGCGGATCGAACGCGGCGCCCAGTCCCTCCCGCTGCTCCCGTTCCATACCGGTGATCATCCCATGCCGGGGAAGAAGCCGACCGGGTCAGGCGCCGAGCTGACCATGCCACCCGGCATAGGCGATGAGCTCGTCGCGTCCGAGCAGGGGAACGTTGTAGTTCTCGGCGGTCACTGCCGCTCGTTTGCGCTTGCGGTGATCGAAGGGGTTCTCGCAATCGAGCAGCGCCACCGGGCGCGCGTACTGCGCTCGGAATCCTCGCTCGCATTCGACGATCTGCCCCCAGGCCACGATGGCGCCCCACACCGCCTGCGCCGCGGGCAGGTCTGGTTGTTCGGGAAGGGCGTAGTACGCCGCAAAACCGCAGCGGCAGTCGCGGTAGGGGGCGTCATGGCCGCGGAGTGCGAAGCATTTCGCCGCGCGGTCCTGGCTGGTCGGCCATGGCGAAGGCACCGCCCGGGGGGCCACCATCGTCAGGGCAGGATTGGGAACGAAGCGCCCGGCCACGAAGATGCCCGAAAACAGGTTGCCCCTCCGTGATCCCCACTGTCGAAAGCCCACGATGGGCTCGGCGACAGGCTCCGGGTTCACGCCTTGACCGGCTCCGGCTTCGGCTCCGGCTGCGGCTGCGGAACCGGTGCCGGCGCTGGCACCCGAACGGGCGCCGGTCGCTCAGTCTCTCGGATCGGCCTTCCGATATCGCTCATCGACCGGAATGCTACGTCAGGCCGCGCGGAGGGCAAAGGGGAAAGCCGGCCGGACCCGTACCCGATCCGGCTGCGCTCACCCCTGTTTCTCGAAGACCAGTCGGTAGTGATCCAGCAGCTCGCGCTCGAAGCACACGCTGTTGGCGCTCACGCCGGAGGTGAACGCGAGGCGGAAGTCGGCACTGGTCAGCCAGCGGGGCAGCAGCTGGAGCTTGAGCCAGGTCTTGCGCAGGCTGGGTTCCGCGAAGCGGCGGCGCCATTGACGGATCGTCTCGATGTAGTCCAGTCGGCCGCTGACGCTCGACACCAGGTGGAAGTGGGGGCGGGCGGCGTCGATGACCTGCTCCTGACCGGAGGGGAGGAACGAGCCCGGAAACTGCCGGCGCAGGAGCGCGAGGTACCACGCGTCCGAGTCGCGGGGGGCGTTGATGTCGACCTCTTCGAGCGAGATCATGTTGCGTCCGAACACCATCGTCTGGAGGTACAACCGACCCCGCTCCGGCAGCAGGCTTGCGGTCCGGGCGAACAGCTCGCGATAGACCGCTTCCTGGCGACCCGCGCGATGGTCCTCCTCTGAGCAGAAATGCTCGAACGCCCCGAGACTGGCGACGGCGTCAAACGAGCCGAACGTCTCGGGGGTGACCGTTCTGGCGTCCTGGAGATGGACGTCGAGGCCGTGGCGGCGACAGGCTGCCGCCTGCGCGGAGGACAGCGTGACGCCGACCCCCTCGCCGCCCCGACTAGCGACGAACTGCAGGAGCGGACCCCAGCCGCATCCCAGGTCGAGGATGCGCCGGTCGGGTGCGATGCCGATCTGCTCGGCCACGTACTCGTGCTTGCGCTGCTGCGCCTCTTCGAGGCTCAGCGAGAAGTCACCATCGTACTTGGCCCCGCTGAAGTCGGCGAGCTCTCCCAGGCTGAGCCGGAAGATGCGATCGATCAGCGAGTAGGTGAACTCGAGGTCGTTGCGGTCCGC
The DNA here is from genome assembly GCA_030945905.1 of Actinomycetota bacterium. Classification (GTDB taxonomy): domain Bacteria; phylum Actinomycetota; class Thermoleophilia; order Solirubrobacterales; family Solirubrobacteraceae; genus JALYZC01. The sequence goes on from JALYZC010000248.1 coordinate 2,144, forward strand.
CATGGCCCGGTGTTCCGCGGAGCGCGAGCCTGGGCGAAGGTGACCAGGCGGCCGCGCTCCTCGTCCCACAGCTTCAGTTGCACGGCGCGGAGCCCATCCCAGAGCGACAGGGTGGGCACATCGTGGAAGATCGGGTTCTCGTCGTGCGCGCGCTGCAGGTTGTAGTTGGGGATGCGCGCGCTGAGGTGATGCACGTGATGGAGCCCGATGTTGCCCGAGAAGAACTGCAGCACCTTCGGCAGCTTCAGGTACGAGCTGCCGCGTAGCGCCGCGTCGGCGTAGGTCCATCCCTCCGAGCCTTCCCAGTACGCGTCCTCGAACTGGTGCTGGACGTAGAACAGCCAGATGCCGGCGGCTCCGGCGAGCAGCACGGTGGGCGCCTGCACGAGCAGGTACTCGCGCCAGCCCATCAGCCAGCACAGGCCGGCGACCAGCGCCACCAACGCCACATTGGTGGCCATCACGCTACGACGAATGCGCGGACGCGCGGAGCGAGAAACCAAACGGGGTTGGACGAGCATGGAATAGATCGGTCCGATGCCGAACATCACCAGCGGGCTACGAAACATGCGGTAGCCGAACCGGCCTCGCGGGGGCAACGCGTTGTACTCGGCGACGGTCATGGTGGCCACGTCGCCCACACCACGTCGCTCAAGGTCTCCGGAGGTCGCGTGATGCACCGCATGGTTGTGTCCCCAGCTGCGAAAGCAGGAGAACACGAGAAGGCCTACCGCATTGCCCAGCCATACGTTCGCACGCTTCGACGGCAGGAACGAACCGTGGGTGCAGTCGTGAAAGACGATGTAGACCCGCACGAGGAACCCTGCGGTGGGCACAGCCAGCGCCAGCACCAGCAGGTAGGAGACATCGAGTGCCAGGTACATGAGTACCGACAGCGCGATGTAGGGCACCACGGACGTGGCGATGTCCAGCAGGCTGCGACCGAGGTGCGGCCTGGCATACGGGGCGAGCGCCTCCCGCCAGAACGGACGCTCCGGCCGAGCCTTATCGGTCGGCCCCCTGGAGGCCGCTGTCTGCGCTTCGGTCATGTGGATTACGCGAACCCCGGTGGGAAAAGTCGGCTCGCCCGACTAAGCCTAGCCGGATTCACCACCGCACGAGTTTCAAACCCGGGAATTCCTCGCTAAAGCCGACGTGTTTTGCGGGCGATGAAGCTCGTGTGGGCAATCTGCGACCGGTCGAGATCGTCGATGTTTCGGGGGTGGCGCTGCGCCGCTCCGCGATCAGCATGGGTCTGCGGGTCATGGGCGTGGTGTGCGGCGCGGCGGCCGCGTACTCGGCGGCCACGATCTCCCAGCCTCACCGTGTGACGATCCTGGAGCTCGCCGGCCTCGGCCTGGTCAGCGTTGCGCTGATCGCTCTGCTGCCCACCGATCGGATCGTACGCAGCCGTTGGAACGGACCGTTCTTCATCGCCTGGAGCATCTTCCAGATCGCTCTGGTGGCCGGACTGGCCAGCGCGGACGGCGGCGCGCGCAGCCCGCTGGCCCTCGGGTTCTTCATTCCCATCCTCTTCGCGGCGGTCTCCTACCCCCTGCCGTCGGTGGTGGCCATCGGGGCGGCCGACGTCCTCACCTTCCTCGGCCTCGACGCGGTCACGGGGCCCTCCGACCCGGGGTACCTGGGGATCTTCGCCGCCGCGCTGGCCATCGGAGCCATCCTCTGCGCCTCTCAGGCCAAGAACCAGGACGACCAGCGCCGCAGCCTCGCCCAGGTGTCGCGGACCGACCCGCTCACCGGCGCGCTGAACCGACGCGGGTTCGAGGAGCGCCTCGACGCCGAACTCAGCGCCGCGGCGCGCATCGGCGATCCGCTCTCATTGCTCGTCCTCGACCTCGACAAGTTCAAGCAGATCAACGACACCGAGGGTCACCCGGCCGGCGACGAGCTGCTGCGCTGGACGGTGGGCGCCATCAACGGCGTCGTGCGCCCCCGAGACGACGTCGGCCGCCTCGGCGGCGATGAGTTCGCCGTCCTGCTCCCGGGGGTCGACCGTGAGCTGGCGGTCTCCGTAGCCCACCGCGTCACGAGCGCCATGGCCGAGCGCATCCACGCCTCGGTCGGCATCACGTGCTACCCGGCCGATGCGTTGGATCGAGAGGACCTGCTCACCCGCGCCGACGCCGAGCTCTACGACGCCAAGCCCGGGCGCGAGCGCGAGTCCTCGCCGGTTCGGCGCGACCTCAATTGGGCCGCCGCCCTGGCCCATGCGGTCGATTCCCGCATGGCCGTTGCGCACGAGCACTCCAGCGCGGTCGCCGACAACGCCGCGGTGATCGCCACGGAGCTCGGGTGGTCGCGGACCGAGCTGGCCCTGCTGCGGATGGCGGCCATGCTGCACGACGTCGGCAAGGTCTCGGTGCCCGATCGCATCCTCCGCAAGCCCGGCCCGCTCACCGATGCGGAGTTCGCGGAGGTCGCCAAGCATCCGGTCACCGGTGCGGACATCGTGGGACGGATCGGCAGCCTGGCTCCGATCGTACCGTGGATCCGCCACGCCCATGAACACTGGGACGGCTCTGGGTATCCCGACGGCCTCAGCGGCGAGGCGATCCCGCTCGCCTCGCGAATCCTGCTGGTCGCCGACGCCTTCGACGCCATGACCAGCGACCGGCCCTACCGCAAGGCTCGCTCCCCCGACGAGGCGCTCACGGAGCTTCGCAACAACGCCGCGAGCCAGTTCGACCCCCGCTGCGTGGCGATCTTCGACGAGCATCTGACGCTGCGCGTCAAGGAGCCCGAACCGGACGAGCGGCCGGCCATGGGAGAAGTGCAGCGCAGGGCGCAGGCCTAGCCGGCCGGCGGCGCCGCCAGGCGCCGGCGCATCACCGCCACCGCGTCGGGACTGGAGTCCACGAGGACGTAGCGCCGACCCAGCGCCCGGCACACGGCGCCCAACGTGCCCGAACCGGCGAAGAAGTCCAGACACCAGCCTTCCGGCCGGGAGGAGGCTGTGACGAAGCGCCGCACGATGCCCTCGGGCTTCTGGGTGGGATAGCCGGTCTTCTCCGCCCCGTTGGTGGGCACGATGGTGTGAAACCAAACGTCGGTGGGCATCTTGCCCCGCGCCGCCTTCTCCGCGGTCACCAGTCCGGGAGCCATGTAGGGCTCGCGGTCAACCGCGTCCGCGTCGAACAGGTGGCGGCCGGGGGTCCGAACGTACACGAGGATCGTGTCGTGCTTGGCCGGCCAGCGCCGGCGAGGCTTTCCCCCGTAGTCATAGGCCCAGACGATCTCGTTGAGAAAGCACTCGCGCCCGAACACTTCGTCGAGCAGCAACTTGCAGTAGTGGGCCTCGCGGTAGTCGATGTGGAAGTACAGGGTCCCGTGGTCGGCCAGCAGTCGCCGCGCCTGGCGCAGGCGCGGCTCCAGGAAGGCCAGGTAATCGACGAAGGCGTCGTCGTAGGCGATCGCCGACAGCAGCCGTGAGCGGTAGCGAGCGCCGCCGAACCCGGTGCGATCCCCGTCCTCGTCGTCGCGCGTGACGGCCAGCGCACGCCGCGTCCGCGTCCGGCCGGTGTTGAACGGCGGGTCGATGGAGATGAGGTCGAAGGCAGCGTCCGGGAGCCGTGGGAGCACCTCCGCGCTGTCCGCTTCGATCACGAGGTCGTCCTCGAGGGTCAGCGCGCCCACTCCGTCGAGGCTGCCGTGGCCCATGAGCTTCACCCCGCGACCGTAGCGGCGGGCGCGGCGTGTAGCGTGCGGCGGCCGTGAGGCTCACGCTCACCGCTGCGATTGCCGCATGTGTCCTGCTCGCCCTGCTCGCCCTGCTCGTCGTGGGATGCGGCGGGAGCGCAGACGAGCCGCCGCCCGGCGCGGTCCCCAACCCGCTGCGCTTCCAGGCCGGTGCGCGGAGCGACTACGAGAATCGGGCTGCCGCAGGACTGTCTCATGTGCTCTACGCCAAGAGCCCGGGGGGCGTGCTCGCGACCGCGGCTCGAACCGCTCACTACCGAGGAGCCGTCGAGGCGGTCGCCAAAGCCGCCGACGTGGACCCCGACATGCTCGAAGCGCTCGTGTTCCTCGAGAGCGCGGGTCGGTCCGATGTCGTGGCGGCCAGGGATCCCGTCAACGCCGCCGGACTCACCCAGATCGTGGCCTCGACCGGATCGGGGCTGCTCGGCATGCGCATCGACCTGGCGGCGAGCCGCCGGCTGACCACGGCGATCGCCCGCGCCGACTCGCTGAGGAAGGACGCGCGCGCGCAGACCCTCCGGGCGCAGCGGCGGGCGATCGACCCGCGCTTCGATCCCGCCCAGGCACTCGCCGCCACCGGGCGCTACCTGACGATCGCCCGTCGCACGTTCCGTCGTGAGGACCTCGCCTTCGTCAGTTACCACATGGGCATCGGAAACCTCACGGGGGCGATTCGCGACTTCGGCGGCGATCCGAGCGACGAGAGCCTGTCCTACGCGCGGCTGTACTTCGACTCGACGCCGTTGCGCCACGCCGCCGCCTACCAGCGTCTCACCGGCCTCGGCGACGACTCGATCAGCTACTACTGGAGGCTCCGGGCCGCTCGCGGCATCATGGCGCTCTACCGGCATGACCCCGGGCGCCTGGCCGCAGAGGAGAAGCTGCAGGCCGCCGCCGGATCCTCAGAGCTCGTGCTTCATCCGCCGAAGCAGACGTCGACCTACGGCGACCCCGCGGCGGTGCGCGATGCGCTGGACACCCATGAGCTGGCTCCCGTGCCCACCGATCCGGCTCGAATTCCCCTGGCCATCGGGCCCGAGGTGGGCGCACTCGCGCGAAACCTCCATCGTCCGCCGTCGCTCTACCGGGCGCTGCGCCCCGCCGGCGTCCAAGCGCTGCGCTACCTCGCTGCGGGAGTTCAGATGATCGTCCCGGGGGAGCCGGCGCTGACGCTGACCGGCGCGGTGCGCGACCGCCGCTACGACAACCGCCTGGAGGGCGGCCCCGACGGCGGCGGCAGCCAGCCGGCACGCATCCACGCCACGGGCTTCGCCTTCGACCTCGCGCGGCGCTACGGAAACCATGCTCAGGCCGAAGCGGTGCAGTTCATGCTCGACCGGCTGACGGCGATGAACCTGATCGCCTGGGTCCGGCTGCCGGGAAACCTGCACATCACCGCGAGCCGCGACGGGGCGGCCCTGGCGCCGTGGCTGAAGTCCGACGGGCGCATCGAGCTGGGGTGAACTAGGCTACGGGCGATGGCGGCCTCGAAGAAATCAAGTCAGCAGACCGCAGCCGGCTCGCCGCCGGGCGACACCATGCTGCCCCAGCGCCGAGGCCCTCGGATGCCCGTCGAGACGGTCTTCATGCGCGCCGTGGCCACAGCGGGCGTCGTGGGGATCTGCGTGGCGATCGCCGCCATCCTCGGATCCCAGAACGTACAGGCATGGATCATCGGCCTCGTCGTCTCGCTGGTCAGCGTGGTGCTCGCCGCCGGACTCTGGTCGTCGCGCCAGCTCTAGGTCGGCCCCCGGGATGAGCGAGGACCCGCCCCTCTACTGCATGGTCGAGATTCCCAAGGGGTCGCGGAACAAGTACGAGTGGGACGAGGAGCTTCAGGCCATCCGCTTCGACCGTTTCCTGTTCTCCTCGGTGGTCTACCCGCTCGACTACGGGATGATCCCCGACACCGTCGCCGAGGACGGTGATCCACTCGATGCCATGGTGGCCGTCTCCGAGCCGACGTTTCCCGGATGCGTCATCCCCGTCAAGCCGATCGCCCTGTTCAAGATGGTCGACGAGCAGGGCGTCGACGACAAGGTCATCTGCGTGCCGCTCGAGGACCCCAACTGGAATGCGTACGAGCACCATGATGATCTGCCCGAGCAGCTGCGAGGCGAGATCTCGCACTTCTTCTCCGTGTACAAGACACTCGAGCAGAAGGGCGTGCGCGTCGACGGCTGGTATCCGCGCGAGGACGCGGTCGCGGCGATCGAGGCCGGGCGCAAGCGCTGGGCGCAGCGCGACGGCGGCTGATCCGCCGACGCTGGGAGGGTAGTCGAGCACAGGGGGCGTCGCCAGATCACAGCGCCTGCGCCACCGCCCGGCCAAGCGCCGCAGCTCCCAGGCCCGCCGTGACGCCGAGGGCGAGGTTGACCGCGATCAGCTTGGTCCGGCCTTGCTCTCCAAGGCGCTGGGACTCGAGCATCCATGTGGAGAAGGTGGTGTAGGCACCCAGCGCGGCAGTGCCGGCCAGGGTGAGCGCCCGGCCGTGCAGCGCCGCGCCCGCGAGCACCCCCAGCGCCCCCGCTCCGCTGGTGTTGACGGCCAACGTCCCCCAGGGAATCCCGCCGGAGGCCCGCGCCGACACCAGGGCATCGAGTCCGAACCTCGCCACGGCTCCCGCCCCGCCAAGCAGGCCCACCGCCAGCCATAGCCCCACACTCATATGGCGATCCGCCGGATGAGGCGCGTCGACAGCGCGACCGCCAGCAATCCAGCCGCGAGGCTGGTCGCGAGGTAGGCCACCGCGAGGAGGACCCGGCCGCGGTCGAGCATGTCCAGTAGCTCTATCTGTACGGTCGAGAAGGTGGTCAGCGCGCCGCAGAAGCCGGTTCCCATCAATGGCCGGCGGTAGGCGGAGAGCGGCCGGCGGGTTCGCGGGCGGGTGACGACGTAGCCGAGCAGGAACGCGCCGAGAACGTTCACCGCAAACGTCGTCCATGGCCAGCACCCGGGCGTGGTCGGGGCGGCCTCGACCAGCGCCGCGCGGGCGAGGGTTCCGAGGAACCCGCCGGCGAACACTGCGGCGAGCACACGCGCATCGCCGCGGGGCACCGGCGAGTTCTACCGTGGCCGGGTCGCCCGGCGTATCCTCACCGCCCCATGCCGTACTTCAGACACGACGGGCTGCGCCTCGCCTACACCGTGTACGGCGACGGGGCACGTACCACCGTGCTGCTCCCGGGCATGCTCCTCTCCCAGCGCATGCACGTGCCGCTGGCTCGCTCGCTGGCCGACCGCGGCAACCGCGTGATCACCCTCGACCTCCTGGGTCACGGCAAGTCCGACCGGCCCCGCGACATGCGCCGTTACTCGATGGGGCAGTTCGCCGAGCAGACCATTGCCCTGCTCGACCATCTCGAGGTCGAGCAAAGCGTGATCGGCGGGACGTCCCTGGGCGCGAACGTGTCGCTCACGGTCGCGTCCATGGCGCCCGAGCGCCTGCGCGGCATGTTGCTCGAGATGCCCGTGCTCGACAACGCGCTGCTGGGTTGCATGATCGCCTTCACGCCGCTGCTCGTCGCCCTGACCTTCGGCGAGCCCGTCATGCGCGCGTTTCAGGCGCTTGCCCGCGCGGTTCCCTCGGGGGGCATTCCGTTCCTGGCCGACGTGGGCCTCGACGCCGTGCGCCAGGATCCGGGCCCAAGCGCCGCGGTGATACAGGGCATCCTGTTCAACCGCGTGGCGCCGCCCGCCTCCGAGCGCTCGACGTTCGCCGCCCCGGCGCTGGTGATCGGCCATCGGCGCGACCCGGTTCACCCCTTCTCCGATGCCGACGGTCTTGCCCACGAGCTCCCCAACGCCGAGCTGATCGACGCCAACTCGATCATCGAGCTCCGGCTGCGGCCCGAACGGCTCACAGGCGAGATCGCGGCATTCATCAAGAACTGCTGGAAGCCGAGCCGGCCCCGGCGAGACGCCACTCGGCGACGCCGACCCCCCACCCGCAAGCGCTCAGCCGGCGGCAGCGCTCGATCCACACGCGCCTGACCCCGACGCGGCGAGCTCGCGACTCAGGCCACGACGTCAGTAGCCTGTTTCCCCGATGTCCAGTCGTCAAGAGGAGAAGCAGCGTCGGCGCGAGGAGCGCCTCGCGGCCGAGCGGGAGGCGGCCGAGCGCAACGCGCGCCGCCGGCGCATCGGTATCGTGGCCGTCGGGCTCGTCGTGGTGGTGGCCGCGGCCGTAGGGGCGATCGCGCTCACCGCCGGAGGAGGCGGCAAGAAGCCAAAGCCGGCGGCGACGCCGATGATCGATCCCGTGGTGGCAGCCAAGGCCCGGGCAGCGGGCTGCAGCGCACAGACCTTCCCCAACTTCGGCCGATCGCACGTCGACGCCAAGGTCAAGTACGCGACCAACCCCCCCACCTCGGGCGACCACAACCCGACCCCCGCTTCCGACGGCATCTACGACCCCGGGGGGACACCGCCGGTGGAGAAGCTCGTGCACGCACTCGAGCACGGCAGGGTCGAGCTCCAGTACAAGGTGGGCACGCCGGCGAGCGTGGTCAAGCAGCTTCAGGGCCTGATGACCGAGCCCGGGATCAGTGGCCGCCCGGCCGGCTACAACCTGCTCCTCTACCAGAACACAACACAGATGCCCTCTCAGGTCGCCGCCGCCGCCTGGACGCACTCACTGACCTGCCCAAGCTTCAAAGGCGCGGCCACGCTCGCCGCCATGCGCGCCTTCCGCGACACCTACACCGACAAGGGACCGGAGCTCATTCAAGCGCCGGAGTAGGCATGGCCGATGGGAAAAGTCGGCACATGCTTGGCACCTAGAGGTCTAGGACATATAGTGGAGGCGGAAGTCACCCTCGCCGTGCGATGGACGCCCTCGACTCGAGCACACGGAAGATGTTCGCTGCCTACCAGGGTGGCTCGACCCTGGCGGAAACCGGTCAGCGCTTTGGGCTCAGCGGCGAGCGCGTACGCCAGATCTTCCGTACGGCCGGCCTGCCGGTGCGATCGCCCCGCCAGGCCCGCGACCTCCGGCGGGAGCATCAGTCAGAACGCGAGCGGGCCATGGTGGAGCGCCTGCGCGAGACCGGCGACTTCGAGGTGGCGGCCGACGAGTTCGACGTCAGACCCCGCCGGATCCGCGAGGTGGCCAAGCGGATGGCACCGGAGCTTCTCGCGCCGCTGGGGCGCGCCGAGCCGCGTGTCGCCAGGGGGTACTGGACGCGCGAGGCGATCATCCAGGCGATACACGACTGGACGAGCGCGTACGGGGAGCCGCCGCGAGCCACCGACTGGCGGCCGGCCACCGCGCTGCGCAACGGTCAACCAGAGCGCGCCGCCCGGTTCTCGGAGGGGCTCTGGCCTCACGCCAGCACGGTGCTCAAGCGCTTTGGCCGATGGAATGAGGCGATCTATGCCGCCGGCTACGAGCCGCGGATGAAGCGGCGCGTCAAGAAGCAGCGCCGGCGTTAGGGCCCGGGACCGCGGCGCGCCGAACCACCGCGGAGCGCCGGTGCTCCATTTCCGCCGCCACGGCGTCGGCGAGGTCAGCGCCGAATTCGCGTTCGACCAGCCAGAGCGCGAGATCGAGGCCGCACGTGACGCCGCCGGCGCTCACCAGATCGCCATCGTCGACCACCCGAGCCTCGATGACCTCGGCGCCGGCGTCACTTAGGGCGCCGAGGGCGGCATGGTGCGTCGTCGCGGGCCGGCCCGCCGTGATGCCGGCCGAGGCAGCCAGCAAGGCTCCGGTGCACACGGTCGCGACCGTCGTGCCTGACTCGTGGAGGCCCCTGATGACCGCCGGCAGGTCGCCTCGCTCCATCTCGCCGGTCACGCCCTGTCCGCCCGGGACAAGCACGATGCCCGGTGCTTCGCCGAGCGTTCCGTGGGGGCGCATGCGCAGGCCGCCGGCGGCGACGATCTCCTCGACGTCGGTCAGCGTCACCAGGGTGGCGTCGAGGTCGGCCCCTCGCCTGGCCGCATGCCGGAAGACCTCGTAGGGCCCGATGGCGTCGAGCTCGTCAAAACCGTCGAAGACGATGATCGCGATCTGCATCTCGCCCGACGATACCGAGCGCCAACCTGGGTCTGAACGTCAGCCCCGGCCGGCCGAGGTCACGGCGCCTCGCGCTCGCCGGCGTGATGCCCGATCACGTGGCTGATGGTTCGGCAGCCGGGGCACGCACCCACGTGCGAGTCGCCGGCAAGCATGTGCTCGACGGCCTCCGGAAGCGGCGGAGGCTGCTCCCCGCGGGCGCGCGCCTCGTCGGCCAGCGCTTGGTACCTGGGCTCGTGCGAGTCTTCGCTGAAGCCGATCGGAGTTCCGCACCAAGGACAGAAGTGCGGCGACGGACCGGCCATGCGGTGAGCCTACTCGCACCGGCCGGCGCGCGAGGGCTCGGCCACCGCACGCCTGGGGTACTCGGCCGCTACTGTCACGTCCGTGAAGCTGGCAGTGGTCGGCAAGGGCGGTGCGGGGAAGTCGGTGATCGCCGGCACGATGGCGCGGCTCCTCGCGCGCGACGGCGCGCGCGTATTGGCGCTGGACTCCGACCTGCTTCCCGGCCTGTCGATCAGCATCGGCAGCGGGCCCGAGCCGGCCGAGCCCCCCCTCAACGATGCCGTCGAGCGCGACGAGAACGGCCGGTGGCGCTTCAAGAAGGGCATTGGTGCGGTACGGGCCGTGCAGCGCTACGCCACCGACGCGCCGGACGGCGTACGAATGCTGCAGATCGGCAAGACGCCGCAGGAGGGAGTTGCCTCCATCATGGGCTCGATCAATGCGTTCTATCGCGTCGTGCACCGCCTGCCAAACGCGCGGGCGTTCAGCGACTGGACGTTCATCGGTGATCTCCCGGCCGGGCCGCGTCAGGCCGCCTATAACTGGGCGCCCTACGCCCAGAAGTACGTGGTCGTCGTCCAGCCCGGCGCCCAGTCCGCCCTGACCGCGCGACGCGTCGCGCGCATCCTGCGCCAGCGCGGCGGTGCCGACGTGGTGCTGATCGCCCACCGCGTGCGAAACCAGCGCGACGTCCGCCATGTCGAGAAGCTGATCGGCGAGCCGGTGTTCACCTCTCTGCCGCACGACGAGCGCGTGGCCACGGCGGAGCGCCTCGGGATCGCACCGATCGACTACGCGCCGGACGCACCCGCCATCCGCGCGATCGAGCGCCTGGTGGGCGAGCTAGCGGAAACGCGGCGCTAAGAGCACTCGTC
>JALYZC010000251.1 GCA_030945905.1 Actinomycetota bacterium
GGGCCGGCGAAGCCCGGGCCGGGGGCCGGGGCGACCCTGGTGGGCGCGCGAGCGCCGCTGGTCGCGTTCAACCTCGAGCTCGCTGCTCCGGCGACGGTGGACGAGGCGCAGGCGATCGCACTGCGCATCCGCGAGGGAGGTCCCGAAGGCCTGCCCGGGGTGCGGGCCATCGGGCTCGAGCTGGCCGGTCCGGGGGTCGCCCAGGTGTCCTGCAACGTCGAGGACCCGGCCCGGACGCCGCTGGCCGCGGTGGTCGCGGCCGTTCGCCGCCACGCACCGGTGGCGGCCTGTGAGCTGGTCGGGCTGGCGCCCGCCGCTGCCTTCGACGGCTTCCCCGCGGACGTCGCACTGCCCGGCTTCGATCCGGAGCGCCACCTGATCGAGCGCGTGCTTGGCGGCTAGGCTTCATCCCATGGCCAACACCAAGCGCAAGCGCCGCTCCAAGCACCGGGGAACCGCCGCGGGGACCGTCGAGTCCCGGGGGCGCACCGGGCGCAAGCCCACGCAGGGTGAGCGGGGCGCGGACAAGAAGGAGCTCGCCCGCCAGCGGCGCGCGGCCCGTCTCGATCGGCCGCCCACCTGGAAGGGCGCCGCGCTGCGTGCTCTCCCCGCCGCCGCGATCCTGTTCCTCACGGCTCTGCTCTTCCTGAAGGACAAGCCGCTGCCCGCCCTCGGCCTGTCGGTGCTCATGGGGGTCGTCTACGTCCCCCTTGGCTACTACACCGATCTGCTCATCCATCGGCGCCGCCAGCGCAAGAAGGCCGAGGCTAAGGGCTCGCCGAAGCGCTGATGGACGTGTGCATGTTCACCGTCGGGCCGGTGGCGGAGAACTGCTTCTTCGTGCGCCGGGACGGAGCGGACCACGCCCTCGTGGTCGATCCCGGGGAGGAGGCCGAGCGGCTGCTCGCTGCGATCGACGAGCTGAACCTGAAGATCGAGGCGATCCTGCTCACGCACACCCACTTCGATCACGTCGGTGCGGTTGCGCCCCTGGCCCGTGCCACGGGGGCGCCGGTCTACTGTCCGGAGATAGAGGTCCCGGTCCTCGCCGACATCATGCGCTTCGTCCCCTGGGCGGGCTTTGGCCCGTTCGAAAGCTACGACGCTGACGAGACGGTGAAGGGGGGCGAGCGCCTGGAGCTGGCGGGCCTGGAGATCGACGTGCTGTTCACGCCGGGCCACAGTCCCGGCCACGTGACCTACTCGATCGCCGATGAGCAGGTGCTGCTCTCGGGCGACGTGCTCTTCGAGGGCTCGATCGGGCGCACCGACCTGCCCGGCGGCGACGCGCCGACACTGATGGACTCCATCGCCGCGCTGGTCGAGCGCTTCCCCCCGGAGACGACCGTCTATCCGGGACACATGGGCGTCACGACGATCGGCCGCGAGCAGACGAGCAACCCCTTCCTGCGCCAGATCGCCGCGCGGCGGTGAGCGGGGCAGAGCTCCAGGCGCCGCGCGGCACCTTCGACGTGCTGCCCGGGCCCGCGGCGGCGCGCGAGACGGTCGAGCGCGAGGCTCGCCGGATCTTCCAGGCGGCCGGGTACGGGCGCATCGAGACCCCGACCTTCGAGGCCACCGAGCTGTTCGCCCGCGGAGTGGGGGAGTCCAGCGACGTCGTGCGCAAGGAGATGTACAGCTTCGACGACGGAGGCGGGCGATCGATGACCCTGCGGCCCGAGGGGACGGCACCGATCTGCCGCGCCTACATCGAGCACGGGATGCACAAGCTTGCCCAGCCGGTTCGCCTGTGGTACCTGTCGAGCTTCTACCGTCACGAGGCGCCCCAGGCGGGCCGCTACCGACAGTTCTGGCAGGTCGGGGCGGAGGCGATCGGGTCCGATGACCCCGCCGTCGACGCCGAGGCGATCCTGCTGCTGGCCGAACTGCTCCACGCGCTCGGCGTTCGCGAGCTGCGCCTGCGGCTCTCGAGCCTGGGCTCACCCGACGTGCGTGCGGCGTATCGTGCGGAGCTGCAGAGCTACCTGCGCGGGCGCGAGGCCGAGCTCTCGCAAGAGGTGCGCGAGCGCATCGATCTCAACCCCCTGCGGGCGTTTGACACCGACGATCCGGGCACGCGCGCGGTGATGGCGGGCGCTCCCCGGCTGCTGGACCGCCTGAAAGGCGAAGACGTAGAGCACTTCGCCGAGGTGCAGACGCTGCTCGAGCGCGTCGGGTTGGCCTACGAGGTCGACCCCACCCTGGTCCGCGGTTTGGACTACTACACGCGAACCGTGTTCGAATTCGAGAGCCGCACGCTGGGTGCGCAGCGGGGCGTGGGCGGCGGCGGGCGCTATGACGGACTCGTGCAGGCGCTGGGCGGCCCGCCGGCGGCGGGCTGCGGCTGGGCGGCCGGGATCGAGCGGATCCTGCTCGCCTCGGC
>JALYZC010000004.1 GCA_030945905.1 Actinomycetota bacterium
ATGATGCATGCCACAAGCTTGGTGTGCGACCAATGCGGGCACCGCGAGACGGATCTGGATCGCGGGCTCGGCGCGGTCATGGCGCGTGGGCTGTGGGCGCAGTCCATGATCTCCCGCCAGAGGCACCTGTGTGGTGGGTGCTACCGAGCCCTCGAACCGATGGCGCGTGAAGGCTACTGGCGGCGGCCGCCCCTGCTCGATATCGACGGGGGGCCGTTACGGTGATTCCGCGCCGTCTGCCCTTCGGTGGCACGACGTACGTTGACGCGCTTGACGAGCGCAAGCGTCGACGCCAGCCACACAACGATGCGATGGTCTGCTCGCGGAGCATCCCGTGATCGTCGAGATCGATGAGCTGCGGGCACTGATCGCCAAGGGTCAGGAGCGAGGCTTTCTGTCCTTTGGGGAGATCGCTCGATGTCTCGAGGAGGTGGAGGTTTCCAAGGAGCAGGTTCTTGACCTGCACTCCTACCTACAGGAGCACGGGATCGACGTCGTCGGCGCCGACGGCAAGCCTGTGGCGGTGGGTAACACGAAGGCCGAAGTCGCTGTGAGGGGAGCGCATGGGGCTGAGGCCAAGAAGCCGGAGGTCGACCTTACGATCGAGCCCAGCCTTGACTCGCTGCGGCTCTATCTGCGCTCGATTGGGCGCGTCCCGTTGCTCACCCGCGAGCAGGAGGTCGTGCTCTCCAAGGGCATCGAGCGCGGTGACATGGCGGCCAAACAGAAGATGATCGAAGCCAACCTGCGCCTGGTCGTGTCGATCGCGAAGTCTTATCTCGGTCGCGGCCTGAGCTTTCTCGATCTCATCCAGGAGGGTTCCCTGGGCCTGATTCGTGCGGTGGAGAAGTTCGACTATCGCCGGGGGTATAAGTTCTCGACCTATGCGACGTGGTGGATCCGCCAGGCGGTGACCCGTGCGATCGCCGACAAGGGACGGACGATCCGCATTCCCGTCCACATGGTCGAGAAGCTCAACAAGGTCGTCCATGTGGAGCGAGCGCTCGTCCAGCAGCTCGGGCGCGAGCCCGAGGCGGAGGAGATCGCCGCTGAGCTCGAGTGCACCGCGCGCGAGGTCCGCGACATCCTGCGCATCGGCCAGCACCCGGTGTCCTTGGAGAAGCCGGTCGGCGAGGAGGACGAATCTGAGCTGGGCGATTTCGTCGAGGACCAGACGGCCGAGTCGCCGTTCGAGCTGGCTTCGCTGAACCTGCGGCGCGAGAACGTACACCGGGTCCTGGCCGCGCTCCCCGCGCGCGAACGCGAGGTGATCGAGATGCGCTTCGGGCTCACCGGCGGTCGCGCACGCACGCTTGAGGAGGTCGGACAGGCATTCAACGTCACCCGTGAGCGCATTCGCCAGATCGAGAACCACACCCTCAAGAAGCTCGAGGCTCTCCCCGAGGCCCAGCGCCTGCGCGACGCGAGCTAACCCGGGAGCGACGCTAGAATCGCTCGCGCTCGGGGGGATGTCCGAGTGGTTAAAGGAGTTGGGCTGTAAACCCAATGGCTCTGCCTACGCAGGTTCGAATCCTGCTCCCCCCATGCCCCTCGATTTCCGCCGTCACGGATTCCTGTAGCCGCTTGCGGCGCGATGGTCGGGCCCCGACTGCCTCGGTTCGACGGCAAACGCCCGCAAGTGATTTACTCCGCGCGTCGGCGGGTATCGGACACGCCAACTGCCTTCGGCTAGGCCCGCGGAGGCGCCTTCGAGGAGAGGGACGGAGATGAGGGCAGCGAAGGCTGGAAAGCGCCGGGCGATCATGGCGGCCGGTATAGCGCTGGCGCTCATCATGAGTGCGTGCGGCAAGAAGATGATGATGGATCCGGTCATGATGGCCCTGACCTCTCCGGGGGTCCGCACCGTGGTCGTCCCCAAGCAGCACGACGACTTGACGATCATCGTTCCTCCATGTTCGGAGGCCGCGGTGGTTCAGTCCGGCTCCAAGCCCCCGGCCGGCTCCAACCGGCTGGTGATACCCAAGGCTTCGCTGACCCAGACGGTCGCGGTGAACCCGTGCATGATGATGATGATGATGCCCATGATGATGATGGGCGGTATGCCCATCTCGAGCACCGTGCTGGTCACGCCGGGTAGCGGCCCAAGCCAGCCACAGTCTTCAGGGGCCGGAATGATGACGATGATGCCTCAGGATCAGCTGGTGCTCCCGACCAACAGCAAGATCAAGACTGTGATCGTGCCGCCCTGCACGGCGATGGCGATGGCGGGTGGCTCCATGATGAGCGGTGGGATGATGATGAGCCCGCCGAGCAAGACCAAGGCGCTGCCCGCGGGATCTGCGTCGGATACGATCACCGCGCCGCCGTGCATGGCGATGATGATGTGATCGGCGGAGGCTAGTCTGGCCGAGCACGTCCTTCTCACCGTTGCGCGGCACGCCGCGGTGGGGACGTGGCCGCCAGCCAGACAACCCGATGGCGTGGGATGAAGATGAAGATTGGGTCGGCGAACCGCCGGAGGGCCGACACAGCGCCGACCGGGCTCGTCCCGAGTTCTGGCGTCTCCAGCGGCCACCCGAGATCGTCGCGCTCGCCCTGCTGGTGGGAATCCTCGTCGTCGTTGCCGTGCTGCTCTTCCGCTAACCGTTTGAAGCCGAGCGCCAGGAGCCGAGGCATGCAAGTCCGAGGAGGTGACCGTGGCCAGCGAGGGTGAGGGAAGCAAGGGGACGGGAGCGGGTCGCGGACAATCCCTGACCGAGGGTGGAACGCGGATACCCTGGGTGATCGGGGGCTTGTTCATCGGCATCGTCCTCCTCGCCGGGCTGGCGATCGGCCCCAAGAGCACGAACCCACCGCCCGCGCCAGGCGCCCGCGCGATCCTCGTGCCGAACGCCGATCACCAGCTCAGGGTGGTCGTGCCTCCGTGCGGCACGAAGGGATCCTTCACCGCCCAGAACGTTGCCGAGCAGCTTCAGACGCAGGGCGTGACGACCGTTGCGGTGCCGAAGGCGGAGGGCAGGCGAGTACTCGTCGTGCCCAAATGCCCTGGCCTCACGGCCAGCATTCCGTCGGGTATCTACGTGCTCAAGCGTGGCTCGCCGACTCCCACCGAGAAGTCGGACGTGGGCGGACTGGGCAGCGTCCGCTCGCTGCTGGTCGTGCCGGATGGCAGTCCGCTGGCGACCATCGTGGTCCCACCGTGTGACCGCGGGGGCGCCTCCGTCAGGAAGTCGGTCGTCCTTAGCTCCTCAGGCGCCCCGCCGGTCGACACCGCTGCCGCTCCCCGCTGCTGACGAGTCCCTAGCCCTGCGCCCGCCGGAGGGCTTCACCGCGCCAGATCGTCACGCGGCCTGAGTGCGCGCAGCTTTCGCCGCAGCGCCGAGAGGAAGGCGAGGTCGGGGTGCTCGGCGCACAGCGCGGCCAGCGTGCGCTCGTAGTGGTCGAGCTTCTGCTCCTCGGGCTCGGTCGTACCCTCGGTCATGTCCCGGGCGTTGACCAGCTTGTCGGCAGCGAAGATGGCCGCCGTATCCCTACCCGCGTGCCGCACCTGGTCGCGATGCGCCGCCTTGCGCTCCTCGTAGGGCTCGATGGACTCATCTTCGGACATGCCCGCCACGAGATCCGCGACGGCGTTGCCAAACCGGGTACGGACTTCCTCGACGGTCGTAGTGCTGTCCTCCACGACGTCGTGGAGCAACGCCGCCGCCACGACGTCTTCTTCGAACCCGGCTTCGTGTAGCAGCCGCGCGACCTCGATGGGGTGCCCGACATCGGTGTCGCCCGTGCGCCGTTGCCCGTGATGCGCCTCCCGCGCGAAGCGGTAGGCGCAGGAGAGAAGGGGCGATCCGGCCGCGAAGTCGGGGACCTGGGTCATCGGCGGTCCTTCTGCTGACTACGTCGGCGCAGCGGCACCCCGTACCAGAGGACGGCGAACGCGAGCAGCACGATCGCGCCGGTCACTCCAGCGGTCACGCCGCCGAAGAGGATGTGGGTTATCAGCAGGACGGCGCTCGTCATGGCCAGAGCGAGCGTCGCGAGCCCGGCGATGGTCAGGCGGTTGGCGCTGAGCACGAGGTGCTCCTTATCGCGCTGGCGAAACAGGATCCGGTGGTGGACGGGGGGGCCGATCAGGAGCATCGAGGCAAGCGCCGTGCACAGGGTCGCGAAGTACAGCTTGCGCTCGAAGTCCGTCATCCGGGTGAAGCCTTGGTTAAACGGGACGAGAAGGAAAGCGAAGAGCACTTGCACCCCCGGCAAGGCGACGCGCAGCTCGCTGAGCAACTCGCCCAGGTTGCGGTCCGCCCGCTCCTCACGAGTCTCGTCCCGGGCGCGGTCGGCGAGCTCGGCCATGCCCGCTGCCTACCCGGGGCGTGCGGGCTTCACGCGCTCAGGGGGCGGCACCGCCAGCGCCGCCTCGCTACCCTGATCGCCCCGCCCAGTTAGCTCAGCTGGTAGAGCACTTCCATGGTAAGGAAGGGGTCGTCGGTTCGAGTCCGACACTGGGCTT
>JALYZC010000017.1 GCA_030945905.1 Actinomycetota bacterium
GTGCGCGACGCCGCGCGCGGTGGACGCCCTCGTGGCCCTGGCCCGGCGGGTCGGCGGCGACGCGGTAGTGCCGACCTTCGGGCTCGGATCATCCGTGAGCCCGCCGGCGCCGGCGCCGACGGCAGTCGGCGCGGACGAGGTGCGCCCCTGGATCGAGCGGCACGGGGAGGTCCGGGAAGCCCTCGGCGCGATCGACGACCTGCTGCTGTTCGGCGCCGTCGGCGGTAACCCCGCGGTCGCGCTCACCGGCATGCAGCTCGGCGGCTCCGGGCCCGAGCCGTGGCTGGGGGACGAGCTCGCCGACGGCCAGTCCGCCAACCCGCTGCGCCGCTGGTGGCGCCCGCCCGGCCCGCGCACGCTGCTCGTCGTCTTCGGTGACTGGACGACCATCTCGAGGGGAGCTCTGGTGCTCGACGAGTTCGTCGAGGTGCTGCCCGACCCGACCGCGATCACCGGCCTGGCCGTCCACTACGACGCGCCGAACGCGCGGCCTCCGCAGTCCATCCTGCTCGCCGTGCACCCCACCCCCTGGGGTCAGCCCTGGACCTGGGACCTGCTCGAGCGGACGGTCGGGGAGGCGCTGGACCTGGCCCGGCTGCGCTTGGTGGAGCTCGAGGATCTCGACGCTGCCGGGGGCACCCAGTACGTGCCGCTGACGATGGTCCGCGAGGGGGTGCCGGGCACCTCCCCGGTGGCGGACGCGGCGGGCGACTTCACGCAGGCGATGGTCGACGCGGCGAGGCACGCGCGATGACGGACGTCACCTGGAGCCGGCTCGAGCCACACGCTCGCACCACCGACTACGCCGTCGGGGAGGCCGCGGAGCTAGGCGACCCGCTGTGGTTGCTCGGGCGCCAGCGCCAGCTCGGCGAGCTGACCGCAAGCGACGGGGGGACGCCGGTGGCCGTCGACGTCCGCGCGGGCTGGTCCATGCTCACCCGCGCGCGGATCGCCGGCGTTGAGGCGCCGCTCGACGGACCCGTGGAGGCGCTCGTGGAGGCCGAGGGGCAGCTCGGGCCCGGACCCGGGAACCTGGCCGCGCGAGTCCGGGCGGGCCAGGACCTGCGGCGGCGGCTGGAGGACGCGGGCTTCGCAGGGGTGGCCGCGCACCTGCGTGATGCGCTGGCGCCGCTGCGGGCGCCCGAGCATCCCGTGGCCGGCGACACCGTCGGCGAGCACTACGTGACCCTGCTGGCCGGACGGGTGATCGATGGCGGCGGCGCCCTCGACCTCGTGAGGTCGGACCCGGGAGCCCTCACTGCCCTGGTCGCGCCCCCCGCGCAGGACGCGCTGCTGACGGTGTGCAGCGAGTGGATGGCGCAGGCGCTCGCCCGCTGGGGCGCCGCGGGGCCGCCGCCGGCGTGGTCGGACGAGGCCCTCGAGTACGACTTCACGGTGGCGGCGCCGCCGCTGGCTCGGCCGGGGGCAAAGCCGACCGTGCTGGGCGCGGCGGCCTACGACGGCACGGGCGTCGACTGGTACTCCTTCGACGCCGCCGACGGCCTCGATCCAGGGGCGCCCACAGGCGGCCCTGAGCCCTTGAGCCTGACCCTGCTGCCCGCGGCGCTGACGTTCCCCGGCGCGCCTGCGGACCGCTTCTGGGAACTCGAGGACGGTGCGGTGTACCTCGGCGGGACGCCCGCGGGCCCGACCGATCTGGCAAAGCTCGTGGCGATCGACTTTGCCATCGTCTCCAGCCCGGACTGGCTGCTGGTCCCGCTCGAGGTCCCCGTGGGGTCCGTGGCGGCCGTGGACTACGTCGTCGTGCGCGACACCTTCGGCGTCGCCACGGTGGTCGCGGACGCCGCCCACCCACAGGCAGACGGCCTCGGCGCGCCGCCGTTCTCGGTCACGGGGCTGGCCACGAGTGGCGTTCCGGACGACCGCCTGGTGGTCGTACCCTCGCCCGTCGCGGCCGTACGCTCGCGCCCGCGCGAGCACGTGACCCTCCAGCGCGACGAGCTGGCGAACCTTGCCTGGGGCATCGAATGGGTCGTGCCCGGCGGCACTGGCCGCGGCGTCGACCTCAGGCCGCAGCGGGAGGAGCTGGCGGTAGCCGAGCCGGCGCTGACCGGCTCCGAGCGCGTCTGGCGCCTGGCGACACCCGTGCCGTCGTCGTGGTTCCCCTACGCGGCGTCCGCGCCGGCCGACGCCCGGCGGCTGCTCGTGCGCGCCGAGTTCTTCGACACGGCGACGGGGATGGATCGCACCCCGGCGGGAGACCTGCTCAGTGCGCTGGACCGGATCTTCGAGGAGCGCGTGACACGCGAGGGCCTCGCGGTAACCGTGCTCGATCAGATCGCGCGCTGGCACGACGGCCGAACCTATGCCTGGCGCGGGCGCGAGGTGCGCCCGGGGCGCGGCGAGGCGTCCTCGGGCCTGCGCTACGACGACACCGTCCCAACCTCGTAGCCTGGCGCGGCCGTACGGCGGCTCAGTTCATGCGCCGGTAGCGCCAGACGCAGAGCGGGATGAAGATCGCGAGCAGCACGATGATCCAGGTGGCCGCTCCGGCGAGTGATCCGGGCACGCCGCCGTTGAGCGCGTAGGTGCGCGCGGCGTTCGCCGTCAGCGTGACGGGGCTCGCCTGGGCAACGGCCTGCAGCCAGTCCGGCATGGTCGAGACCGGGACGAACACGGAGCTCGCGAAGACGAGCGGGAAGATGACCACGAAGCCCGCCGACTGCGCGGCTTCGGCGCCGCGGACCGTCAGCGCCACGAAGGCGAAGATCCAGCTGAGCGCGAACCCGAACGCGCTGACCACGGCGACGCACGCAAGCGCGTCCAGGAGGCCCGCGCCGAAGCGGAAGCCGATCACGTAGCCGACCACGGTCATCAGCCCGATGATCAGCACGTTGCGCACGAGGTCCGCCACAGTGCGGCCGATCAGCACCGCCGAGCGCGCCATCGGCATCGAGCGGAACCGGTCGATGACGCCTCGCTCGAGGTCCTCGGACAGGCCGACGGCAGTCTGCGTCGCGCGGAAGGCCACGGATTGCACGAAGATGCCCGGCAGCAGGAAGTCGATGTACTTCACCCCGCCCGGCAGCGAGCCCTTCACTGCGCCGCCGAAGACGTACGCGAACAGCAGCACGAACATGATCGGCTGGATCGTCGAGAAGATCAGCAGCTGAGGCTGGCGGATGAAGTGACGCAGATTGCGACCCGTCACCACGCGGGTGTCGGTCAGCGCAGAGCGCACCTCTCCCGGCGTGGGCACGTGGAGTGCAAGCAGCCCGCGAGCCGAACGCTGCGACTCTGGTTCGGGTCCCGGCGACGGCGGGGCAGGCCCATCCATCGCGTGGGGCGCGGTGGCGGACGCCGGCGGCTCGCCGCCCTCCTCGCTTGCCGGCGCGCCGGTGAGCTGCAGGAACACGTCGTCGAGCGTTGGCCCGCGCAGCCCGAGAGTGCTCACGCCGATATCGGCGAGGCGCAGCGCCGCGGCGGCCTCCCCGACCAGCTCGAGACCATTCCGTGGAGCCGGCAGCGTCAGTCTGTCGGCGCGATCCTCCGGCTGCGGGTCGCCGCAGCCGACACCGCGCAGCACGGCCCGGGCCTCGTCGCGGGTGGCGGCGCTCGCGAGCTCGACCTCGAGGATCTGACCGCCGATCCGCTCCTTGAGCTCGTTGCCCGTGCCTTCGGCGATCACCCTGCCGTGGTCGATCACGGCGATCCGATCCGCCAGCTCGTCCGCTTCCTCCAGGTACTGGGTCGTCAGCAGCAGCGTGGTTCCCTCTCGCTTGAGCTCGCGCACGATCGACCAGATCTCGTTCCGGCTGCGCGGGTCCAGTCCGGTCGTGGGCTCGTCGAGGAAGAGGATCCGCGGCCGCGTCAGCAGGCTCGATGCGAGGTCGAGCCGACGCCGCATCCCGCCGGAGTAGGTGCGCGCGGGCCGGTCGCCGGCGTCCGCGAGATCGAAGCGCTCGAGTAGCTCGTCCGCGCGCCGGCGAGCCTCGGCCGGCGCAAGGTCGAAGAGCCGGCCGAACATCACCAGGTTCTCGCGACCCGAGAGGATCTCGTCGACCGCCGCAAACTGCCCCGTCAGCCCGAGCAGTTCGCGGACGGCGGGGGCGGACTCCACCACGTCGCGACCAAAGACCTCGGCGCGGCCGCCATCAGGCGTCAGCAAGGTCGCCAGTACACGCACGAGCGTGGTCTTCCCCGCTCCGTTGGGGCCGAGCAGCCCGTACACCGTGCCCTCGGGAACGAGCAGGTCCACGCCCCTCAGCGCCGGGGTCGTGCCGAAGCTCTTCATCACGCCTTCGACGCGGACGGCAGGAGAGGACGGAGTAGCGGAGTGCACCCTGACGACCCTAGCCGGATCTCCGCGGCCGACCTGCCGGGCTCGCCATCTCGGCTTACCTCGCCAGGCTGTCGACCAGCTCCGCCCGCCGGGAGTGCTGTTTCCCGCGCCTGAACTCCTGTACGTAGGCCGGGAAGTCCCAGTGGTCGAGGAAGTCAGAGGCCGCCTGGCGACCCGACTCGTGCAGGGCGTCGGATCGCTCGGGCGAGATGTCGAACTCCGTCGTACCGACGCCAAGGGTGGGGATGGGGATCGTGCGGGCGTAGGTGGCCTTCTCGAGGTAGAGCCGGTCGTGGGCCTCCATCATCGTCTGGGCGAGGCTCTTGATGTAGTCGACCAGCGAACCCAGCTTGGCGCCATGGGCCTCCCCCGCGAGGCGGTGGCCGATCGGCTTCTTGGGGTCGGGCTCCACCAGCAGCAGTCCGAACGTGGGCCAGCGCGGCTCCTGGCCCTCACGATCGAAGAGCCAGACGGGAAAGTTCGAGAGCATCCCGCCGTCGACGATCAGGTGCTCCTCACCGGTCCGCCGGTTGCTGTGCACCACCGGCTCGAAGAAGATCGGGATCGACATGCTCATGCGCACTGCGTAGGCGATGTCGAGCTCGTCGGGATCGATCCCCAGGTGCTCGGCGTCATCGGGGAGGATTAGCATCCGCCGGTGTGTGACATCCGAGACGATGACCTGCAGGCGATGCCGGCTCTTGGGATTGCCAGCCGTCTCGTCGGCGAGCTGGCCGAACGTGGTGACCCCTTTCGCCTCGAGCAGGTCGGCGATCCACCGTTGGAAGAACTTGCCCTCGTAGATTCCACGCTCCAGCAGTACGCTGGCGCCGCGGCCGATGAGCGGCACCTTGTCCTCGGGACCCTCGTCCTTGAACTGCCCGAAGGGCATGGTGCGCACGATGTTGTCGAGCTCGGCCGAGCTGTATCCCGCGGCCACGAGTGCGGCGGTGATGGCCCCGGCCGAGGTGCCGGCGACGCCCTGGGGGGTGAAGCCGCGTTGCTCGATCGCGGCGAAGGCACCGGCGAGCCCGATGCCCTTTACGCCGCCCCCTTCGAAGACCAGGTCCGCAAACTGCCTCTCGTCGGCCATTGCCACGTCCCTTCAGCTCGCTGGCACGACCCTACCCGACACCCGGACGCGTCGGCTAGCGTTCTTCGGGCGGCCTGAGGCCGGGAACGCGCTCCTGGATGTGGTGGATGTCGGCCTGCAGGCTTGTGAGCGCGCGTTGCAGGCCGGCGATCTCGCGCTCGAGGGTCGACATCTGTCGTTCGGTGCTGGCGAACTGTCCTTCGACGGCTTGGAGCTGCTGCTCGTTGCTGGCGACCTGCGCCTGGAGCGCGACCACGACGCGCCGAAGCTTGCCCAGTTCTCCGCCCACCGGCGCCAGTGTCTCGAGCAGGCGCTCGAGCTTTACGTCCGTGGCATCGAGCCGACCGACGAGCTTCGAGGCCGACGAGGCCAGCGACCGAAGGTCGCTTACCATCGAGAACGGCAGATCGAGCGGAAACGGCGGGCGAATCGCCATCTAGGGTCGCGGCCGCGGGGTCGGCACGCCTGCGAGTGTAAGGCGCCGGCCGAGCACGCCGATCATCCAACCTGGAGGCGGGCCTTACGCGCGTCGGTCCAGTCCCTCGGCGACCTTGAGCAGCAGGGCGTGCAGTTGCGCGCGCTCCTGCTCGTCCAGCACACCGAACAGGCGCTCGCCGCCCTGCGAGGCCTGCTTGCGCAGTCGCCTCAGCACGGCGCGGCCCTCGGGCGAGAGCTCGATCTCGTATGACCGCCGATCCTCGGTGCTCCGCGCTCGCTTGACGAGCCCCTTCGCCTCGAGCGCGTCCATGCGCTGGACCATCGTGCTGGCGTCGACGCCGGCCCGGTCTGAGAGAACTCGCTGGGAGATCGGGCCTTCGGCTTCGAGGATGGTGAGCATGCCGAAGTGCATCGGGTGCAGGCCGTCCTTCTCGCACACGGACGAGAAGCTGCTGAACGCCGCCAGCGAGACCTTTCTCAGCAGAAAGCCCGTGTACTCGTCCAGTGAGCCATGCGTCGGTAGGTTCACAGGTCGATAATACGCTCCCCGAACGATTTGTGATACACACCATTCGCTCAGCGAACGAATAGGGGAATCCCTCGCCATGCAAAAGCTGACCCGTCTCGTCCTGCGCCACAAGCGCCTCGTCGGCGTCGCCTGGATCGTCCTCACCGTCCTCGGGATGGCGGCTTCCGGCACCGTCAAGTTCGACCAGCGCTTCGGCGTACCCGGCAAGGAGGGTTTCGAGACCAACCAGAAGATCGAGCGGACCTACGGCAACGGCGGCGAGAACCCACCCACGCTCGCGGTGGTGTCCGGCGCCGATCGCGGTCAGGTGCGAACCCTCGAGGAGAAGCTCACGAAGCGGTTCCCCAGAGCGCGCGTCGCCGGCTACGGATCCACCGGTGACCAAGCGTTCGTGTCCAAGGACGGGCGCACCGCCTTCATCTACGCGTTCCCGCCGCGCCCCACGGACGTCTTCGGCGGGAACACGAAGTTCGCCAAGGACGTGAGGGCCGAGCTGGCGGGCAATGGGGGGGTGAAGGTCACCGGCTTCGACGCGCTGCAGGGCTCACAGGGTGGCGGCGGAGGCCCGGGGGTGCTCCTGGAGGCGCTGCTCGGCGGCGTCGGCGCGCTGCTCGTGCTCGTGTTCGTGTTCGGCTCGTGGCTGGCGCTGGTTCCCCTCGTGATGGCGATCTCCTCGATCCTCGTCACCTTCCTGCTGCTGCTCGGCCTGACGCAGATCACCGCCCTCTCGCCGGTGGTCCAATTCCTGGTAGCCCTCGTGGGGCTCGGCGTCTCCATCGACTATGCGTTGCTCGTCGTGGTCCGCTGGCGGGAGGAGCGCGACAAGGGCCTGGACAACGAGGACGCGATCACCGCGGCGATGGGCACGGCGGGGCGTGCGGTCGTGTTCTCGGGGACCACGGTGGCCGTCGGCCTGCTCGCGCTCGTCGCCCTGCCGCTGCCCTTCATGCGCAGCATCGGCTACGGCGGCCTGCTGATCCCGCTCGTGGCCACCGCGGTGGCGATCACGCTGCTGCCGGTGATTCTCGCCAAGATGGGGCCGCGACTCGACCGCCGCCGCCTGCGGCGCCGCGACAACAGCGACGCGGCGTGGCGCCGCTGGTCGGCCGCCGTGGTGCGCCGCCGAGGCCTGGCAGCGGTGGTGGCCGTGGCGATCTTGGGTGTCCTGCTCTACTCGGCCACCGGCATGAATCTCGGCAACGCCGATCCGAACACGATCGCCAAGCAGGGAGACGCGAAGGACGGGCTGGTGGCACTCGAGAAGTCCGGCATCGGCGCGGGGGCCATCGCGCCGGTCGAGACGCTCTCACCCACGGGCGCCACTCAGGCCGTGAAGGCGACACAGGCCAAGGTCGACGGCGTGCATGGCGTGTCTGCGCCCGCGACGGCCGGCTGGGTGCGCAACGGGCAGTCTGTCGTCCTCGCGGTTCCCAGCCGCGGTGACGATTCCGGCGCGGGGCGAGCCACGGTTGACAAGATCCGCAACGTGACGTCCGCTCCCGCCCGAGTGGGGGGCACCGGCGCCGAGAACGCGGACTTCATCGATGCCGTCTACGGCTCGTTCCCGCTGATGATCGCCCTGATCGCGCTCGTCACCTTCCTGCTGCTCGCGCGCGCGTTTCGCTCGATCCTCCTGCCCATCAAGGCCGTCGTGCTCAACATCCTCTCGGTCGGCGCGGCCTGGGGCGTGCTCGCGTTCGTGTGGCAGAACGGCCACGGCTCCTCCCAGATCTGGGGGATCGATCCCACCGGGGCGATCGCGAGCTGGATCCCGGTGATGGTATTTGCGTTCCTTTACGGTCTCTCGATGGACTACGAGGTGTTCATCCTGGCCCGCATGCGCGAGGAGTACGACGGCGCTCACAACACGGATGATGCGGTGATCACGGGCCTTGGGCGGACGGGCCGTCTCGTCACGAGCGCGGCGCTGATCCTGTTCCTCGCCTTCGTGTCGATGGCCTCGGGGCCCGAGACCGACGTGAAGATCCTCGCCACGGGCCTGGCGGCGGGCATCCTGCTCGACGCGACGGTGATCAGGGCGCTGCTCGTGCCGGCGGTCGTCTCGCTGATGGGGCGCTGGAACTGGTGGATGCCCGCCGGACTGGCGCGAGTGTTGCGCGTCGAGCCCTCCCCGGTGGCGGCCTCCGAAACGGCCTGAGCGACTGGCGTCCGGGTCAGCTCCCGTGCCGGATGCGTCCGCGGGCCTCGGCGTAGCGCCTGACCTCGTAGCCGATCAGCGCACACGCGACGAGGGTGAGCAGCGCCAGTGACAGCAGGGCGGGGAGGACCACCGCGAGCGGTGCGAGCGCGGCGAGCACCGCGGCGCCGACGAGGCGAGGCTGGTTGAAGGAGCCCACGTTGCGGCGCTTGAACGCGCTCAGCGCGATGAGATAGAGCGCCACGCCGCCGAACAGGGCCGCCGCCGGCACGGCGTGCAGATGCTCGTCGACACCGCCGAGCGTCTTCTTGACACCGAGCGCGAAGAGCACGATCCCGGCCACCATCGGCAGGTGCAGATAGGTGTAGGAGTCGCGGGCCATGCGGACCTGCTCGGCCGGTGAGGCCTCGCGCAGGCGTCGTTCGGCCACGAGCGCCACGACGTCGAAGTAGGCCCACCACAGGGCCCCGGCGGCGGCGATGCCCAGCAGCGCCCCCGCGACGATTCCGGCGTTGACCCCCAGGTCGTGCACGCCGACCCCCAGCGAGACGATGGACTCGCCCAGGGCGATGATGATCACCAGTCCGTGGCGCTCGGCGAAGTGGCCGGCCTGCACGCGCCAGCCCTCGGTTCCGCGCAGCGCCAGCCCGCCGTAGTCGACGGCCAGGGCGGCGCCCCAGCACAGGGCTCGCGGCGTCCCATCGAGGGCGCCGGCCAGCACGAGCAGCGCCGCCGCCGGGATGACGGTGCTCGCCAGGCGGCGCACGACGTAGAGCAGTGTCGGGTCGCCGCGGGCCACCACCGCGTAGGCGCCCAGGTGCAGCAGGCGGACCGCCAGGTAGGCCACCCCGAACACCAGCCCGTCGCCGCCGAACGTGCGGGGCACCGCGAGCGACGCGACGAGCATGGCGCCCATGGCCGCGAGCAGGACCACTCGCACGGTGCCCTCGTCCGACGCCGCGGTATTCCCCAGCCAGGCGTAGGACACCCACGCCCACCACAGCACGGCGAGAATGGCCAGCCCCTCGGCCAACCGGGTCCATGTGGGGTCGTTCGCGATGAAGCCGGTGACCTGGGTGAGCGCGAAGACGAAGACCAGGTCGAAGAACAGCTCGAGGGGTAGGACCCGCTGCTCGGTTTCCAGTGGGTGCTCCAAACGATCGGCGACCATGCTCATCGACGGACATCCTCGATCGATCAGATCTTGGGGTGGGCTCCTCGGTGCGGGCCGAGCGGCATACCCTTCACTGTGGCGATCTCGATGCCCAGGTTGGCCCTGCCGCGACCAACGGGGGCGGCATCGGTTGGCCTGCGGCGCTGTCGCGCACGACCTAGGTCCTGGCCACCATGTCGCCCACCCGCTGGTTGTGCTTGGAGGCGAGTGCGGTGATGAATCCGACGAGGTTTGCGAACGGGAAGGAGTCCACGATCCAGAGCAGTTGTCGGACGATCTGTCGCCCGATCCCGGGCGGGCCCCCGTCACGCTTGACGATTGAAATTCCGGTGAGCCAGCGGCCGGGGGACTTGCCCTTCAGGCCCGGAATGATTATGAAGAGCACCACGGCGAGGATGATGATCGCGATCAAC
Source organism: Actinomycetota bacterium (assembly GCA_030945905.1). GTDB lineage: Bacteria > Actinomycetota > Thermoleophilia > Solirubrobacterales > Solirubrobacteraceae > JALYZC01. The sequence continues at coordinate 10,109 of JALYZC010000017.1, forward strand.
CACACGGTCCGCTTGCCCGAGTCGGTGAAGCCGTAGCGTGTGTCGCCGATCGTGAAGCCGCCGGATGTCGTATCGGCTCGGCTGGCGGGAAAGTGGTCGGTCAACGCGAACCACAGAGCGCCTCCGAGCACGGCGTAGACCAGCGAGTCGACCAGGTAGGCGACTACCCGCCGGCCGACCACCTTCGTGGGTTGAGACAGCGTGTCCTCCTCGTCGGGTCTGCGAGTCTAGCTCCGCTTACTTATCCAAACCGTCACGGGGGTCACCTTCACACCGGCCGCCGATCGCTCACCCAGTAGCGCGGACCCGGACCGTGCTTCCCGGCGCGGTCATCCGGGTTGGCGAGCTTGCAGCGGTCGAGCGACAGGCAGCCGCAGCCGATGCAGTCGGTGAGGCCCGCGCGCAGACGTTGCAGCTCGGCGATGCGCTCGTCTATGCGCGCCGTCCAGGAGTGCGAGAGCTTGGCCCAGTCAGAGCGCCTGGGCACACGGTTCTGGGGCAGCTTTGACAGCTCCGCTCGGACCTCGGCGAGGCTCAGGCCGACGCGTTGGGCGAACACGACGAAGGCGACGCGACGGATCACGGACCGGCGGTAGCGCCGGTGGCCGGCCGAGCTGCGCTCGGAGCCGATCAGCCCCTCCTTCTCGTAGAAGCGAAGCGCCGACGTGGCCACCCCGCTGCGATGGGCGACCTCTCCGATCGTCAGCGATTCAGACACGCGTGTCAGTCAAGCAGCCAGAGCCCTTGACTTCAAGTGCGGTTGAAGATGCATGATGATGTCTCGAATCCCGTTCCCGCCCTTGGAGGTCTGGATGAGCACAGCGACGAGCGCGTTCACTGCCGATGAGCTGCAGTACCTGCTCGGCGAGCGGCGACTGGGCCGCGTGGCCACGGTCGGCGCCGACGGGACCCCGCACGTCGTCCCCGTCGGGTGGTCGTTCAATGCCGAGCTCGATGCGATCGAGATCGGCGGACGTGACTTCGCCCAGACGAAGAAGTTTCGCGACGTCGAGCGCCAGGGCCGGGGCGCCATCGTCATCGATGACGTCGCCAGCACAGATCCATGGCGCCCGCGCGGCATCGAGGTCCGCGGCCGCGCCGAGACCGAGGAGGCGCCCCGGCCGCTGATCCGCATACACCCCGAGCGGATCGTCTCGTGGGGGATCGACCCCGCCGGCCGCCTCTCGCGGGCGGTCGAGCCCGAGCGGGCGCCATGAGCGTCGCCATCGTCACGGGGGCATCCCGCGGGCTGGGCCTCGCCCTCGCCCATGCCCTGGGGCAACGCGGGTGGCGGGTCGTCGCCGACGCTCGGGGCGCGGCAGCGCTCGAGCAGGCAACGGAGGGCCTCACCGGCGTCGTGGCGGTCCCCGGTGACGTCACCGATGCCGAGCACCGAAGCGCGCTCATGGCAGCGGCCGGTGAACCCATCGACGTTCTGGTCAACAACGCGAGCCTGCTCGGTCCCAGCCCGCAGCCCGCCCTTGCCGACTACCCACTCGACGAGCTCAGGCGTGTGTACGAGGCCAACGTCGTCGCTCCGCTCGCGCTGTTTCAGCTCGCGCGGCCGCGCCTGGCGCCGCAGGCGGCGATCCTCAACATCACCTCGGACGCGGCCGTCGAGCCCTACGAGGGTTGGGGCGGCTACGGCTCCTCGAAGGCGGCGCTCGACCAGTTGACCGCCATTCTCGCCGCCGAGCATCTCGACCTGCGCGTGTACGCGGTCGACCCCGGCGACATGCGCACGCAGATGCATCAGGAGGCGTTTCCCGGTGAGGACATCTCGGACCGCCCGCCGGCCGAGGAGAGCGTGCCGGGTCTGTTGGCGCTGATCGATGGCTCGCTGCCCAGCGGCCGCTACCGGGCGCGCGACCTCGGAGCCAAGCCGGCATGAGCGTCGGCGCGCTCGCCGACCCGGTCGCCGCCGTACCACGGGCCGAACCCCCGCGCCTGGGCCGCGAGGACGTGGCGATGCTCGTCGCGACTCGCGGCGACGGCGCACTCGTGCATGCGCGCTTCTCCGAGCTCTCGAGCTACCTGGCCGCCGGGGACCTCCTCGTGGTCAACACCTCGGCGACCGTGCCCGCGGCGCTGCCGGCACGCTTGGGGGGGCGCGCCGTCACGTTGCACCTCTCGACGCCGCTCGCCGACGAGCGGTGGGTGGTCGAGCTGCGAACGTCTGACCGGCTGCGGTTCGGTCCTCCGCCGATCGGCGCCCGGATCGAGCTGCCCGGTGGGGCCGGCGCGGAGCTGCTCGCGCCCTATCTCGGCAGCGCTCGCCTGTGCGTCGCCAGGCTCTCGGTGGGTGAGCCGCTCGGTGCCTACCTGAGCAGGCACGGAGGCCCCATCCGCTACGCGTCCGACGGGGACGACCGGCCGATCGCGGCGTACCAGACCGTGTTTGCCTGCGAGCCCGGCAGCGCCGAGATGCCGAGCGCGGGCCGGCCCTTCACCACCACCCTCGTGACCGAGCTCGTCGCACGCGGTGTGCTCATAGCTCCCGTGACGCTGCACACGGGCGTGTCTTCGCTCGAACGTGGCGAGGCTCCGTATCCCGAGCGCTACCGGGTCCCGGCGGCGACGGCTCGGCTGGCCAACGCGGTTCACCGTTGGGGCGGGCGCGTGATCGCCGTCGGCACGACCGTCGTGCGCGGGCTCGAGACGGTCACGGACGCCGACGGCGCCATCCACCCGGGCGAGGGCTCGACCAACCTCGTCGTCACCCCGAAGCGCGGGCTGAGGGCCATCGACTGGCTCCTCACCGGATGGCACGAATCCGACTCATCGCATCTGGAGCTGCTGGAGGCCGCGGCCGGCCCGGACCTGCTCGAGCGCTGCTACCGGGCAGCGCGAGCCGGGCGCTATCTGTGGCACGAGTTCGGCGACCTCAACCTGATCCTCCCGTAGCGGCGTTGAAGCGCAGCGGCTACGGGCGCACGAACGTCTCCGGGTCGGGGCCGATGCGGTCCCCCGCGTCCAGAGCCTCGATGGCCTCCATCTCGCTCTGGCTGAGGTGGAAATCGAAGATGTCGAAGTTCTCCTCGATCCGCTCGGGCGTGACGGACTTGGGAAAGACGACGTTGCCGATCTGCAGGTGCCAGCGCAGGACCACCTGCCCGACCGTCTTGGTGTGGGCGCCGGCGATCTCCCCCAGCGTCGGATCGTCGAGCACCTGACCCTGCGCGAGTGGACTCCACGCCTGGGTGACGATGCCGCGCTCGTCGTGCTCGCGACGCAGGCCGACCTGCTGAAAGCGCGGGTGCAGCTCGATCTGGTTGACCGCGGGAGTGACGTCGGTCTCCTCGATGATCCGCCGCAGATGAGCCGGCTGGAAGTTCGACACGCCGATGGCTCGGATCAGTCCCTCGCTCTGCAACTCGATGAACGCCCGCCAGGTCTCGACATAGCGGTCATGCGCCGGCACCGGCCAGTGAATGAGGTAGAGGTCGACGTACTCGAGCTCGAGGCGGTCGAGGCTGGCCTTGAAGGCCTGCTTGGCCGGCTCGTAGCCATGATCGTCGTTGAAGCACTTCGTCGTGATGAACACCTCGCCCCGGTCGAGCCCGGAGGCTCGGACCGCCTGGCCGACGCCGGCTTCGTTGCCGTAGGCGGCCGCCGTGTCGATGTGGCGATAGCCGGTCAGCAGCGCTCGCGTCGTGACCTCCGCGGTGTCCTCGGGCGGTACCTGGAACACCCCGAAGCCGAGCTGGGGGATTTCTGCGCCGCCGCGCAGCGGGACGGTGGGGACCTGGTCGGTGGACGACGCCATGACCTGCGGATGCCCGGTGGGCCGGCGCTCAAACGTGGGTTACCCTCCGCACCCAATCGATGAAAGGAAGTGCCGTGGGGCTGTTCAGCGGGAAGCTCATGTCGGACAGGAAGGCCAAGAAACTGGCCGACGCGCGCGCCCAGCTCGATGCGGCGTTCGCTGCGAACCCGGATGCGGTTCGCTCCCTGCCGGAGATACGCGAGTACTCACCCGCCGAGCTCGAGGCGCTGGCCGGTGAGGCGGAGGCCGAACAGAAGGCGATGAAGGATCTGCACAAGCGCGGGGTCGAGGGCCCCGCGGTCATGCACTCGATGCGCCCCACCGACGTGGCCGACCTCAGCGGCGGCCGCAAGTTCGAGTTCGACGTGTCGATCCAGCTCGCGTCGGGCGCGTCGCACAGGACGCAGATCAGCCAGCACATGCTCCCCTGGCAGGTGAACAGGTTCGCAGAGGGCCGGCCGCTCACCGTGAAATACGATCCGGACGAGCCCGGCAACGCGATGCTCGCCGACTGGTAGCTGCGCGTATGGTCGCTTCCGGCATCGTCGAGGACATGCGCGACGTCAATCCCGTGGAGTACATCCGGGCGGTCGGTTTGCGCCCGGAGGACTCCTACGGATTCCTCCCGCTGCAGCTCCTGAGCGGGAGCTCCTTCTTCTTCCTCTATCGGGACCGGCCCGAGTACGAGCAAGCCAGGGTCGCCCTCCCGGAGTCCGAGACCGTCATCAACTTCGACTTCTTCATGGGGTCCAGCGGGCCGGCCGACGATGAGATCTCACCCGACAGCTGGCTCGGCGGCAGAATCACCGGCCTGGCTGACCAGGCGGGCGCGTTGGCCAAGAGCTATGAGGGCGTGTACGGCGCTCCCGCGCAGCCGGCTCTCGTTGACCTGAGTGGGCCCAACCCCGTCGCCTCCGATGAGCAGATCGCCTCGATCGAGAAGCTCAAGGCGATGGGCGTCCTCGACGACGACGCCTACTGCGAGATGATCTCACTGGCCAAGGGCGGCGAAGCAGGACCGCTGCCAGGTGGGGTGGAGGCCGCCGCCACGGTGCAGGGCGCGCCGCCGATCATCGTCGACCGGATCTATCCGGGGCTGCACGCACGCTCCTCGACCAGTCAGCTCGACCACTTCATGCCGTCCTACCGCGACGCGCTTGGCCTCTGCCCCGAGGACGTCTACGGCGTCTTCCCGCGCGGCACCCACGACCCCTACCGGGGCGATGGGAACCAGACCAGAGCCCAGTGGGCGGAGTTTTGGATCGTGTACCGCGATCGTCCCGAGTACGCCCAGGGCCGCCAGGCCTGGCGCGACGAGATGAACAGCCAGGGGCGCGGCGGGAATCCGTTCGCGGCCGTGTCGCGTTTGGCCGAACGAGTGATCGGGGAGGCCGAGTGGCCCGAGGCCGAAGTCGTGCCCGGCGTGGCCCCTGCCAACCCGGCTCCCTTCGACGGCAGCAGGGTCGAGGTGGAAAAGGACCTCTGGCCGCGCGAGAAGCTGGTGGTGCGACAGAAGGGCTCCAACCTGGGCGACTCCCTGCGCGAGAAGCTCGCCAGGTGGAGCTATCAGCCCGAGGACTCCTTCGGCTTCTGCCCCAGCTTCGCCAACAGCAGCATCTACTTCGCCTGGCGCCGGCGTTGAGTTGCTGCGTCGGTCGCTAGGGCGTGGACGCCGACGAACCGCGCGGCGGCCGTTGGAGCACCAGCATCGCCACCAACAGTCCGACGAGCACCGCGATCTGCGCCGCGGCGGCCACCTGGCTGCCGAGCGGGATGGTGGCGAGGGCGAGAGCTGCGGCGAGTGCGCGTCCCCGCACGGCACCGATGGCAAGCGTGTGGCGAAACAGGGCCTCTCCGAGCAGGTAGAGGAATGCCCCGCCGCCCAGGGCGAGCGCCTGGGCGGCGGACAGAGGATCGAAGGCGTGGCCGGTCGCCTGCTTCAGCGCGGCGGCGATCGCGATCACCCCGAGGAGGATGAGCAGATGCCAGTAGCCGAAGGCGTCGATCGCCAGCTGCGGACGCTTCTCGATCGGCGCCCTGCCCAGCGCCCGTTCGGCTGCCCCGTCGTCCACGAAGTAGGACCACCAGAGGCAGGCGCTCAGCGCCAGCCCCAGCAGCGCCGCCGCCACCAGTGCGCCGCCGACGGTGAGTCCGGCCGCGCCGATGCCGACGGCCACGACCGATTCGCCGATGGCCACGATCACCACCAGGCCGTGACGCTCGACGAAATGACCGGGCTCGATCACGAAGCCCGAGTCGTCGATCAGCTTGGGTGAGACCCATTCGAGTACGAACGCGATCGACCAGAGCACGTATTGCCCGGTCCCGCCGAGTACTCCTCCCGCCAGCACGAGCAGCGCAGTCGACAGGTTGAACGGCGCCAGGCCGAGGATCGCCTGGGCGGCGGTCAGCTGCGAGGAGCGGGCGAACATGCCCAGGTGGACGAGGACCACCGCGAGGTAGGCCAGGCCGAACGCGATGCCGCTGCCCGTGAACGCGCCCGGGATCGCAACGCCCACGATCAGGAATCCGCCCATCCCACCCAGCAGGGTGAGGCGGCGACTGACCCGGTCGAGCGCCACCGAGTTGGTCAGCCAGGCGTAGCCGCCGTACATCCAGAAGATCACTCCGAGCATGAGCGAGACCTGGAGCAGGCCCTTCCAGCTCGGCTCGTGCACCAGCACGCTCGTCAGCTGCGTGATCGTAAAGACGAAGACCAGGTCGAAGAACAGCTCGAGCGTGGAGACGCTCGTGCGGCTCGTGGGCGCTTCGCTCAAGCGGCGCGGGCCCGGCGCAGGTGCTTCTTCTTCACCCGGCGCAACATGTAGGTGCGCTTCCCGGTGCGTTCGGCGCGCCCGGCGCGCTCGAGCCGCCGCAACACGACAGGGCAGCGCTTGCAGCGCGGGCGCTCCTGACAGCATCGCTTCTTGGCCTTGACCGAGGTCGCCATGGGCAGCTCATGGTAGGTGACCCTAAGAGCGATACCCTGCCGACATGCCCCCCGCACCCGCGTTCACGGCAAGGCTCAACGAGCAGATCGCCAACGAGTTCGCCGCCCACCAGCAGTACGTCGCCTGTGCGGTCTACTACGACGCCGAGGCGCTGCCCCGGCTCGCGAGCTTCTTCTACCGCCAGGCGCTCGAGGAGCGAGACCACGCGATGATGATGATCCAGTTCCTGATCGACACCGACGCCGAGGTCACGACGCCGGGTGTCGTCGCGCCGCGCTCGCGGTTCGCCGACGTCGTCGAGCCGATCGCGCTCGCGCTCGAGCAGGAGCAGCGTGTCACCGAGCAGATCAACGCACTGGCCGCGACCGCCCGCGACGAAGCCGACTACACCTCTGAGCAGTTCGTGCAGTGGTTCATCCGCGAGCAGATCGAGGAGATCGCCACGATGAGCGACCTGCTGCGCGTCGCCGAGCGCTCCCGCGGAGATGTCGCCGCGATCGAGGACTTCATCGCTCGCGAGCACTCGAGCGGCGAGAACACAGATCCGACCGCTCCGCGCGCGGCGGGGTCACACTGAGGGACCCGGCCCGGGGCGCATCGCCATGCATCGACCAGGGCGGGAAGGGGAGAGGGGGCGCTGATCCTCTCGTCACTCGTCCCGGTCGCGCAGGCCCTCGGGCCCGTCCAGCAGGACCATCTGCTCGAGGCGCGCCAGATGCAGGCCCTGTCGTTCGCCGTGCACATCCCGCTGGTCTGTTTCGGCATCGCCTTTCCGGCGATGGTCCTGCTGATGGAGTGGATGCACCACCGCACCGGCGACCCGCTCTACCGCACGATCGCCCAGCGCTGGAGCAAGGTCATGGTCGCCCTGTTCGCCGTCGGTGCGATCACCGGCACGATCCTCAGCTTCGAGATGGGACTGCTGTGGCCGAACTTCACCGCCACCTTCGGCGGCGTCTTCGGCCTGGGCTTTGCCATCGAGGGCTTCTCCTTCTTCATCGAGGCCATCTTCATCGGGATCTACGTCTATGGGTGGGACCGCCTGTCCCCGCGCAAGCACATGCTCAGCGCCATTCCGATCGTCATCACCGGGTTTACGGGGTCGCTCATGGTGATTGCGGTCAACGCGTGGATGAACCATCCCGGCGGCTTCCGACTGAGCCACGGTCGCGCCGTCGACATCGACACCGTCGAGGCCCTGTTCGGAAACTCCTACCTCTGGCATGAGCTCATCCACATGTACATCGCCGGCTACATCGTCACGGGCTTCATCACGGCGGGCGTCTATGCGATCGCCCGCCTGCGGGGCCGCTGGGGCCGCTACGAGCGCACGGCACTGGTGGTCCCCCTGACCATCGCCGCCCTCGCCTCCCCCGTGCAGCTGCTCGTCGGCGACTGGGCGGCCCGCGAGGTCGCCAAGCAGCAACCGACGAAGCTGGCGGCTCTGGAGGGTGTCGGAAAGACGAGTCGGGGCGTGCCGCTGCACGTGCTCGGCTGGTACGACAAGGGCGAGGTCCGCTTTGGCATCGGTGTCCCCAAGGCGCTCTCCCTGCTGGCCTTCCACGACATCGACGCCCGGGTGCAGGGACTGGATGCCGTGCCGCCCGCTCAGCGTCCGCCGGTCAACGTGGTGCGCGTCGCTTTCCAGACCATGGTGGGCATCGGGACGATGCTGGCGGCCCTGAGCGTGCTCGTGCTCGTGGTGCGCGTGCGCCGGCGACGGCTGCCCCGGTCGCCGTGGTTCTACCGCGCGCTTGCCGCGGCCGGACCGCTGTCGGTGGTGGCATTGATCGCCGGCTGGGTGACGACCGAGGTCGGGCGCCAGCCGTGGGTCGTCTACCGCGTGATGCCGACCTCGCAGGCCGTGACCGGCGCCGGCGGGATCCCGCTCGGCTACGCGGGCCTGTGGGCGGTCTACCTGGCCGTCGCCGTCGGCGTGGTCTGGCTGCTGCGGCGGCTGGCGCGCAAGCCGATGGAGCTGGCGCCATCCGATACCGATGCGGGTGCCGCGAGGAGCTGAGGGAATGTCACTGGCGGAGCTCCCGATGATCTTCATCCTGCTGGGCCTGGTGTTCTACATCGTGCTGGCCGGGGCGGACTTCGGCGCGGCGATCTGGCAGGTGACCGCGCGCCCCACCGAGCGGGGCGAGCGCATCCGCGAGCATGCCCACGAGGCGATGGCGCCGGTGTGGGAGGCCAACCACGTGTGGCTGATCTTCGTCCTCACGGTGGCATGGACCGCGTACCCCGCGGCGCTGGGCTCGCTGGCGTCGACCCTCTCGGTGGCGCTGGTGCTGGCCGGCCTGGGGATCATCACTCGCGGGGCCGCGTACGCGACGCGGTCCGGCGCCACGGAGCCCAAGGAGATGCGCCGCATCGACGCGGCCTCGGCGATCTCGTCCATCCTCACGCCGTTCGCGCTGGGCGCCGCGATCGGCGGCGTGGCATCCGCCCGGGTCCCGTACGGCAACGCCGCAGGGGACCTGGTCACCAGCTGGCTGAATCCGACGTCCGTGGTCATCGGCGCGCTCTCGGTGGCCTTCTCCGCCTACCTTGCCGCGGTCTACCTGTGCGCGGATGCCACCCGCCGCGGGGAGTCCGATCTGGTCGAGCCCTTCCGCCGGCGCGCTCTGGGCGCGGGAGCGGTTACGGGCGTGCTGGCGCTCGTCGGCCTCCTCGTGCTCGAGCAGGACGCCCATCGGCTCTTCCGCGAGCTCGTGACGGGCGGTGGACTGCCCGCCCTCCTGATCTCCGGGGCCGGGGGAGCCGGCACGCTCGGACTCGTCGTCCGCCGCCGGTTCGAGCCCGCGCGCTACACCGCCGGGCTCGCCGTCGCGGCAATCGTGGCGGGCTGGGCGCTGGCGCAGCAGCCGCAGCTGCTCCCGGGCCTGACGGTTCGGGCGGCAGCGGCGCCCCACGACGTCCTGGTGGCGATCACCATCGCCATCGTCGGCGGCGGGATCATCCTGTTCCCGTCACTCGTGCTCCTGTTTCGCCTGGCGCTGGGCGGCCGCCTCGGGCAGGCCGAGGCGGAGCGCGCGTCCGAGGCCCCGCGGTCCGGGGAGCTCCTGTTTGCCTCCGCGCCCGGGTTCCTGGGGCGGACGGCGATCGCCTCCCTGGCCCTGGGCACCGGTCTGCTCGCCATCGCCGAAGCGGATTGGGCGCATGCCGTCGGCCTGATCGCCCTCCTGGCCTTCGTGGTCGTCGGCTTCCTGTGGGCGGTGCCGGCGTTACTCGAGTGAGCGCCGCTTCGCTCGGGCTCCGCGACGACGCAGGAGCTCGCGGAGCATTGCCGTGAGGCCGGGAGGCTTCTCCCTCCCCGGGGCGACCAGCGCCGGCGCAGGTTGGGAGGTCGCCCGCGCTTGGGCGGGAGCCTCGAGCGCTGGAGGCGCAGCGCGAACTGGGGCCGCGGGCTGCTCGAGGGGCGCGACGTTGGCCGCGACCTGCTCACCGAGTTTCACCAACTGGGCCGCTTGGGCCTCGTAGGCCTTGAGAAAGCTCATCAGCCGCCGCATGAGAACGATCACCGCGAGCACGACCACGATTCCCACGGCAAGGACGATCTCCCACAGCGTGTGGTCCTGGGCGGCCGCGAGCACGTTCATCACAACTGCCTCGGCGTCCACAGGGCCGTGAGCGTATAGCACTGGCACTCCGCGCAACCGGGACTCGCAGCGCAGCGCGGCATCGGTCCGCGAGGCAGTACGATGCGCCCGATGGCCGTAGCGACAGGCACCCACCGACTCGGACCGGGCGACGGCTCGCTCCAGATCAAGACCTACCGCGAGGGCATGGCGTCCAAGGCTGGCCACGACCTGGTCTTCGATGTCGCCCAATGGGATGCCACGCTCGTCGTAGCGGAGGACGGCGGCGCCTCGACGCTGGAGCTCAACGCCGATCCTCGTTCGCTGCAGGTACGCGAGGGGGTCGGCGGGATGAAGCCGCTCACCGACAAGGACCGGGCCGACATCCGCAAGAACATCGACGAGAAGGTGCTCGGCGGGCAGGCGATCACGTTTCGCTCCAGCGCGGTGGAGCTCGACGGCGAGGGCAGCCGTCTCTCCGTGCAGGGCGAGCTGACGATGGCGGGCAGCGCCGCGCCGGTCAGCGCCGAGTTGGCGGTCGAGCCGGGCGGCCACGTCGCAGCCACCGTCGCGCTCACCCAGAGCGACTGGGGCATCAAGCCGTACAAGGGCTTGATGGGGGCGTTGAAGGTCCGCGACTCGCTGGAGGTCGTCTTCGACGGCCACGTACCTTCGCGCTGAGCGGGTCGCGGCCAGGGGATCGGGTTCAGGCGCTCGCCTCGGGGCGCAGGTGGATGACGCTCACGCCATGCTCGGCGGCCAGCCGCTCGGCGATCAGCGAGCGATGGCAGGCTTCGGGATCGCGCTCGACGCACAGTAAGGCTGAGGCCCGCCCGGTCGGCAGATCGCTGAGGATCGGGCCGAGGTCGACACCGTCGAGGATCTCGCGCGTGTAGCGCTCCCGGTATTCCTGGGCCAGCTGCACCCGGGAGCGCTTTCCGACGCCCAGCCGCGCGTCCTCCCGGTACTGGAGCTGGCGCAGCTCCGTGGTCGGTGCGAGCTCCCGATGGTGGCGGTAGGCGAGGCCGGCCTCGGCGAGCGCCCGCTGCAGCCGGGTCGCGTTCGCCCACGCGTACTGGCTGCCCCGCACTCCGCGTCGCTGGCGGACGTCGAGCACCAGGCCCACGTCG
>JALYZC010000031.1 GCA_030945905.1 Actinomycetota bacterium
GGGTCGGCCGAGGCCAAGCCCGCCGAGAACCGGCTCTCCAACGAGTCCCCCGTCGGCAAGGCGCTGATTGGGCATAAGCGCAACGACGTCGTCGAGGTCCCGGTGCCCCGCGGCCCCAAGCGCAAGCTCAAGGTCACCAAGATCGAGGTCGGGGTCAAGTAGCCTGCCCGCGGATGCGCGGGCCAGAGACCGAAGGGGCGCCGGACGAAGGTTCCCGGCGCGCGCCCGCCCTGCTGGAGGCACGGCGGGACAAGCTGAGGGCGCTGCGAGATGCCGGAGTCGAACCCTACCCGCACGACTTCGACGGCGTCACGCCGATCGGCGACCTGCGCGCCCAGTATGCGGACCTCGAGGCGGGCGCCGAGACCGACCGTCGCGCCCGCGTCGCCGGCCGGCTGGCGGCGCGCCGCGGCAAGGGGAAGATGGCCTTTCTGGACCTGGTCGACCGGTCCGGGCGCCTCCAGCTCCAGGCGCGCGTCGACGAGCTGGGCGCCGAGCGTCTCGAGCAGCTGCTCACGCTCGACCTCGGCGACCTGCTCGGAGCTGACGGGACCGTCTTCCGCACGCAGCGCGGGGAGCTCTCGCTGCGCCTCGACGCATTCACGGTGCTGGCCAAGTCCTTGCGGCCGCCGCCGGACAAGCATCACGGCCTCCAGGACATCGAGACCCGCTACCGCCGTCGCGAGCTCGACCTGATGGCAAACCACGAGGCTCGCGACCAATTCATCACCCGCGCGAAGATCGTGTCCAGCATGCGGCGGTTTCTCGACGAGCAGGGTTTCGTCGAGGTGGAGACGCCGATGCTCCAGCCCCTCTACGGCGGCGGCCTGTCTCGCCCGTTCATCACGCACCACAACGCCCTGGATCGCGACCTGTATCTGCGCATCGCGCCGGAGCTCTATCTCAAGCGGCTCGTGGTCGGCGGACTCGAACGGGTGTACGAGCTGGGCAAGGACTTCCGCAACGAGGGCCTCTCCAACAAGCACAACCCGGAGTTCACGCTGCTCGAGTGGTATGAGGCCTACGCCGACTATCACGATGTCGCCGAGCGCTGCGAGGCGCTCGTGTCGCACGTCGCCGAGGTGATCGGCTACACGGGCGAGCGCTCGCTGCGTCCTCCGTGGCGGCGCGAGACCGTACGCGACGCCATCCGCGACCGCACGGGAATCGACATCCTCGCCAACCGAACCAGAGACGAGCTCGCCCCGGCCATGGCCGAGAAGGGCATGGAGGCGCCGCCCGGCGACACCTGGGCCCAGCTCGTCGACCTGGAGCTGATCTCAAAGCACGTCGAGCCCACGCTCCAGGACCCGACGTTTCTCATGGACTACCCGGTCGAGCTCTCACCCTTCGCCAAGCGCCACCGCACCGATGAGGGACTGGTCGAGCGCTTCGAGGCCTTCTGTGCGGGGATCGAGTTCGCCAACGCGTTCTCCGAGCTCAATGACCCAGACGAGCAGCGCGAGCGCTTCGAGACCCAGGGCGCCGCGGCTCGCGCCGGCGACGAGGAAGCCCACCCCTACGACGAGTCCTTCGTCGAGGCGCTCGAGTACGGGATGCCGCCCACGGGAGGAATCGGGATCGGGATCGATCGGCTGGTCATGATCCTCACGGGCGCCACGTCGATCCGTGAAGTCGTGCTGTTCCCGGTGATGCGCGAGCCCTGACTTGCCTAAGATGGCACGCGTGTTCGAGCGCTTCACCGAGCCCGCGCGCCAGGTGGTCGTCTTCGCCCAGGAAGAGGCCCGCGGGCTCAAGCACCACCACATCGGCACCGAGCACATCCTGCTGGGGCTCGTGCGCGAGCAGGAGGGGGTGGGGGCCCAGGCGCTGCGGGCGCTGGGCTTGGACCTCGAAGGCGTCCGGACGCAGGTCCTGGCGATCATCGGGTCCGGTGAGGACGTCACGACGGGCGAGATCCCCTTCACCCCGCGGGCGAAGAAGGTGCTCGAGCTGGCGCTTCGCGAGGCGCTCTCGCTGGCTCACAATTACATCGGCACTGAGCACATCCTGCTCGGGCTGGCCCGCGAGAACGAGGGGGTGGCTTCCCGCATCCTGGACGATGCGGACGCCGACGCCGGGAAGATCCGCGAGGAGGTCATCAAGCTGGTCAGCGCTCCCGGGTATGAGGCGCCCGAGGCGAGCGGTGGAGCGTCGAGCCGCTCGTCTCGGCTGGCGGGCATGCTCGCGTCAGAGCGCGACCCTCCGGCCCGGCTGGCGGCAGTCCGCCGCTGTAACGATGCTGCCGGCCGCGCACTCGAGCTGGCGCTGGCCGAGGCCCTGCGCCGCAGCGATCAGGAGATCACGCCCGAGAGCCTGCTGGTCGGTCTCGCCGGCGCGGAGCACACCCTCGCCCAGCGGATCCTTCGCGAGCACGGCCTCGACGCCGACCAGCTGCGCGCGGAGATCGATCGCGATTCGGCGCCCTGACCCGCACGCAGGGAAAACCTGCGCCGGGCAGCGCGCGGCGTCGAGGTCGGCGGGGGCGCCGCAGGGGGTTGGTAAACTGGCCTATGTCCGGCTCCCGACCCCGCTGGCTCATCTGTTTCTTCCGTTTGGTCGAATACAGAGGGTGTGCGGGGTTGTTTGTGACCCCGTGAACCGGAGACCCTTCCCCGAGGCAGCCTAGAAGCCCCGATCCGCCCCTCCGACCCCAGGCCCCGCCCCCGCCCCACCGAAAAGGACGTAGGACATGTTTGAGCGTTTCACAGAGCGAGCCCGCCAGGTGGTTGTCCTCGCACGGGAGGAGGCACGGACTCTCAGGCACAACTACATCGGGACCGAGCACATCCTGCTCGGGCTGCTGCGCGACGAGGGGGGGCTGGCCG
>JALYZC010000042.1 GCA_030945905.1 Actinomycetota bacterium
CGTCGTTGTGGCAGTGGATGCCGATCTGCGCCCCGGCGCCCGCGAGCGTCGCCGCCGCGTCGGCGATCGCCTCGGTGATCAGCGGAGGCAGCGACCCGCCGTTGGTGTCGCAGGCCACCACGGTCTCGGCGCCGGCCTGCGCCGCCACCCGCAGGCAGCGCAGCGCATAGTCACGGTCGTCGCGCCAGCCGTCGAAGAAGTGCTCGGCGTCGTAGATGACCCGCTTGCCCTGAGCCACGAGGAAGGAGATGGAGTCGGAGATCATGTCCAGGTTCTCCTCGCGGTCTACGCGGACCACCTTCTCCAGGTGCAGGCCCCAGGTCTTGCCGACCAGGGTGCAGACGCCGACGAAGCTGGCGGCCAGCACGCGCAGCCCCGGGTCCTGCTCGGCGCGCACGTCGCGACGGCGCGTCATGCCGAAGGCGGCGAGCGCGGCGTGCCCGAGGTTCTCACGTTCGAGCAGTGCGAACAGCTCGAGCTCCTTGGGGTTGGATCCGAGGAAGCCGGCCTCGATGATGTCGATGCCGAGCTCGTCGAGACGGTGCACGACCCGCAGCTTCTCGCCGGCCGAGAGCGACATGCCCTCGCCCTGCATGCCATCGCGAAGCGTCGTGTCGTAGAGCTGGATCGAGGGGAGGGTCATGGCGTCCTTTCGTGTGGGTGGGCGAATCCGGGCGGGCGGTCGGCTGGGCTAGCGCCGAACCGCCCCGGGAATTCGCGTGCACACAGAAAGCCTGCTCATGCCGTCTTGGAGGGTACCTTGACGACGTCGAGCCAGTCCAGGTAGCGCTGGGCGCGCCCGTGCAGGGCGTCCTCGAAGGTCTGCTGGACCGCGCGCGTTACCGGGCCCGGCTGACCGGTGCCCACCCGGTGGTCGTCGACCTCGCGAACCGGCACGAGCTCGGCTGCCGTCCCCGTCATGAACAGCTCGTCGGCGAGGTAGAGCTCCGCGCGGGCCAGGTCGCGCTCGATCACCTCATAGCCGAGATCGCGGGCGATCTGCATCGTCGACTTGCGATTGATCCCGTCGAGGATGCTGGCCGTCTGCGGGGGGGTGACGATGGTCTCGCCCTGGACGACGAACAGGTTCTCCCCCGATCCTTCGCAGACGTGCCCGAGATCGTCGAGCAGAATCGCCTCCTCATAGCCGGCCTTGTGGGACTCGATCTTGGCCAGCACGCTGTTGAGATACTGGCCCGAGGCCTTGGCATGGGGGATCAGCGAGTCCGGGCTGATCCGCCGCCAGGACGACACCTTGGCCCGGATGCCCGCCTGCTTGCCCTCCTCGCCGAGGTAGGCGCCCCAGGGCCACGCGGCGATCGACACGTCCACGGGAGCGTCGAGGGGAAACAGGCCCATCTGGCCATAGCCGCGAAATGCGATGGGCCGGATGTAGCACGCGCTGAGGCCGTTGCGACCGAGGAGCTCGTGGGTGGCGGACCGCAGCTCCTCGAGCTCGTAGGGCAGCGGCATGTAGAACAGCTCGGCGGACTTGAAGAGCCGGTCGAGGTGGTCGCGGTGGCGGAAGATGGCCGTGCCCTGCGCGGTGTCGTAGGCGCGGATGCCCTCGAACACGCCGGTTCCGTAGTGCAGGCCGTGGGTGAGAACGTGGACCTTGGCGTCCTCCCACGCAACGAACTCCCCGTTCATCCAGATGAGGTCGGCTGGCTCCACGTCAGGCTCCTTGCAGATGGGTGCGCACCGCCTCGGTGGCCTCGGCCGTGGTGGCCGTCCCCCCGAGATCGGCGGTCCGAAGACCGGCGTGCAGCGCGCGGTCGACCGCAGATTCTAGAGCCGCGGCCTCGTTTTCCATAGCCAGTCCATGCCGGAGCATCATGGCCGCAGATAGGAACATGGCCAGGGGATTCGCCGAGCCCGTGCCCGCGATGTCCGGCGCAGAGCCGTGGACGGGCTCGAAGACCCCCGGTCCCTCGGCCCCCAGCGACGCGCTGGGCAACATGCCGATCGACCCGGTGAGCATGGCCGCCTCGTCGCTGAGGATGTCTCCGAACATGTTCTCGGTGAGGATGACGTCGAAGTGCCGCGGGGCGGAGATCAGCTGCATCGCCGCATTGTCGACCAGCATGTGCTCGAGCACCACCTGGGGGAACTCGCGGTCGTGCAGGCGGTGCACGGTCTCGCGCCACAAGCGCGAGGTCTCGAGCACGTTGGCCTTGTCGACGCTGGTCACCCGCGATCGCGCCGCCCCGAACGCCATGCGCGCGATGCGTTCGACCTCCCCCACCGTGTAGACGCACTGGTCGGAGGCCGAGTCCGCCGTGCGCGTCTTCTCGCCGAAGTAGATGCCGCCGGTGAGCTCGCGCACCACGAGCAGGTCGGTCCCGTCGATGACCTCCCGCCTGAGTGGGCTGGCGTCATAGAGCGCCGGCAGCGGGCGGACGGGACGCAGGTTTGCGTAAAGCTCGAGGCCCTTGCGCAGGCCGAGCAGGCCCTGCTCGGGGCGCGGCGCCTGGGGATCGGTGCTCTCCCACTGCAGCCCCCCGACCGCGGCGAGCAGCACGGCGTCGGCTTCGCGGCAGGCGGTCAGCGTCTCGTCGGTCAGCGGGGTGCCGTGAGCATCGATCGCCGCCCCGCCGAACCGGTGCTCGTCGTAGGTGAAGTCGCCGAGGGCGTCGAGTAGGAGCAGGGTGGGCGCGAGGATCTCGGGCCCGATCCCGTCGCCGGGGAGTGTGACGATGCGGTAAGGCATGGACGGGCGGAGCGTGACTCTCGAGTCGGCGTGGTCGGCGCCTCAGGCGCCTACGGATCCGGTCGCCCGCAGCCTGAGCATCTGCTGCCCCCCTGGCAAGCGCATGGCCACACGCTAACACTCACGCGGCCGCCTCCGGTCCTACCGAGTCATCGCCGCGCGTCGATGTTCAGGCGGACATAGTCGAGCTCAGGTGGGTCGCCCAGCTCACCGAGTACGTCGGCCACGAAGCGCTCGTGAAGCTCTGCCGGCAGGCACTCCAGGTGAGGGTGGCAGCACACCGACCTCAGGAACGCGGGCGGGTCGGGCGGCACGACCGGCGCCGGCGATAGCCAGCAGCGCGCCTCGGCGAAGCCGGCGGCGCGCAGGAGCGCCTGCGTGTCCTCCGGCGACGCGAAGTGCCAGGTCTGTTTCCAGTCGGTGAAGTGGGATCCGTACGCGTTGCGCGCCATCACCCGTCCGGCAGCTGCGTTGAATGCCGTCACGTTGCCGGCTCCCCCGCACTGGGCGACGAGCCGGCCGCCGGGCCGAAGCAGGATCGCCAGGCGCCTGAACAGCTGCTGGTGATCGAGGATCCAGTGGAAGGTCGCCGTGGAGAACACCACGTCCAAGGGCTCCTCCAACTCGAGCTCGAGTGCATCCGCGCACACGACAGTCGCACGCTTGCCAAGGGCCGCTTCAGCGGCGGCGGCCATCGAAGGAGCGGCGTCGAGGGCGATCACCCGCCCGTGGGCAAGGCGATCGGCGAGCAGTGCCGTCACGCGGCCGGTACCGCAGCCGACGTCGAGCACCGTCTCGGTCCCCGTGAGATCGAGGCGGTCGAGGACCTCGATTCCCCAGGCGAGCTGAGGCTCCGATACCCGCTCGTAGGTAGCGGCGTCCCAGTCGCGGACGCTCACAGCGCCGTCGTCACCGGCGGGGCGGGACCGCTCTCCGCGCGCTGACGTTCGAACGCCGCGATGTCCTCGTCGCGCTCCAGCGAGAGGGCGATGTCGTCGAGGCCGTTCATGAGCCGATACTTGAGCTCGGGGTCGATCTCGAAGCCCGCCTTTCGCCCGGCGAACTCCACCGACTGCGTCGAGAGGTCGATCGCGGCCTCGCCCTCCTCCATGAGCGCTCGGACTTCACCCTCGGGCAGGACCACGGGGAGGAGTCCGACCTTCGTGCAGTTGGAGTAGAAGATGTCGGCGAAGCTCGGTGCGATGATCGCGCGAAAGCCATAGTCCTCGAGCGCCCAGGGCGCGTGCTCGCGCGAGGAGCCGCAGCCGAAGTTGCGTCCGGCCGCGAGAATCGGGTTGCGCTGCAGGTCCCAGCCTGGCTCCTTGGCCCAGTCATGGAACAGGAACCGGCCGAAGCCGGTGCGCTCCACGCGCTTGAGGAACTGCTTGGGAATGATCTGGTCGGTGTCGACGTCGGCGCGATCGAGCACGGTCACGCCGCCGTGGATGATGGTGATCGGCTCCATCAGGCTCGCGCCTCCTCCCATTCGCGGATGTCAACGAAGCGCCCCTCCAGCGCGGCGGCGGCCGCCATCTGGGGAGAGACCAGGTGGGTGCGCCCGCCGCGCCCCTGGCGACCCTCGAAGTTCCGGTTTGAGGTGGAGGCGCAGCGCTCGCCGGGCTGGAGGATGTCGGGGTTCATGCCCAGGCACATCGAGCAGCCCGCCCCGCGCCAGTCGAACCCGGCGGCGCGAAACACCTCGTCGAGACCCTCGGCCTCGGCCTGCGCCTTCACCTGCCGGGAGCCGGGCACGACCATCGCGTAGAGGCCGTCGGCCACCTTTCCACCGGCGGCGACCCTGGCGGCGGCCCGCAGGTCGCCGATCCGCGAGTTGGTGCACGAGCCGATGAACACCCGGTCCAGGCGGATGTCCTGCACCGGTGTGCCGGGGCGCAGGTCCATGTAGGCCAGCGCGCGCTCCTCGCCGTCCGAGCGTGGGTCGGGCACGGCATCGGTGACACTCACCACCTGCTCGGGCGTCGTGCCCCAGGTGACCATCGGGCTCAACGCGCCGGCATCGACGACGACGTCGCGGTCGAATGACGCCCCGTCGTCGCCGTGCAGCCCGCGCCAGTGCTCGACGGCGCCGTCGAAGTCTTCCGGGGCCCCCGGGCGGCCGTCCACCCAGGCGAACGTCGTCTCGTCGGGGGCGATCATCCCCGCGCGACCGCCCGCCTCGATCGTCATGTTGCAGACCGTCATGCGGCCCTCCATCGAGAGCGCTTCGATCGCCGGGCCCGCGTACTCGACGACGTGACCCACGGCGCCGTCGACCCCGATCTGGCCGATCGTCCCCAGGATCAGGTCCTTGGCGGTCACGACGAACCCGAGCTCGCCCTGGTAGCGAATGCGCATCGACCTCGGCTTCTGCTGGGCCAAGCACTGCGTGGCGAGGACATGCTCAACCTCGCTGGTGCCGATTCCGAACGCCAGCGCACCGAAGGCGCCGTGGGTGGCGGTGTGAGAGTCGCCGCAGACGATGGTCATCCCCGGCTGGGTGACGCCCAGCTCGGGGCCGATGATGTGCACGATG
>JALYZC010000066.1 GCA_030945905.1 Actinomycetota bacterium
CGGCAGGATCGATGGCCACCTGGATGGTGTGGGCGCGGTCGTGGGCGGAGATGCCCGTAGTGACTCCCTCGCGGGCCTCGATGGACACCGTGAAGGCGGTCTTCAGCGGGTCCTCGTTCTTGGGCGCCATCAGATCGAGGCCCAGCTGGTCGCAGCGCTCGGGAGTGAGAGCCAGGCAGATCAGCCCGCCGGCCTCCTTGCGCATGAAGTTGATCGCCTCCGGCGTCGCGAACTGACCGGCGAGCACGAGGTCGCCTTCGTTCTCGCGGTCCTCTCCGTCGCAGACGACGAGCATCTTGCCGTTGCGGAAGTCCTCCAGGGCCTCCTCGATCGCGGCGAAGCCCGTGTGGGTGCTCACCGGGCCACCAGACGTTCGAGGTACTTGGCCAGCACATCCACCTCGAGGTTCACCCGCGTCCCGGGGACCGCCGATCCGAGCGTCGTGCGCTCGAGGGTCTCGGGGATCAGCGAAACGGTGAAGTCCTCCTCGCCGAGCTCGGCCACCGTGAGCGAGATCCCGTCGACGGCGATCGAACCGCGCCCGACGACGTAGCGGAGCAGGTGCGGCGGAGCGGCGATCCGCAGCAGCCGGGCAAGCCCTTCGTCGCGCTGGTCGCGCACCACCCCGACCCCGTCGACGTGCCCCTGCACGACATGGCCGCCGAGGCGGTCGCTGGCCCGCAATGGCAGCTCGAGGTTGACGCTGACCCCGGGCGCTGCCGCAGCCAACGAGCACCGGCGCAGGGTCTGGGCCATTACGTCCGCCGAGAACGAGCCGTCCCCGACGGCACTGGCGGTCAGGCAGACGCCGTTGACCGCCACCGAGCCGCCCTCCTCCACGTCTCCGACGACGGCGCCCCGAATACGAAGCCGCATCCCGTGCTGCGTGTGCTGCACGTCCTCGACCGTGCCGACATCCTGGATCAACCCGGTGAACATCACCACTCCCGCAGCCGCGCGCGAATGAGCAGGTCCTCGTCGATCGCCTCGCATTCGAGCGGGCCGAGCGAGCGCACCGCCTCGGCCACCTTCTCTCGTCCCTGCCCCTCGATCGGGTCGCGGGCGGACCGCCCGCCCAGCACGATCGGTGCCAGGAACAGCCGCAGCTCGTCGATCTCCTCGGCGTCGAGGAAGGCGCCGGCCAGGCGCGGGCCGCCCTCGAGCAGGACCGACGTGATGCCTTGCGCACCGAGCTGCCCGAGAGCAGAGCGCACGCGCGAGGGTTCGTTCTCGCCCGTGGCCACGATCACCTCGGCGCCCGCACTGATCAGGCCGCCCGTGGCCGAGCGCGGCGCCGCCCGGGATACGATCACGGTGAGCGCCACCTCCGACGCCGAGCGCACGAGCTGCGAGTGCAGCGGCAGGCGCCCGAGCGAGTCGAACACGATGCGGCGCGGCTGGCGGTGGGCAGCTCCGCTGCGGGCCGTCAGCTGGGGGTCGTCGGCGAGCGCCGTGCCGATCCCCACCGCGACGCCGTCGGACTCAGCGCGCCAGCCGTGCGCGTGCTCGCGGCTGGCCTCTCCCGAGATCCACTTCGAGTCCCCACTCTCGGTCGCCACCTTGCCGTCAAGCGACATGGCCGCCTTGAGGACGATCTGGGGACGCCCGGTGCGGGCGTGCTTGCGGAAGGGCTGGTTGAGCAGGCGGGCGCGCGCGGCCAGGTCGCCCGGGTCGACCTCGACCTCGACCCCCTCGTCGCGCAGCATCCCCAGCCCGCGTCCGGCAGCGTGCTCGGAGGGGTCATCGGAGGCGACCACCACCCGGGCGATGCCGGCGGCGACGATCGCGTCGGTGCAGGGAGGCGTCTTGCCCGCATGAGCGCAGGGCTCCAGCGAGACATAAAGGGTGGCGCCCCGAAGATCGTCGGTCCCGGCGGCGGCGATCGCCGCCACCTCGGCATGGGGCCCGCCGAACATCGCGTGGTGGCCCTCCCCCACCACCGCACCGTCGCGGACGATCACCGCCCCCACGAGAGGATTCGGACTGACGCGGCCCCGTCCCTGCTGCGCGAGCTCGATCGCGCGCGCGAGGTGCAGCCGGTCGGTGTCGGTGGAGATGGTCATAGACGCCGCGGTGTCAGGATAGGGGGCGCGCTGGGGCTTGGTCCACGCTTTCACCGCAGCGGCCACCGGAGAGGCGGTACACGGACATCACCGGCCCCGGACGGCGGTAGCGCAGCGGGTAGTAGTCAAAGGACCAGTCGAAGTTGAAGGCGCCCGGCGACTCGCCGCCGGTGGGGGTGGCGCGAAAGGCGAGCACCGCGCGCCGGCGCAGGGCGCGGTAATAGCCCAGCGCGCGCGGAACCTGGTCGGGAGCGGCGAACGCGCGACCGGACTGCGTCGACCCGGTCACCACCCAGCACACTCCCGCCCCGAGATAGGCGTCGATGAGGGCCGGGCTCAGCCGTCGTACGTAGCCCTCGGCCCCCACGACGCCCGCCGCTCGGGGCACGCGCGCGAGCGTCTGACCGTCCGCGAGCCGCGCTGCGCCCGCCGGAGCGCCGAGCGCGCGCACGGTCGATCCCGCAGTCGAGTCCGCGCCGAGGTCTTCGGGGTCCACCGCACGCCAGTCGCCCGCCCATCCGTCGGTCACAACCGGTTCGACAACGATCGCGGTCCCGCGGGGGACGTGGGCCACGAGCCACGCGTGCGTGGCGGCGCGGGTATCGGGCCTTGAGAGCACGAGGTCGTCATGCAGGCTGAACAGCAGGCCCTGCGCAGCAAGAGCGAGTGTCGCGAGCGCGAGCGCCGGCCCCCGCGGCACGCCGCGGCGGCGGCCCGCGGCGTCGACGAGCGCCACGGCAC
>JALYZC010000072.1 GCA_030945905.1 Actinomycetota bacterium
CGCCACGGCCGCCGCGTAGGCATCGAAGAAGGCGCGTACTCGCACGAACCGGCCCAGCTCGATCCGGCAGTAGAAGACCCCATGCACGGCGATCGACCGGCCGCTCGGCGGCAGGCTCGCCAGGCGCTCGGTGTGCGTACCGGTGAGCTGGCAGGGCAGGGCGGCGTGGCCGTCGTCGTACAGCGCCGGCCCGCTCGCCTGCACGCGCGCGTCGGGCAGGCCGGCCCACATCAGCGCTGCATGCCGGCCGATCTCCACCGCACCGCGCAGCGGGATCGGCGTCAGCGGGTCCTCGTAGGACACCTCGGGGGCGCAGAGCGGGCCGAAGGCGTCGGGGTCGCGGCCCGACCAGGCCCGCTCCCAGCCCTCGATGAGCTCAGCCGGCGTCATCGCCCGCCGGGAAGTCGGCCATGCCCGTCTGCGGCGTGGAGGGCTCGGCGTGCAGGCGGCGGGGGATGCGCCCGGCCCCGCGAGCCAGGCGGCCCGCCTCCACCGCGCCGCGTACCGCGTGAGCCATCGCCACCGGGTCCTGCGCGCGGGCGATGGCGCTTGCGCACAGCACGGCATCGCAGCCCAGCTCCATCGCCAGCGCCGCGTCCGATGCCGTCCCGACCCCTGCGTCGAGGACCAGCGCCACGTCCACCCACTCGCGCATGATCGAGAGGTTGTAGGGGTTGCGGATCCCCATTCCGCTGCCGATCGGCGAACCCAACGGCATGACCGCGGCGCAGCCGAGATCCTGCAGCCGGCGTGCCAGGACCGGATCGTCGCTGGTGTAGGGCAGCACGACGAACCCATCGGCCACGAGCGTCTCGGCGGCCTGGAGGAGCTCCGGAGCGTCCGGGAGCAGCGTGCGCTCGTCGCCGATTACCTCGAGCTTGATCCAATCGGTCTCGAAGGCGTCGCGCGCCAGCCGAGCGGTGAGGACGGCGTCGCGGGCGGTGAAGCACCCGGCGGTGTTGGGCAGCAGCTCCACGCCCGCCTCGTCGAGCACGTCGACCAGCGAGCCGCGCTGTGACGGGTCGACCCGGCGCAGCGCCACCGTGACCAGCTCGGTCTCACTCGCGCGGATGGCGCGTGCGAGCGTGTCGAGGCTCGGGAACCCGCCCGTGCCGAGGATCAGCCGCGAGGTAAACGTGCGTCCGGCGATCTCCAGCCGATCTTCGACCCCGATCGCCATCAGGCGCCGCCCTGGATTGCGGTGAGCAGCTCGATCCGCGCCCCCTCGGCCAATGCATGCTCATCCCACGACCCGCGCGGGACGACCTCCGCATCGACGGCCACGGCGAGGCCGCGTCGCGCGGGCCCGACGTCCAGACTCGCGAGGACCATCGTCACCGTCGCGCCGTCGTCCACCCGCAGGGCCTTGCCGTTGACGTGCACGATCATGCAGCGACCTCGGCGCCAAACCGCGCGGGCGCAGCCGCGCGCGCGAGATCGGGCATCGGCGCGCCCGCGAGAGCGTCGGCCACGAGGTCTGCGGTGATCGGCGCGAGCAGGATGCCGTTGCGATGATGTCCGGTGGCCCATTGCAGGCCCTCCACAGCGCCGGGGCCGATGATCGGGGCGTTGTCGGGCGTGCCGGGGCGCAGCCCGGCCGAGGCCTCCTCGAGCTCGAGCTCGGAGATGCCGGGCAGCACCTCCGCGGCATCGTGAAGCAGGTCGTGCACCGCCCCCGCGGTGACCGTCGTGTCAAAGCCCCGCTCTTCGACCGTGGCCCCGAGCACGAAGCGACCATCGCCGCGCGGCACCACGTAGACCTCGGCGGTGCGCAGGACCCGCTCGAGCAGCCCCGGACCCGCCGGGTCGCGCAGACGCAGGATCTGGCCCTTGACGGGGCGGACCGGCGGTCGGGCCTCCGCCGGCAGGCCTTCGAGCGAGCCCGACCAGCAGCCTGCGGCGACCACCACCGCAGCGGCGGCCACCCGCTCGCCGTCCGCCAGGCGCACGCCGGTGACGCAGTTCCCGTCCAGCTCGACCGAGCGAGCCTCGCATCGGGTCCGCAGCTTGCCACCCGCTGCGCGCACGGCGGCGGCCAGCGCGCGGATGAGCGCCCGCGGATCGACCGCGTGGTCCTCCGGCGCGTGCATCGCCGCTCGCATCGTGGGCGCCAGGGCGGGCTCGAGTGCCCGGGCCGCGCTGGGCGCCAAGCGCTCGACGCGCAGGCCCAGGGACGCCCGGTGGGCGAGCTCGCGCTCCAGCGCCTGCGCCGCGTCGCCGTCGGCGGCCACGAACAGCGTGCCCGAGCGCCGGTACCCGGGATCGCTTCCCGAGGCCTGCGCGAGCTCGGCGGCAAAGCCCGGCCAGCGGCGCGCGCTCTCGAGGTTCAACGCCAGCAGATCGCCCTCGGTGAAGCCGGCTTCGCTGACCGGTGCGAGCATGCCGGCCGCCACCCCGGAGGATCCGCCACCCGGCTCCCCCCGCTCCAGGACGGTGACGCTGAGCCCACGCCGGCAGGCGCGCCAGGCGACGGCCAGCCCGATCGCCCCGCCGCCGATGACGGCGAGGTCTACCGATTGCTGCTGGGCTCCAGACAAGGCACCTCCCTGCGCCGGCATGACCCGGATCAGGTTCTGACGGTCGGCGGTCGTGGTACCGCCCTCTCAGCCGCAAAGGGCTCCCGTGCCATCCATGCTACTAGCGCCTGCTCGACACGGACCGGCGTCCTGCCAGACTTCCCCCCATGTCCGCGTCGGGTGACCAACGGCGGGCGCGCCTTGCCGGCGCGCGCCTCTACCTGGTGTGCGGGGCCCGGCCCACCGGTCTCGACCCGACCGGCTTCCTGCACCACGCGCTGGCGGGCGGCGTCGACGTCGTGCAGCTGCGCGACAAGACAGCCGACGACCAGCTGCTGCTGGCCGCCGCCGCGACCTTTCGCCGTGCTTGCAGTGACGCCGGTGCACTGTTCATCGTCAACGATCGGCCCGAGATCGCCGTCGCGGCGGACGCGGACGGCGTGCACGTCGGGCAGGATGACGTGGCCGTCTCCGATGCCCGGGATGCGCTCGGTCCGGATCGGCTCATCGGCCTCTCGACGCACACCGCGGAACAGATCGACGCCGGCGGGCGCTCCGGCGCGGACTACATCGCGGTCGGCCCCGTCCACGCCACCCCGACGAAGCCCGCCTACCCCGCGGTCGGCTACGGCCTGGTCGAGTACGCCGCCGCGCACGTGGCGCTCCCGTGGTTTGCCATCGGGGGGATCGACCCGACCAATGTCCCTGCGGTCGCCGCGGCGGGCGCCCGCCGCGTCGTCGTCGTCCGTGCCATCACCGGGGCGCAGGACCCCGCCGAGGCCGCGCGGGCGCTGCTGACCGGGCTCGAGCACCGGGAGGTGCGCGTTGGCGCCGCGTAGCCGCAAGCGCCGAGCCGCCTCGGCCACCTCTGCGCACGCCCCATCCATGCAGGCGCAGACCCCGCCCGGATCCGCCCGCTCCGAGATCCGCAACGCAAAGGCGCGCGCGCAACTCGAGCCGCTCGCCCCCGGCGAGCGGCCCCCGGCGGTGACCGTGGCCGCGGTCGTGGCGGTCAGCCTCGCCATTGTCAACCTGGCGCTGTTCGCCGGGGGCTACCGCGTCAAGAGCGGAGGCGCTCCGCTCGCGAGCCTGATCGTCTTCGAGGTCCTGCTCGTGACCGCCGCGGCCGGCCTGTGGAAGGCGCGTTACTGGGCCGTGCTCGGCTTCGAGGTGCTGCTGGGCCTGATCGTGGTCTATTCGACCCTGTTTCTGGTCGTGGCGTCGAACCTCGCCGCCGTCGCCCTGTGCCTGGGTACCGCGATCCCTTCCGGCGCGCTCTTCTACAAGCTGATCCGGGCGATGGCGCGGATCCAGACGCCCGCACGCCCTTCCCGAACATGAGCGACTGGCCCTTCGTCCATACCGACCGCGTGCGCTACGCCGACGTGGACTCCATGCGCCACTTGAACAACGTCGCCTTCGTGCGCTTCTTCGAGTCCGCGCGAATCGCCTTCATGCGGGAGGTGTTTCCCGAGCACGATCCCACGGATCCGGCCGAGTTCCCGGTCGTCCTCGCCGAGACGAGCATCGCCTATCGTTCGCCTGCCTACTACGACGATGAGGTCCGAACGCAGATCCGCCCGGCCGAGCTGCAGCGCTCGAGCTTTCGGACCGCGTTTCGCATGCACGTCGGAGACCGCCTGATCGCGGATGGCTACGGCGTCTACGTGGGCTACGACTACGTCGCCGAGCGGGCTCAGCCGCTGACCGACAAGATCGTCGCGGGTCTGCAGCCGCTGATCGCAGGCTGAGACCGGGCTATAGGCTGACCGCCATGGTCGAGGCCTCCTATGACTGCGTCGTGATCGGCTCGGGCCCGGGCGGCTACGTCGCCGCCATTCGCGCTGCACAGCTGGGGATGAGGACGGCGGTGGTCGAGCGCGACGACGTGGTCGGCGGCCGCTGCCTCAACTACGCCTGCATCCCGGCCAAGGCGGTGCTGCGCGTCGCCGACGTGCTGTCGGAGATCGACGAGGCCGGCGACTACGGGATCGAGGTTGCGGGGCGTACGGTGGACTTCACCGCGGTGGCCAAGCGCCGCCAGAAGGTGGTGACCACGCTGACCGGCGGGGTGTCCAGCCTGTTTCGCAAGAACGCCATCGAGGTCGTGCGCGGCCACGGCGCGCTCACCTCCGAAGGGGCGGTCAAGGTGGGAGGGGACTTCGACGGTCAGGAGATCGAGGCGGCGACGGTGGTCCTCGCCACCGGGTCGGTGGCCAGGCCCATTCCCGGGACGCAGTTCCGTGGGCGAGTGCTGGAGACCGCCGGCGCCTGGCTGCTCGACGAGCTGCCGGGCACGCTCGCGGTGGTGGGGGCCGGTGCGTCGGGGGCGGAGATCGCCTCCGCCTACGGCCGCCTGGGCACCGAGGTGCTCCTGCTCGAGGCGCTTGATCGCGTGCTGCCCACCGAGGACGCCGAGGTGTCAAAGGCGGTCGGCCGGGGGCTGGCCAAGCAGAACATCACCGTCCTGACCGACACGCAGGTGAGGGATGTGGAAGCCGACGATCGCCGGGTGAGGTTCAGCTACGGCGAGGAGTCCGCCGAGGTCGACTACCTGGCCATCGCCGCCGGGCGCGGCGCCGATGTCGAGGCATTGGGCCTCGATGTCGCGGGCGTCGACGTCCATGACAGCGGTCAGGTCAAGGTCGACGAGAACATGCGCACCTCCCGACCGGGCGTGTACGCGATCGGCGACCTGGTGCCTGGCCCGGCGCTGGCCCACAAGGCCTCCGACGAGGGGATCATCGCCGTCGAGGCCGCCGCCGGCCTGGAGACCCATCCCCTGATCTATGAGGACATACCGCGCGCGACGTTCTGCACCCCGAACGTCGCCTCCTTCGGCCTCACCGAGGACCAGGCGCGCGAGCGTGGCCACGACGTGGTCATCGGCAGGGTGCCCTTCGGGGCGGTGGGGGCCGGCGCCGTCTACGGCGACCGGCAGGGCATGGTCAAGATCGTGGGCGAGCGCAAGTACGGCGAGCTGCTCGGCGCCCACATCGTGGGGTCCAAGGCCACGGAGCTCATCCAGGAGCTGGTCAACGTGCGGCTGATGGAGGGGGGCTTCAGCGAGGTCGCCCACATGATCCACGGGCACCCGACCCTGTCCGAGGCGGTCATGGAGGCGGCGCGCGCCGCCGCCGGCTGGCTGATCCACGGATGAGCGACGGGCTCGGGGCTGCTCCCCTCGTGGTGAGCTTTCCGGGCGTGGCCGGCCAGCTCGTGCCAGCCACCGACCAGCCGGTCTTCTACTACGACTTCGCCAGCCCGGAGGCCTACCTGGCCGCCGAGCGCGTCGTCGAAACGCTCGGGTTGGTGCCCGAATGGCAGCCGGTGCGCGGCGCCGGGCTGCCCGGTGGCGGAGCTCCGGCCTTCCGCTGCGCCCAGGAGCGCGAAGTCCATATGACGGAGATCGAGCGCACGGCCGCCGCACGAGGAATGCAGCCGCTGCACTGGCCGCCCGGATGGCCCGCCGACAGTGACCTCGCATTGCGCGTCGCC
Organism: Actinomycetota bacterium; assembly: GCA_030945905.1. Lineage (GTDB taxonomy): Bacteria > Actinomycetota > Thermoleophilia > Solirubrobacterales > Solirubrobacteraceae > JALYZC01. The sequence goes on from JALYZC010000072.1 coordinate 6,015, forward strand.
GCCTACGCCAAGTCGATCGGACGCGTCGTGGCCTTCTCGCTGGCTGCGTTCCGTCAGGCCTACGCCGCCGGGCGTGATCTCGCCCAGCCCGACAACGTGGTGATCGCCGCAGCGGCGTGTGAGATGCACCCCGCAGCCGTACTGAAGGCGGCGGGTCTGCGATCGGTCCGCGAGGGTCTCGAGCGCGCCACGGCGCACGCGGCACAGGCCGGAGTGCGCGAGGTGCCCGCGGTGCGGGTGGGGCACGACGTCGTCCACGGCGACGCGGGCCTGGAAGCGGCGGCGGCCATGCTGGCGGAGGCGAACCCGACGTGAAGGCGAACCGCGCCTATCGGGTGATCGTGACCCGCAGCGGCGCCGCGCCGCCCTTCCTGGCCGCTCCCGAGCGCGTCGACCACGTCGAGGTGGTGGGCGTCGAGTCCGGAGAGGTCGAGCTGTTCTGGGACTGCACGCCGACCGCCGCGCGCAGGCTGGCCCGGCAGCTCAAGGGAGACCTGGCTCAGATGGAGTCCGATGAGTTCATGACCCGCTGGAGCGGTCGCGCCGACGTGGAGCAGATCTAACCACCAGCCCCCCGAGGGGCGTCGGGCCTGCGCTAAGGTGGCCACGGACACATGGCCGACCGGGTAGCCGAGGTTCACGC
>JALYZC010000105.1 GCA_030945905.1 Actinomycetota bacterium
CACGTGTTACTCACCCGTTCGCGGCTCTGCCCCAGGCCGAAGCCTGGTTCGTCGCTCCACTTGCATGTGTTAAGCACGCCGCCAGCGTTCGTCCTGAGCCAGGATCAAACTCTCCGTGAAGAACTACGTACGAAGAGTCGTCGACATCCACGCAAGGAGCGCCCAGGTACACGTGCGGGCGCTCGGGATGCAGACGGGGTACTACTCGATCTTCTGGCCACCGCCGAATGCGCGCGTGTACGCGTATGCGGCGGCGGTTTCGAACCTGGACGCGCACCACGATCGAGCTTTTCGATCACGGAGCGCGCATGCTGTCGAGTTTTCAAAGACCGCCGTGCTCTGCAGAGGGTGTGTCCCTCCTGGATCCACGTGCTCCGGGCAGCCCCCAAAAGGGCGCTCCGGAACGGGCCGGTCAGTATAGCGCGCCTCGAGCCTGGGGCACAGGCGGTCTCAGGTCGCGAAGGTCACCACACGACCTGCACGTGGACGGTGCGCTCGCGCGGCCGGTCATCGAAGTCCAGCAGGACGACCTGCTGCCAGGTTCCGAGGGCAAGGCGCCCATCGATGACCGGAATCGTCTCCGAAGCGCCCACGATCGCCGCTCGCATGTGGGCGTGGGCGTTGGTGTCGTGGTTGAGCCGATTGTGGGCATAGGCCCCTTCGGCCGGGATCAGGCGCTCCAGGGCCTCGGTGAGGTCGCGCACACCGCCGGGCTCGTACTCCATCGTCGTGACGGCGGCCGTCGATCCCCGCGCCGAGACGCAGGCGACCGCTTCGCTCGCGCCGGCCGCCTGCACCACGTTGGCCACGCCTGCGCTGAGGTCGACGATGTGGCCGTTGCCCTCCGTGGCGAAGCGAAGAAGCGCGCTGTGGACCGCCATGGCTGAGCTCAGCCTTCGCGCAGCCGGCGAAAGCGCCGCTTTCCGACCTGGAGGATCGCCCCGTCAAGTCGCTCGGCCGGCAGGTCCTGGTCCTGTGCTCCCAGCCTGGCTCCGTCGAGTCGAACGCCCCCCTGCGCCAGCAGACGCCGGGCCTCCGATCGGGAGAGGCCGAAGACCGCCTCCATCACCGCGGGCAGATGAGCGGCTCCGTTTTCGGGCACGAACACCGCGTCCGGCACGTCGTCGGGGGGCCGGTGCTCGATGTGGACGCGATCGAAGGCCTCCTCCGCGCGGAGGGCAGCGCCTGCACCGTGAAAGCGGGCGACGAGGCTTCTGGCGAGGGCACGCTTGGCGTCGCGCGCGCCGAGGCCCGGTGGGCCCTCGTCGTGCCCGAGCAGCAGGGCCTGGTATGTGGGAAGCACCGAGTCGGGAATGCGCAGCGTCTTGCCATAGATCTCCTCGGCGGGCTCGGCGACACCGATGTAGTTGCGCAAGCTCTTTGACATCTTCCGCTCGCCGTCGATGCCCGGCAGGATCGGGAACGTCAAGACCGCCTGCTCGGGCTTGCCGTACGCGCGCTGGATATCGCGGCCAAGCAGGAGGTTGAACTTCTGGTCTGTGCCGCCGAGCTCCACATCGGCGTCCACGGCCACCGAGTCATAGCCCTGCAGCAGCGGGTACAGGAGCTCGAGCACCGAGATCGGCACACCCGACGCGTATCGCTTGGCGAAATCGTCACGCTCGAGCAACTGCGCGACGGTTGCGGTGCGCGCCAGGGCGAACAGCTCCTCGGCGCCGACGTTCAGCCATTCGCTGTTACGTCGGACCTCGACCTTCGCGGGGTCGGAGTCCAGGACCAGGAACGCCTGGTCCTGGTAGGTGGCCGCATTGGCGTCGATCTCGTCTCCCGAGAGCACCGGGCGCGTAGCCGAGCGCCCGCTCGGGTCACCCACGCGGGCCGTGTAGTCGCCGATGATCAGGACCACCCGGTGGCCCGCATCCTGGAATTCACGCAGGTGCTGGAGCACGACGACGTGCCCGAGGTGGATGTCGGGAGCGGCTGGGTCGATGCCGAGCTTGACGCGTAGCGGCCTGCCCTCGCGCTCGGCCTGCGCGAGCTTGTCGGCAAGCGCTCGCTCGGGCAGGGAGTCGACTGCCCCGCGGGCCAAGGCGGTGGCCGCATCGGCGTAGCGGGTCCCCGGAGTGGCCATCCGGCCCAATGCTAAACTCCCGCCGCGGTAGCCGGCATCGGCCCTGCCACCTTGCGCCGCCGCTGCAAGCCTCTCGCAGCCCGGTCGCTTCACGGCGCCCTCAGGCATGAGCGACGATCGCATCGACATCCCCCCGGAGGGCGACGAGTCCGAGTCGATGGCGGCGATTCCCTTTCCCGACATGGCGGGCGGGCCCCCGACGGACGACGCTGGGCGGCCACGGCGCCCGCGTGTGAACCGCGTTCGGCTCGCGCTGATCTTCGTGCCCCTGGCGATGCTCGCCGTGATCTCGACGGTGTTCGGCATGATGATGGCCGTCGCCTCCGACCTGCCTCAACTCGAGAACAAGCGAGAGTTCAAGGGCGCGCGCAAGTCGACGCTGCTCGACTACCAGGGTCGTCCGCTCGCCATCCTCGCGGACAACAAGAACCACATCCTGGCGAGTGCGAGCCAGATCTCGGCGGCCATGCAGCACGCCATCGTGTCCGTCGAGGATCAGCGCTTCTACGAGAATCAGGGGATCGACGTTCGCGGGATGGGGCGTGCGCTCGTGGCCGACGTGAAGGGCGGCGGCGGTGTGCAGGGGGGCTCGACCATCACCCAGCAGTTCGTCAAGAACCAGTTGCAGGCCCAGAACAACCGCACGATCTTCGAGAAGCTGCGCGAGGCAGCCCTGGCCTATCACCTCACGCGCAAGTGGACCAAGCGAAAGATCCTCACCGAGTACCTCAACGCGGTGTACTTCGGCAACGGGGCCTACGGGATCGAGTCGGCAGCCCGCGTGTACTTCGGGCGCGAGCTCAATTGCGGTGTGAACCCTGACGACCATTGCGCGAGCCAGCTCACCCCTGGCCAGGGCGCGCTGCTGGCGGGCATGGTCGCGTCGCCCGTCGGGTATGACCCCGTCGTCCACCCGCAGGCCACGACCCAGCGCCGGAACTTCGTGTTGCAGAAGATGCTCGCCCAGGGGTACATCACCCGCTCGGAGTTCGCGCAGGACTCGCACCTCGCCCTACCCACGAAGGACACCATCCAGCCGCCCACCGAGTCGGTCACCGAGCCGAGCGCCGGTTACTTCGTCAGCTGGGTGCGCCAGCAGGTGGTCGATCATTTCCACGGGGGGGCGTTCATCGGCGGGCTCAAGATCAAGACGACGCTCGACCTCGACCTCCAGCGCGCGGCGGTGGGTGCCGTGCAGAGCCGGTTCAGCGACCCCAGCGGCCCCACTGCGTCGCTGGTGGCGATCGACAACAAGACCGGCGAAGTCCGCGCGATGGTGGGCGGACGCGATTTCCGCAAGTCGCCGTTCAATCTCGCCACCCAGGGCCAGCGCCAGCCTGGATCCTCGTTCAAGGCCTTCGTCCTCGCCGCGGCACTGAAGAAGGGCATCTCGCCCGATTCCGTCTGGGCTTCGCAGCGCAAGGAGTTCCCCGTGCCGCACGGAAACGGCGAGGTCTTCCAGGTCAACAACTACGAGGGCGAGTACGTGGGTTCGCGCTCGCTGACCGACGCCATCGCCCAGTCCGACAACTCGGTGTTCGCCGAGGTCGGCATCAAGACCGGGACGAACAACGTCGCGCGCACCGCCCATCGGTTGGGGATCCGCACACCGATCTCCCGAAACTACGCGATGACCCTGGGTGGACTGAAAGAGGGGGTCACGCCGCTCGACATGGCCCACGCCTACGAGACGCTCTCCCAGGACGGCAACAAGGTCGTAAACCCAGCGCTGGGGGCCGAGCACGACGGCCCCATCGGAATCCACGAGGTGCGCGACCACCAGGACCACGTGATCGCCACGAACCAGCCGCAGAAGAAGCGCGTGCTCCCCAAGGACATCGCGCAGACCGAGACGCAGATGCTCTCGGGCGTGATGACCAACGGCACCGGGACCTCGGCGGCCATCGGAGGCTTCGAGGCCGGCAAGACGGGAACCACCGAGAACTCCGGCGACGCATGGTTCGTCGGCTACACCCACAAGTACACGGTCGCGGTCTGGGTCGGCTATCCAGAGCGCCTCAAGCCCATGCTCACCGAGTTCGGCGGCGACCCCGTGACCGGTAAGACCTTTCCCGCCGAGATCTGGCACGACTTCATGACCTCCGCGCGCGACATCGACAGCCAGCGCGCGAGCAAGAAGGCCGACGAGAAGTCCCAGCGCGACGCCCTCGCCCATCCCGATCGGACCTCGACAGGGTCGTCCTCGGATTCATCCGGCTCGACCTCCACCGGCGAGGCGCCCGCGAGCCGCGCTCCCGCCGCGCCGGACAAGTCCTCCGCGCCGTCCCCCTCAGGCGGCGGCGGCTCGACCGGCGGGCCCAGCGGCGGAGGATCGGGCGATAGTGGTGGCGGGGGTGGTGCGTCTCCGGCGCCGGCCGCCCCGTCCGGGCCCGGCGACAGCGGGGGTGCCGCCGCGCCCGGCAGCGGAGGATCGCCCTAGGCGCTCAGGCAGCCCGCGAACGTCGCCCCTGCGGGCGAGGCCGCGAGACGAACCTGCTGCCGGCCGCGCAGAATCGCCACGGAAGCTCGGCCGCCTTGGTGATGCCAACGCGCGGTGTGACGACCAGTGCCGGCTGCCGCCACCCACCCGCGGCCTGACGCACCTGGATCGATCCGTGCACGAGATCGGATCGGTTGAGCTCGAGGCCGATCCCCAGAGCCTGCGTGAGCTTGCCGGGACCCGAACACAGGTCCTCGATGCGATCCACGCCCCTGCGGATACGCATGCCCTCGACGCCCGCGATCGGTTCCAGCGCGCGGATCAGTACCGCGGCGCCGATTCCCTCGCCCTCGCAGACCGCGTTGAGCAGCGCGTGAACGCCGTAGGACCGGTACACGTACGCGCAGCCCGGTGCGCCGAACAGGGTCTCCGTCCGTGCGGTTCGCCCCACGTGGGCGTGGCAGGCGGGCTCGGAGTCGTGGTAGGCCTCGGTCTCGACGATCACCCCGGCGGCGTCGCCGTACACGACGGTGCACCCCACCAGCTCGCGCGCGACCTCGAGCACGGGGCGCTCGTAGAACGAACGCCTCATGCCCTGGTTTCATCGACGAGCGCCCGGGCGCGGGCGAGCTGCTCCCGGACCCGGGGCAGCGCCGTTCCGCCCTCCGAACGCTTGGACTCGAGCCAGCTCTCGGAGGCCAGCACCTCGTAGAACCCCTCGTCGAGCGAACCGGAGTGCTCGCGCAGCTCGTCGCGGGTGAGCGCCGACAGCGGCTTACCTTGCTCCAACGCGCTGCGCACCAGGCCCGCCACGACGCCGTGTGATTCCCGAAAGGGCACGCCCCGCGCCACCAGCAGATCGGCGACATCGGTGGCGGCCAGGAGCTCGTCGGAGGCGGCCGCGGCAAGGCGCTCCCGCGAGAAGCGGATGCCGCCGAGCATCCCTCGCGCCGCGGCCAGGCACAGGTCGAGGCTGTCGGTGGTGTCGAACAGGTGCTCCTTGTCCTCCTGCATGTCCTTGTTGTAGGTGAGGGGCAGCCCGTGCAGAACCCCGTGCAGCGCGAGAAGGTGCCCCGCGATGCGCGGCGCCTTGGCTCGCAGCAGCTCGGCGGCGTCAGGGTTCTTCTTCTGGGGCATGATCGACGAGCCCGACGCGAAGGCGTCCGGAAGCTCGCAGAAGCCGAACTCCTCGCTGGACCACAGCACGATCTCGGCCCCGAGTCGCGAGAGGTGGGTGGCGCAGGTCGCGGCGGCGGAGAGGAAATCCAGCGCGAAGTCGCGGTTGGAGACGGCGTCGATGGAGTTCGGGACGACGCCGGCAAAGCCGAGGGATTCCGCGAGCGCACCGCGGTCGGTGTCGAAGTTGACCCCGGCGAGGGCTCCGGCGCCCAGCGGCAGCTGGTCGGCCTGGCCGGCGGCAAAGGCCATCCGCTCGCGATCTCGGGCGAACATCCAGAAGTAGGCGAGCAGGTGGTGAGAGAGATACACGGGCTGAGCCCGCTGCAGATGGGTGTAGCCGGGCATCGCCCAGTCGAGGTGGCGCTCGGCGAGGTCGACGAGCACCGTCATGAGCTCCTGGATCTCCTGCGCCGTGGCAACCGCGTGGGCGCGAACGAACATGGCCACGTCGGTGGCCACCTGGTCATTTCGCGAGCGCGCCGTGTGCAGCTTGCCGCCGACCGGACCGGCGAGCTCGGTCACCCGCCGCTCGATCGCCATGTGGATGTCTTCGTCGTCGGGCTCGAAGACGAGCCGGCCGCCCTCGAGCTCCCGCTCGACCGCATCCAGAGCCCGGAGGAGCTCGTCGCGATCCTCGGGCGCGATGATGCCGCAGGCGGCCAGCATCGCCGCGTGCGCTCGCGACTGGGCGACGTCGTAGGGGCCCAGCCGCCAATCGAAGGCGATCGAGGCGTTGAGCCTCGCGAAGGCCGGGTCCTGAGGCTCGCCGAAACGCGACATCGCGGGCGGAGTCTACGGGCGCACTTGCGCCGCAATGGCCACCCGCAACGCGTCGGCCACCCGCGCAATGCGACCCTCGTCGAGATCGGGGAAGAACGGGAGGGCGATGGAGCGGGCGGCCACGTCCTCGCAGACCGGAAACTCGCCCTCGCGATGACCGAAGTGCTCCCGGTAGAACGACATGAGGTGGATCGCCGGCAGGTAGGGCTTGCTGGCCACACCGTGCGCTGCCAGGGCGCGTATCGTCGCGTCCCGGCCGACCCGATGCGGCAACTGGACCACGAACACGAACCATCCGCGACGGTCACCCCCCGCGTCAGGGCAGGGAAGCTCGAGGCCCTCCATGCCCTCGAGGGCCCGGCGGTAGAGCTCGGCCACGCGAGCGCGGGCGGCGAGCAGCTCGTCGAGCCGCGTGAGCTGAGCGAGTCCGAGCGCGCAGGCCAGGTCCGACAGGCGGTAGTTGAACCCCAGCCGGTCGTGGTCGAGCCAGTCCATGTCGGGGGCGCGGCCCTGGTTGCGCTCGGAGTCGATGCGCTCCTTGAGCGCCGGGTCGGCCATCGTCACCATCCCCCCCTCCCCCGTGGTCAGCTGCTTGTTGGCGTAGAAGCCGAACACGGCGGGATGTCCTCGAGCACCGACGCGTGAACCATCTGCGTGAACCGCGCCGAGCGCCTCGCAGGCGTCCTCGACGATCGGGCGCCCCAGCGACTCCAGCGCCGGAACGTCGGCCGGATAGCCGAAGATGTGGACGGGCAGGAGGGCGCTCGTGCGCTCGGTCACCGCCGCGGCCGCCGCGGCTGGATCCAGGTTGAGCGTCACCCGGTCGATGTCCACGAACACGGGCCGCGCCCGCTCGTACACGATGGCGTTGGCCGACGCGACGAACGAGAACGGCGATGTCACCACCTCGTCCCCGGCGGTCACCCCGACGGCGCGCAGCGCGAGGTGCAGCCCGGCGGTGCCGCTGGAGACCGCGCTGGCCACGGGCGCGCCCACCCAGGAAGCAAACCCCCGCTCGAAGTCCGCGACGCGCGGCCCGAGCGAGAGTCGGCCCGATCGCAGCACCTCCAGCACGGCCTGCTCCTCGGCGAGCCCGAGTACGGGACGCGCCAGCGGGATCGGCTCGTCGCTCACGGTCGGGCTGAGCGAGGCTGCTCGCGGGTGGCCCGACCGGCCTCCTCGCGAGCGCCCTGCGTGCCGTACTCCAGCGAGTCCACGAGCGCCTCCCAGGACGCGGCGATCAGGTTCTCCGAGACGCCGATCGTGCCCCACACGTCGATCCCGTCGGACGCGTCGATCAGGACTCTTGTGACAGCAGCCGTTCCGCGGGCCTCGTCGACGATGCGGACCTTGAAGTTGACGAGATCGATATCCCTCAGATGCGGGTGGATGTCGCCCAGCGCGTCACGCAGCGCGGCGTCCAGTGCGTGGACCGGGCCGCCTCCCTCCGCCGTGCGGATGTAGCGCTCGCCGCCGGAGAAGATCTTGATCGTCGCCTCCGTCTCGACCTTTCCGTCGGCTCGCTGCTCGACCACGACACGCCAGGACTCGAGGCGAAACAGCGGCTCGTAGACGCCTGCTTCCTTGCGCAGCAGCAGCTCGAGTGAGGCGTCAGCAGCCTCGAACTGATAGCCGTCGTGCTCCATCTGCTTGACCCGCTCGATTGCCCGCTCGGCGGTCGCCAGGTCGATCGCAACGCCAGCGCCGGCCGCCTTCTCCTGCATCGTCGCCCGCCCCGCCAGCTCGGAGACGAGCATTTCGCGCGCGTTGCCGACCAGCGCCGGATCGATGTGCTCGAAGGTCCGTGCGTCGGCACGCACGCCGGCAACGTGCAGTCCGCCCTTGTGGGCGAACGCGTTGCGCCCCACGTACGGCTGGTTGGGGTTGGGAGCAAAGTTCAACAGCTCGTCCACGAAATGTGCTGTCTGTGTCAACCGCTCGAGCCGACCGGCGGGCAGGCAACGGCGGTCGAGTTTGAGTTCCAGGTTCGCAATGATCGAGATCAGGTTCGCGTTGCCGGTGCGCTCGCCGCAACCGTTGATCGTGCCCTGGACCTGGCGGGCGCCGGCATCGATCGCCGCAAGCGAGTTAGCAACCCCGCAGCCAGCGTCGTCGTGGCAGTGGATACCGACCATTGTGGCGCCGTCGAGCGCCGCCACAACGTCGAGCGTAGCCGCCGCCACCTGTGAGGGCAGCGAGGAGCCGTTGGTGTCGCACAAAACCACGGTGTCGGCCCCTGCGACGGCCGCCGCGCGCAGGCAGTCCAGCGCATAGGCGCGGTCCTCGCGCCAGCCGTCAAAGAAGTGCTCAGCATCGTAGATCACGCGTTTGCCCTCGCCGCGCAGGAAGGCCACCGACTGCTCGATCATCCGCAGGTTCTCCGCGCGGTCGACTCGCACGACCTTCTCCAGGTGCAGGGTCCAGGTCTTGCCGACCAGCGTGCAGACCGGTACGAAGGACTCAGCGAGGACGATCAGGCCGGGGTCCGCCTCCGCGCGCATGTCGCGCCTCCGCGTCATCCCGAAGGCGACGATCTGTGCGTCGGAGAAACGCTCGGCGGCGAGCAGCTCGAACAGCTCACGCTCCTTGGGATTGGATGCCGGAAAGCCCGCTTCGATCAGCGCCACGCCGAGCTCGTCGAGCTTGTGCGCGACGCG
>JALYZC010000133.1 GCA_030945905.1 Actinomycetota bacterium
AGCAGGACCGACGGCAGGGAGCGTCTCAAGGCGGGTCTCCTCTGGTGGGAACCGGACGACCACAGTTCTCGCCGTTCGCGGGGCGCGCTGTGTAACCGGCCCGTGACCTGCCTGTGGAAAGGTGGTGAAGAACGGTTCAGCTCACATACCGGGCCGACCTCACGAGCGGCCCCGCCCGCGGGGCCGTCGCTCACGCCGCGTAGGTGACGCTACCCGCGGCGGCGTCCTCGCGGCGGGCGTCTTGGCGACGCTCGGCGATCAGCTCATCCGATAGGCATCGGCCGGGCGCAGGCCCGGCGAGCATCCGATAGCTGCGCGTCGCTGCCTCGCGTGCAAGTCCGGCGGGCCGCCGACCTGCTGCGTGTTGGTGCGCTCGACATCCATCACGCACACCGCCGCCGCAGCACCGTCATCGACGCTATCTACGATCAGATCAACGGGAGCGCTCCAGGCTTCTCCTTTTGAGGCGAGCGATAGCGAGCTGGCCGCCCGCCGAGACAGCTCCTCCTCGTCCTACCAGGCGTGCGCACTAACCCGGCTAAGACGCCTCCTTGCACGCGAAAGCGTGAGCAACCTCCGAGATGGCGCGAATCGACACCCGCTCAAACCCGGGTGCACCCGCTTGCGCCGCGTGCGAGAGTCAGGGAGTGCGCACCGGACGTTTGGTCTCTTTGATGGTTTTTGTGTCGGTGGTTGGCTTTGGCGTGGTGGTCGCGCGGGGTGGCGCTTCCCATGATCGGTCGCCTATTGATCGCCGAGCGCCCGTCGTTTCCGCTAGCGCCCGGCTGGTGGTATGGCGAACGATGTCGCGTCCGCCGCCGGCCGTTAATCCCCCGCTCTATGACTTGCTGCTCCTAGATGGCCGGGGTCGCACGGTCCGTGTCCTGGCCGGGGACTCGCTGAGGCACTCGGTACGCCCGCAGCTGTTCGCACGGGCGTCGTGGTCGCCCGATGGCCGGTGGCTGGTCTTCGAAGCTGACGTGGCTCGCCACCCCGGTGCAGACAGTGACCGGTTAGATCTCAGGGATCTCTTCGTCATCCGCGCTGATGGTCGCCGACTGCGTCGCCTCACGCGTCTTCGCAGGGCGGGAGCGCCGGTGTGGTCGCCGCGCGGGGATGAGATCGTTTTCTCACGCGCTCGTCCTCCGCGCGTGGATCGTCTGCACGATCGCCTGGTCTTCACCGCGACGCTCTGGGCGATCAAGCCAAACGGCTCAGGGATGCGCCCGCTCGAGCCGGAGGTGCAGGGCCAACGGGACGTGGCAGGAAGCTTTACCGCGCATGCCACGCGGCTCGCGTTCACGCGCCAGGTTTCGCAAAGCAACCCTGCCGGCGTGGGCGAGCCCACCGCAATCTTCGAGCTAGCGAGCAGCGGCGGCCCGGCGAGCGAGCTATTGGCTGACGCCGCCGAGCCGGCGTTCTCACCAGACGGGCACTCGCTCGCATTCTCCTCGACACGCGATCACAACGGGTCGCTGAGCTACGGCGACAGCGTCTCACGGGCCAGCGAACTCTATGTGGCCCGGACCGACGGAACGCAGCCACACCGCCTGACGTTCACGCGCGACATCAACGAGGACGCGCCGTCCTGGTCGCCCACCGGCCACGTCATCGCCTACCAACGCGGCGAGGTGACCGACAACGCCCAGGCAACAGGCGCATGGGCGATCCCCCAAGCGAGCGGAAGGCGCCGTGTCATCCGCGCCGACCCCAAGCTCGACACATGGTATGCCAACCCTGCGTGGCGACCGACACCCAGGTAGCAAGACAGCAGAGGGCCAGCTACCAACCCCCACCGGCTTGGCTAGGCGCCTGGATGAACGCTGATCGGCCACCGAGGGGCGCAGGCCGCTCTTCCGTGGAGCTTGTGCAGGAGGATGCCGAGCGCCAGAAACGGCCCATAAAGGATGGCTGGCTCTACGTGGACTCCGATAATCGCAAGGAACTGGATGTGGCTTCCCTCCAGGAGACCCGCGAGCAGCCAAATGAAGCCTGGCACCGTCACAAGCAGAAGCGCTCTCCAGCGCCCGATCAAAAACCCGATGATCAGGGGCAAACCAAAGGTCGCGTAGAAGAAGACGTTGTCAAGCGCAGAGCCAGTCCAGACCACTCCCAACACAGCGAGCACTTCCAGAGCAACCCAGGCCGACACCGCCGCAAGCTTGACAGCGCCAACGAAGTGCACCCCAGAAGCCTAGCCGCGCTCCACCGGACACCCGCAACTCGGCCAACCGCCCCGGCGCAGGCGCCCGCTCGTCGCGCCGAGCGATAAAACGAGTGCCTCACCGGCCATGCTCTTACTCCTCGTCCAGAGGAGGCGGCGCGGCGGCACCAATGGGGACGCTTGCTTCTCGCGCAAGGCGGAAAGCGATGGGACGAGTCGGCGCAGGCCGAGTCGCGGCTTCGGTGCCATGCTGTCCGGATCATGGCTTGCGTGGGCGGGTGGATCGTCAGGCTTGGCCTTGTCGCGCTCATCTGGGCGACCGGCCTCGTGCTCTTGTGAGGTGAGGGGGCTAAAGCCTCCGGGACTCGGCCCTCAGCCAATGCGACAAGCCTTTCTTTGCCCACCGACTTTCCGCGGTCCCTCGCTCGATCGTGCGTTCGCGTCTACATAGGCAGCGGCGCCCCGTTGCGCTCCGACGCGCCTCTGCCAGCGAGTGTCCTGCGCGCGTTCGATGTCCTTCGTCGCCCACGACGGGCCCATGACGGACTCCCTCGGCATGCGTACTCCAGCCTCAGCGGTCAGATCCTGCGCGTCGTCTTTAGCTCCTCCGTCCGGCGCGTTGGACGCATCGCCGGCGGCTACCCCTACTTCTTGGTGCCTGCGCTTCTGCACGTCAGGACTTCCCGGCGCTGTATCGCGCGCCTACCGGCGAGCCGACCGGCACGAGAGCGCCGGCTGGCCCGCCATGCACGCCGAGTCCTGGTGCTGTGCCTGATCAACTTCGAAAACGGCGGAGGTGCCCACTGCTATGCGGCCGCGCAAGCCATCGCGGGGCTCGCGGTCTCCTGGTCGGAGAGCCCGTTGCAGTCAGCCGACCCTCGCTCCTCAGAGCTACTGGTCTCGCTCTCAGCGCTCGTTCCTGACAACGCCGCGTCAATAGAAGCGTTCTACCCCGGGGAGCCGCCGCTCCAGGCGCCCGTCACAGCCAACTTCGCAACCTTCCTTCATAGCGTCCACGTCGCTCCCACCGCCCAAGCGCTGCCCAATCTCAACCCGACGACCGTGGTGCTAAGGCGCCGGGACGGAAGGGTCCTGCGTACTGCGCATCCTCCGGTAGAGGCGCCAGGGTCCGAGGAGTAGAGACAGGGGTTCCCTTTCAAGGGCGTTTAGAAGCGAGGAATGGGGCAGCTCAGCGCCACGCTCGCCTGCACGCGAACCGAGCCCCGCGGGCGCGTGTCGACGTGCTGCCGTTTAAAACGGGAGGTCGGCAATCCTGATGAAAGCGATCTTCTGTCGTCCGAGGCCATCGGCGAGGGTCATCGAAGCTCCTCCTGTCGGGGTTCGTTCAGGTCAAGTCAGCCGTGCGCTGCGCGTATGGCGTCGACGAGGGGCGTGACCTCATGCCCGAGCAGTTGTTCGAGGTCCTGGCTGGCGGTTTCGAGTTCCCCGTTGGCGATCGAGGCGTCCAGCGCGGCGACGAACCGCGCGCTCGCCTCGTCGAGGCCGGCTCGCTCGAGGCGGGAGGCGTAGTCGTCGACGGACAGGTCGGTGTAGGTGACCGTCGTGCCGGTGACTTCGCTGATGACCCGGGCGAGCTCGTGGAGATCGAAAGCTGGGCCGCCGAGCTCGTAGGTCCGGTTGTCGTCGTCGTCCTGGAGCAGTGCGGCCGCGGCTGCGGAGGCGTAGTCCTGGCGGGTGGCGGCTGAGATTCTGCCGTTGCCGGCCACGCCGAGGATCTCGCCACTCTGGAGGTACTGGTCGAGCTGGTCGGTGTAGTTCTCGGTGTACCAGCCGTTGCGCAGCAGAGTGAACGGCACGCCCGCCGCGCGCAGCACCCGCTCGGTGTCCTGATGCTCGCCGACCAGCGGGTTGGTCGTGTCGTCAGCGTTGAGCATGCTCGTGTACACGATGCGGGCTGTCCCCGCGGACTTGGCCGCCTCGATGACGTTGGTGTGGTGGGCGACCCGTTGTCCTGCTTCGCTGCTTGAGATCAGCAGGAGCCGGTCCACCCCGTCCAGCGCAGCGCTCAGCGTCTGCGGATGGGCGTAGTCGGCGTCGCGGATCTGGACGCCTCGCTTGGCGAGATCGGCGGCCTTGGCGGAGGTGCGCACGATGGCGACCACGTCAGAGGTCGGTACGCCTCGGGCCAGCAGCTCGTGGACGGCGAGGTGTCCGAGCTGGCCCGAGGCTCCGGTGATGGCGTAGGTCGCCATCGTCATCCGCCCACGTTGAACGCCGTGGCGTGGTCGGTAGCGAACTGCTCAAAGGAGCGCGCCGGGCGCCTGAGAATGGTGGGCACGTCCTGCGACAGCCAGGCCGCATCGCCGTCGGCGATCAGGCTGACCGCGTGGGCGTTCATTTGCGCGATCACGGCCGGAACGCCGGCGTCGATCATCTCCTGTGCGTCCTGCTCGAGGGTGCGCTCGTGGAACGCGATCGGCCGCGCGAGGACTGTGGAGAGCGTCGCCGCGACGTCAGCGTAGGAGAGCAGCGCTGGTCCCGTGAGCGAGTATGTCGCGCGAGCGTGCCCGGCGGGTGCAGCAGCGATCTCCGACGCCACCGCTGCGACATCGCGTGTATCGATGAAACCGACCTGCCCGGCACCGGCGGAGGAGCCGAAACTGTCTGTCTGAGCGATGGTGGGGGCGAGCATGAGGAAGTTCTGCATGTAGAAGTTGTTGCGCAGCAGGGTGTAGTTCAGCCCGGAGGCGATCAGCCCCGCTTCGATCTCGGCCTGCCCGCGCTGCCGAGCGATTGGCGACTTTGCCGAGGCCTTGCTGGTGATCTTCACCACGTGACCGACGCCTGCACGAGCGGCGCTGTCGATCACGTTGAGCTCTTGAACCGGAACGGCTGGGCTGACCAGCACGACGGACGTGACCCCGTGCATGGCCGCGTCGATCGACGCCGAGTCGTCGAGGTCGCCCTCGACGACCTCGACTCCCACCTGCCCCAGCGCGGTCGCCTTCTGCGGATCGCGGACCAGTACCCGGACAGGCTGGTCTCGCTGGAGGAGCACCTCTGCGGCCTCTGAGCCCACCTTGCCGGCTGTGGTGATGAGGATCATCGTGATGTCTCCTCATCTGCTCCGGGGCGCGAAAGGTTGAGATCGTTGGCGCGCAGCTCGTCGTAGCTCTCGCGCAGCAATGAGATGCCGTCTTTGGCGTCTTCGGCGTTGGCGAGTGGCTTGCTTCCCCAGTTGGAGTACCAAGCCTTCGCCCGCGCCGCGTCTAACACCTGTCGGCGTCGGTCGTCGGGAAGTGGAAGGTCAAGCGTGCCGCGGTCCAGGTGAACATGACCCATCTCGTGGCCCTCGAACTCGATTGCGGTGGCACCCCGGGGGGTGATCTTGGTACTGACGCCGGGCCACGTCGCGACCTCGTCGAGGACAGTGGCAGGGGCCGAGGCGGAATTCATAACGGTTCTCCTTGATGGTGAGGTGGTGGCAATGCGGGAAACCGGTACTAGCCGGCACCCGTTCGCTGCTTATCTGACCAAGGCCGACCGGCCGGCTCGCGGGATCTCAGCGCCGGGAGCTGGCTGACGGCCTCGCGTTTAGGCGAGGCCGATCTGCTGGGCCATGAGCGCTGAGTCCCAGAAGACGTATTCCTCGATGAGCTGGTCGCCTTCCCATTTCGCGGTGGTGGAAAAGGTGAGCTCAAAGGACTTGCCGGTGCCAGGGATCGCTGTCCCGTCGGGCAGAGCCATCTCGCCGGTGAGGGTTCCCGTGGCCTTGGTGACGACGGTCATCCAGTCGCCCTGACCGAACTGGATGGGGTAGGGATCGTTGTCGATGTGGACGTCAGGGAACGCTCGCACCATCGCGTCCATGGCCGCGGCGTGCGCGTCGCGGCCATGGATCGGCTCCGCGCTACCGGTGAGGTGCGCGACCATCTCGGGGTGGTGCGCCGCGTCTATCGCGGCTTTGTCACGGGCGGTTAAACGCGTCGTCGCCTTGCTTCATGAGTGCGAGGATGTGAGTGACGCGGTCAGTGGCGTGGGGGTCAGTAGCCATGGAGGCTCCTTTCTCGGCGCTAAAGCGCCTTGGTGTCTGAAAGCGGCAACCTTCGTCAACTTTCCCCTCAGCGTTGGGGGGCGATCTGTGACCAGCCGGAGTCGCTGGACGCCGACCAGTAGTTGTTGTTCATGCGGGTCAGAACGTCTTCGGTTGGCAGCGCGAGGTCCTCGGGCGGGAGCTCGCGGCGCGCTGCCGGCGTAGCGAGGCCGACGATGATCTGCTCGACCCCGCCCGGCGCATAGCCGTTGAGCACGTGAGCGCCCTCATCGGTGGTCGTAAACCCGTGGTCAGTGCCCCGCGGGATCCAGATCGAATCCCCAGCTTTGCCCGTCAGTTCGCGGTCGTCGACCTGCATCTCCATCGATCCCTCCAGGACGAAGAACCACTCGTCGACGTTGTGGACATGCGAAGCAGGACCAATGCCGCCGCGCATCCATTGCTCCATGACCGTGTACGAACCACCGGTCTGATGCACGTCGGCCAGGACGACCCATACGTCCCGTAGAACCAGTACGCCGGAGCGTTATCGCGGCTCGCGACGAACGCGCGGCGGGCGGGGCTGGAGACGTTCGGCTGAGATGACATCGACATCACTCGGTCCGGCAATGAGTTGTCATGGAAAAACCTTCCGTAACAGTTGGCTGATACCAAACTTAGGGTTGACTATAGCATTAGAGTTGCCTGCACCAGCGACTAGGCTGTCTTCTATGGCCGGTCAGGGACTACGAGAGCTCAAGAAAGCGCGCACGCGTCAGCTCATCGCTGACGTCGCGGCGCAGTTATTCGCCGACCGGGGGTACGAGCACGTCGCCGTCAGCGACGTCGCCCGCGAAGCGGAGGTCTCCGAACAGACCGTCTACAACTACTTCCCGAGCAAGGAACGGCTGGTCATCGACCGCGACCAGCAAGTCCAAGACCAACTGGTGGATCTAATCCGAGTTCGCGCGCCCGGCGTCAGCGCAGCCGCTGCAGTCCGGGAATACCTGCTCGCCTCAGTGGACACGATCCCCACAATTCCGCCCGAGATCTGGCGCGGCGAGCTGGGCTACCTGGCCGTCATGAGCCCGACCGTCCACCGCTTACTGCTAGAGATGACCGATCGCCAAGCCGATGCCATCGCCGCCGCGATCAGCGACACCACGCCCGTCACGGCAGAGGTGGCCAAGCTCCAAGGAATCGCCATCGCCAGCGTGTTCCAGATCATCTTCAACCACGCCGGCCGGCGCACCCACGAAGGACACTCGCAAAAGGACATCGCCGACGAACTGCACCCCACCATCGAAACCGTCCTAGACGAATTGGACCGTTGGCTGAGCCTCTCCGAACGCCAACGATAAGTCACTCTCGGCCAGCGGCGGACGCTCGGACCACGAACAGGTCGAACTCTGCCTGCTTTGAGCGTCGCGGCCTCGCTTCTGCTCTCAGCCGGATGGGGCTGCCGGCCCTGCTTTCGCACTGCGACGAGCATTTACGGTGCCAGGCCGTGCCCCTCCTTTGCGCGGAAAGGGAGACGCTCGCTTCCGTCCAGATGCGACCGCCCGCGTGCCGGTCCACCGCGTGCCCGCTCGGGACGACACGCGCTCGTCTGGCCCAGCAAGGGCGTGACTTCCGCAATGCCCGGCGGAAGCGCGCGGGGTCCGAGCGGGAAAGTCGACTTCTCAGAATCGTCCCATGCGAGCACCTGCCGGATCGCTACGCGACTCTCGCTTGGATACGTGAAGCGGGAGCGCTGATTACTCCTCAGCCGCCGGGACTGCTCGTACGGTTCGGGGGATGAAGGATCCCTCCCGCGTCGTGTCCGCCGAGCGCGCCACGCGGTACGACGTGCCCTTTCACCGACGTCGCGGATGTCGTCTTCGAGCGGCACCCCGCCAGACGCCAGAACCCCGGCGCCGGCGACTGGCAGGTACGCCGGGGAAGGCTCATCGTTGTCTACAACTGGCCGGACACAGATGACCAGGCCACGGCGCGGGTCGTCACCCTCTCGTCCGAGGAGTAGCCTGAGGTTCATGGACGGCCACTATGATCGGGACGCCGATATTGCCTGGCTCCGGCTCGAGGGCTGGGACAAGGATCGGGTTCGCGTCGAGCGAGCGCAATCCGGGTTGATTGAGCGGGACCGTGACGGCGGGCGCGTCCTGGGATTGGAGTTCTGGAACGCGCACGAGCGCCTGCCGCATGAGCTTCTGGACGCTCTGCCAAGCCCTCCCGCCCGCGAGCTGGTCATCGAGCGTCAACCAGCCTAGCGGCAGCCAACGGTCGGAAGGAAGACCTCTCACCGCGACCGAGCTCGAGCGAGATGTCGAAGGACACCTGCGCAACCCCAGAACGCGGGTGAAGCCCGCCTCGAGAGCAGACTCGCCCCACGCGGCTACGCCGCTCGGGCGACCTCGCGCCGCGCCTCCAAGCCGAGCGCGTGCCGGTACCCACGTC
>JALYZC010000244.1 GCA_030945905.1 Actinomycetota bacterium
GGAGACGGGGCAGGAGGAGGACATCGCCTTCTGCGCTCGTGAATCGGTGTTCGATCTGGTGCCCTACGTGACAGGTGTCTCAGATGGGGTGGCCAGCATCGCCCAGCTGGAGGGGGTTGGCAGCGGCGCGCACGAGGATGCGGTGATTCGCGCGGCGCGGGGATAAACACATAGAGTTATAACGATCTATTTAGCTGAATGTTTAGTAGTTCTTTGCTGGCAAAAGGGTAAGACTCAAACAGGCAATACGAGGCGAGGGAAGGAAATATGGCTTCAGGTAACGGAAACGGCGACAAGAAGGACCGTTGGGCATCCGGGGTTACTCCGTATGCGGAGATGGGCTATTGGAACGAGGACTACGAGGTCAAGGAGACCGATGTCCTCTGTGCATTTCGGATCACCCCCCAGGAGGGCGTCGACCCCATCGAGGCGGCCGCGGCCGTGGCCGGGGAGTCCTCCACGGCGACCTGGACCGTGGTGTGGACCGACCGGCTGACGCCGCACGAGCACTATCAGGCCAAGGCCTACTCGGTCGAGGAGGTACAGAACTCCGAGCCCAAGCAGTTCATCGCGAAGATCGCCTACGACATCGACCTCTTCGAGGAGGGCTCGATCGCGAACCTGACCTCGTCGATCATCGGCAACGTCTTCGGCTTCAAGGCGCTCAAGGCGCTGCGCCTCGAGGACATGCGGATCCCGGTCGCCTACCTCAAGACGTTCCCGGGGCCGCCCCATGGCATCGTGATGGAGCGCGAATACCTGGACAAGTTCGGGCGCCCGCTGCTCGGCGCGACGACGAAGCCGAAGCTCGGCCTCTCCGCCAAGAACTACGGGCGCGTCGTCTACGAGGCGCTCCGCGGGGGCCTCGACTTCACCAAGGACGACGAGAACATCAACTCGCAGCCGTTCATGCGCTGGCGTGATCGTTACGTGCATGCCATGGAGGCCGTCCAGCGCGCGTCGGCCGCCACGGGTGAGGTCAAGGGCCACTACCTCAACGTCACGGCCTCGACGATGGAGGATATGTACGAGCGGGCGCAGTTCGCCAAGGAGCTCGGCAGCGTGATCATCATGCAGGACCTGACCGTCGGCTACACCGCGATGTCCTCGATGTCGAAGTGGGCGCGGGCCAACGGCATGATCCTGCACCTGCACCGCGCGGGTCACGGCACCTACACGCGTCAGAAGACGCACGGCGTGAGCTTCCGGGTGATCGCCAAGTGGTGCCGGATGCTCGGGGTGGATCACATCCACGCGGGCACCGTGGTCGGCAAGCTCGAGGGCGACCCCGGCATGATCCGGGGCTACTACAACGTGTGCCGCGAGCGCTACAACGAGGTGGATGCCGAGACCGGGATCTACTTCGATCAGGACTGGGCGTCGCTGGCCGCGGTCTTCCCCGTCGCATCCGGCGGCATCCACGCCGGCCAGATGCACCAGCTGCTGGACTACCTGGGCGAAGACACGGTGCTGCAGTTCGGCGGCGGCACGATCGGCCATCCTCAGGGGATCGCCGCGGGGGCCACGGCGAACCGCGTCGGCGTCGAGGCGATGATCAAGGCTCGCAACGAGGGCGTGGACTACGTCGCGGAGGGCCCGGACATCCTGCGCGAGGCGGC
Organism: Actinomycetota bacterium; assembly: GCA_030945905.1. Taxonomy (GTDB): domain Bacteria; phylum Actinomycetota; class Thermoleophilia; order Solirubrobacterales; family Solirubrobacteraceae; genus JALYZC01. Next base: position 1,620 of record JALYZC010000244.1, read on the forward strand.
GAAGGGCTGCCCCGAGCTCGATGCCGCGCTCGAGGTCTGGAAGGACATCACGTTCGACTTCGAGTCGACCGACACCGCCGACACCACCACGACCGCCACGTCCAGCTAGGGCGCCGAAAGGAATAGGAAAACCATGAGAGTCACCCAAGGCACGTTCTCGTTTCTCCCGGACTTCACGGACGAGGAGATCGAGGCACAGCTCAACTATGCGCTCAAGAACGAGTGGGCGATCATGATCGAGTACACGGACGATCCGCATCCGCGCAACTACCTGTGGGAGATGTGGAAGCAGCCCGACTTCGATCTCGAGGAGGGCGACGGCGCCGAGTTCATCAAGGAGATCGCCGAGTGCCGCAGGACGTATCCGAACCACTACATCAAGGTGGTCGCCTACGACAGCGGGCTGGGCAAGCAGACCTCGAAGCTCTCCTTCATCGTCAACCGGCCCAAGGAGGAGCCTGGCTACCGGCTCGTGCGTACCGAGACCCACGACCGCACGATGAACTGGACCGTTGAGCCCTATGCGACGGTCCAGGATCCCTCTGGGCGGCGCTACGGCAACGACGGAGGCCTCGGCACGGAGCGCGATCCAGGTGCCACGCAGGAGGGCACTGCCGGACAGGATTCGCCCATCCGCGACCAGAACGGCGCCTCGTCCGATGAAACCCCCGAGGCGGCGAGCGATGAGGGCATCGGCGAGTCCTAGTGAGTCCACGGAGCAAGAAGCTCCAGGGCAAGGACACGACGGGCAAATGGCTCGACCCGGAGTCTGACGGCGCGATGAACGAGGCAAGGGCATCCGGGGGCCGTTCGGGGTCCGAGGAGTTCAGCGGCGACATCAAGCAAGCCGATGGGGATGGCGGCTCGGCTGTCGACTCGGTGGACTTCGAGGACGCCGTTTCCGACGGCAAGGCCGACGTCCAGAGCGTGGTCCGCGACTCGCGCATCAACGAGGTGCTCGAGGAGATGGACCACGATCTGGTCGGGCTGCAGGCGGTCAAACGGCGGATTCGGGAGATCGCGGCGCTGCTGGTGATCGACCGGTTGCGGGAGGAGATGGGTCTCACTTCCGAGCGTCCCACGCTGCACATGAGCTTCACGGGCAGCCCCGGGACGGGCAAGACCACGGTGGCCCTGCGCATCGCCAGCATCCTTCATCGCCTTGGCTACCTCGAGAAGGGACAGCTGGTCACGGTGACCCGCGACGATCTGGTGGGTCAGTACGTCGGCCACACGGCGCCGAAGACCAAGGAGGCGGTGAAGAAGGCGATAGGAGGGGTCCTGTTCATCGACGAGGCCTACTACCTGCACCGTCCCGAAAACGAGCGCGACTACGGGCAGGAGGCGATCGAGGTCCTGCTGCAGGTGATGGAGACCGAGCGCCAGAACCTCGTCGTGGTGATGGCCGGCTACAAGGACCGCATGGACGAGTTCTTCGGCGCCAATCCCGGCATGGGCTCGCGGGTGGCCCACCACATCGAGTTCCCCGACTACTCCGCCGACGACCTGATGAAGATCGCAGAGATCATGGTCGAGGGACAGGGCTATCAGCTCAGCGACGATGCGCAGGACGCGCTGCGCGACTACATCAAGCGGCGGCGCGAGCAGCGCCGCTTCGCCCACGGACGAAGCATCCGCAACGCCATCGAGCGCGCCCGGATGCGCCAGGCGATGCGCCTGTTCGAATCGGGTGACAAGCTCTCCAAGGACGATCTCGTCACGATCGAGGCCGACGACATCCGCCAGAGCTCGGTGTTCAGCGACACCGAGGAGGAAGCGCCCGACGACGACGATTCCGAGAACGCGGCCGCGGACGCGAAGGCCGACGACGAGGCCGAGGAGAAGGAGCCCGAGGCCAGTGCAGCACAGTAGACGGAGGGGCGCCCTCGAATCAGAGCGCGTTTAGTATCGGTGGACCGCCGGGCCGCGCGCCCGTGGCGGAGTGTTGGCCATCAAGGGAGGAATCCATTGCCGCGCCCCATCATCCTCGGCGTCGTCGGCGACTCGGCGACCGGTAAGACGACGATCACCCGTGGATTGGTTCGGTTGCTGGGCGAGGACCAGGTCACGGCGGTGGCCACAGACGACTACCACCGCTACGACCGAAAGCAGCGGGCCGAGCGCGGGATCACCCCGCTGCACCCCGACTGCAACTACATGGACATCATGGGCCAGCACCTGCGTCACCTCCGTGACGGGCAGGCGATCCTCAAGCCGGTCTACGTGCACTCCGACGGCACCTTCGGGCCGCCGGTCTACGTCGACCCCAAGCCCTTCACGATCGTCGAGGGCCTGCTCGGCTACTACTCCGAGTCTCTGCGCGATTCCTACGACGTGCGCATCTACCTGGCGCCCCCCGAGGAGCTCCGGCGCAAGTGGAAGGTCCAGCGCGATACCACGCGCCGGGGCTACACGACCGATCAGGTGCTGGCAGAGCTCGACAAGCGCGAGCCCGACTCCGCCGAGTTCATCCGCCCGCAGGAGCGCCACGCCGACATGGTGGTCGCGTTCCAGCCGCCGAAGGACGACGAGGATGCCGAGGCGCTGGACGCCAAGGTGATCCTCCGCGACAGCCTGCCACATCCCGACCTCTCGCCCTTCACCGGCGACGGCGACGGCGGCATCACCCTCGAGGAGCATGGCTCCGAGCGCCGTCTCGACGTGCCCGGCAACATGGACCCGAAGGTGGGGGCGGAAATCGAGGAGGCGATCTGGGAGAAGCTTCACTTTGCCACCCATCTGCGCTCCGAGCGCCTGGGCGAGTTCACCATCGGAAGCGATCTGCGCCGCTCGGAGTCACTGGCCCTCGTCCAGCTCCTGATCCTCTACCACTTGGTGACCGCGAAGGCCTCGGTCGCGCTGGGAGGCAGCACACCCCGCAACGGGGTCAAGAACGGCAAGGGTCGCGACAGCACCTCCTCCGAAGGCAAGCCCGTCACCGAGCAAGACGGGCAGGACGGGGAGGACGCCCAGGGACAGCGCGCCGCCGTCGAGTCCTGATACTTCGCTCTTTCCCTCCGCGCGATGGACCCGCCCGGGGCCCAACGCGCGTCTCTCACCACCTCTGGCTGCGTTCGTTCGTGCCCCCGACGGCCGGGAGCGCGAGGCTCACGCCGCGGCGGCCTCGCGCTCCATCTCTGGCGAGTACTCGCCGGCCCGAGCGGCGCCGGTGCACTTCGCCCGCTGCTCGTAGGCGGCCTGGGCGGACGCGGCGTTTGCGTCCTGCCCCTTCCAGGTGCTGAGCGGCACGCCCTGCAGGGCACGGCCGTAGGAGAAGCTCAGCTCCCACGGCTGCTCGCCCATGTTGTTCATGGCGTTGAGGTGCTCGCTGGCCTTCTCGTCGCTCTGACCACCTGAGAGGAAGACGATCCCCCCGACCGCCGCCGGCACCACGCGATGGAAGACGGCGAGCGTCCGGGACGCCACCTCATCCACGTCGGCCTGCTGCGGAGCGTCATAGGCCGACATGATCATGTTTGGCTTGAGCAGCATCCCCTGCAGATCGATGCGCTGCCTGTGCAACTCGTTGAACACGGTGAACAGGGTCTGCTCTGTGACCTCTTCGGAGCGGTCGATGGAGTGCTCGCCGTCCATGAGCACCTCAGGCTCGACGATCGGCGTGATGCCGGCCTCCTGACAGAGGGCCGCATAGCGGGCGAGCGCATGAGCGTTGACGTCCAGGCAGTACTGCGAGGGCATGTGGTCGCCGATGGTGATGACGGCGCGCCACTTGGCAAACCGGGCGCCGAGCTCGCGGTACTCCTCGAGGCGCTCCCGCAGGCCGTCGAGCCCCTCGGTCACCTTCTCGTCGGGCGAGCCGGCGAGCGGCTTGGCGCCGGTGTCGACCTTGATCCCGGGGATGATCTCGTGCTGCTCGAGCAGCTTGGGAACCGGCGTGCCGTCGCTCGCATCCTGGCGGATGGTCTCGTCGTAGAGAATCGCGCCGCTGATGTGCTCGGCCGCGGCGTCCGTGGTGAACAACAGCTCGCGAAAGGCCAGACGGAGCTCCTCGGTCGGCTCTTCACCGTCGAGCACCCCGTCCAGCCGCTTGTTCATGGTGCCGGTGCTCTCGTCGGCGGCGAGGATTCCCTGGCCTTCGGCGACCAGCTCTCGCGCGGTTTCCTGAATATCGTGCTTGTCTGCAGTCATCGGTCCTCCGATCTTGCGTTCATCATTGCCATGCGGCGCAGGGTCCTCAGCATCGTCATCCCGTGTCCGGAGTGGACGCGCCGAGCTCCGGCGCCCCGGCGACCGCTTGCTCGACGATGCGCCGGACTCCTCCGGACGTGATGACGATCGACTCCGTCAGCATCGTATCCCCCTCCGCCCACGGCTGTCGTAACAGCTCGCCTCCGGTGATACCGGTGGCGGCGAACATCGACGCTCCGCTTACGAGCTCCTCGAGCAGCAGCGGCCGGTCGACGTCGACGTCCGCCTCGGCGAGCGCCTTCGCCTCGTCGTCGCTCTGGGGCGCGAGGCGGCCCTGCATGCCGCCTCCCAGCGAGGCCACCGCGCACGCGGTCATGACGCCCTCGGGCGTTCCCCCGACGCCTACGAGCAGGTCGGCGGGCCCGTCGGGAAGCAGCGCCGCCAGCGCACCGGCGACATCGCCCTCCGCCGGGGTGGCCACCGCCGCTCCGGCGGCCCTGAGTCGGTCGATCAGCTCGTCGTGGCGCGGCTTGTCCAGGATCACCACCCGCATCTCCTGCACCGGCTTGTCCAGCGCATCCGCCACGAGCTTGAGATTTTCCTCCGGGGTCTTGGTGATATCGATGGCGTCGCGCGCGTCGGGCCCGACGACGAGCTTGTCCATGTAGAGCGCGGCTCCGGGGGACCACATCGAACCGCCCGCTGCGAAGGCGATGGTGGCAAGCGCGCCGGGGAGCCCCGCGGCGCAGAAGGTGGTGCATTCCACGGGATCGACGGCGATGTCGAACTCGGGTCCGTCGCCGCTACCGACCTGCTCGCCGTTGTGGAGCATCGGCGCCTCGTCCTTCTCGCCCTCTCCGATCACCACCGTGCCGCAGCCCCGCGCGGTGCTCAGGCTCTCGCGCATGGCCTCGGTGGCGGCGCCGTCGGCGGCTTCCTTGTCGCCCCGCCCGATCCAAGCCTGACAGGCCAGCGCGGCGGCGCGCGTCGCTCCGTGCGCGGCGGGTTCGAGCGCTCGCACGAACGCCTCCACGTCAGAGATGGGGGCTGCATCACGCGACGAGGACTCCGTGGTTGAGTGCATGGATGTGGACATCGATGGCGGCCGGCGGGCGCGGCTGGCCTTCGCCTTGGCGCGCGCAGTCTACCCGGAGAGTTGCCCGGTCACGACGTCGCCGAAACCGCCGTCGGGCGACTGGAGGACGAGGACGCTAGGAGGCGGCTGCGGCCGCGGCGGGCTCGGGGACCTCGACCATCGCCCCGGCCTCGACATGCGTCACCGGAAGCCCGAAGCCGCGCGCCTTGCTGGGCAGGTCCAGATGCAGCCAGCGCGACACCCGGCGGGGGAGCGTCGAGACGATGATCTCGTCGAATTGCTTGGCGAACAGCGCATCGTGGATCGCGTTGATCGGGTCGGCATCGCCGACCTCGCCGCTGACCGGCCCGCCGGCGGCTGCGCTCAATCGCGGAATCGCCGCTTCGACCTGGGCCTGGGCCTCGACGCGCCCGCTGACCTCCGGATCCACGAGGCGGTGAAGCCCTTGCGGCGTGGCCGGAACCACGAGGTGGAACTGCGTATCGCCGGACGCCGCGCGGTCAGCGACCGCGGCGAGCAGCACCGGGGTGGTGGCCGTGCGGTTGGCGACCACCAGGATGCGCGCCGGCGAGGCCGAGAATTGCTCTGCGCCAGGGCGGGGTTGAGACGGTATTTGTGACATTAGATACAAATTACCACTTCCGCAGGGAGTGCTCCATCGCAATTGCTCATTGAGGCATCAACGACACTCAATGTGACATATGACAGTCCTACGAGGTGACTTCGGAGGCGGCGCCCGCCTCGGTCCAGCAACGGACGATGTCGCGCATCGAGAGGATGCCGACGGGCTCCGGTCCGTGGACCACGACGAGGTGGCGGATCTGGCCGCGGACCATCTCCTGGGCCGCGCGCTCGAGCGGCCACTCGGCCGCGGCGTGCTGGACGCGGGGGCTCACGTGGTCGCCCACCAGCTCCGCGTCGGGATTCTCGCCGGCACCGAGCGAGCGCAGAATGTCGCGTTCGGTGAGGATGTTCGGCCCCTGTTGATCGGGGTCCAGCACGACGGCGGCCCCGACGCTGTGCGCGGTCATGCGCCGCGCAGCCTCTCGTAGGGTGTGGTCGGACCCGACCGTTACCACGATCCGGTTCATTCCCTCGCGCACCTGCATGGGGTCCAGCCCTCCGCTCGATGTCTTGTGATCAGCTTAGCGCCGAGTCGCGCCGCGCGCCGGTCACACTGACACTCGAGGCGGAAACGCACCGGCAGGCGGGTATAAACTTGGCCTCGGAGTAGGAGTTGGGGCTATAGCTCAGTTGGGAGAGCGCCTGCATGGCATGCAGGAGGTCGCCGGTTCGAGCCCGGCTAGCTCCACTGGAAGCGAGCTCCGATCCCGAGGGCAACGGATCACCCTCGCCAAAGTTCGAGGCGCCCGCTAGCGCTCACGCCCGGCGCGCGGCACGAACTCGGGCACGTCCAGGTCGCCCCCGGCCGGCGCCCGGCCACGACCGGCACGAGTCGGCGGGGGTGCGCCCACCGTGTGGTCGAGGCTCGCGGTGAGCCGGGCGTGCGCGGCGCGAATGTCCTGGAGCAGGCGCTCGGAGTTGCGGCGCAGCGAGTCGCTCATCTCCTGGATGTCGCGACTGAGCTCCGAGCCCTCTGCGAGCACGCTGTCGGCTACTGCGCGCGCCTCACGGGTGAGCTCACGAGCCTCGTCCTCGGCTGCCGCGCGGATCTCGGCGGCGTATCGATTGGCCTCGGCGCGCACACGAGCCGCGCGCTCTCGCGCCGCCTCCTCGAGCTCCGCCACCTTGGCGGCGGAGCTGTGGCGATGCTCGTCAGCCTGCTCGCGGGCATCGGTGACGATCTCATCCGCTTCCTCCTCGGCGGCGCGCACCCGGTTCTGCCCGGCTCGTTCGGCTTCGGCGATGCGCTCGGTGGCGCGACGTTCCGCTTGCCGTCGCAGGTCGGCGGCCGCCTGCTCGGCGGTGGCGACCACCTCGGCGATTCGCGCGGACCACATCGGTTCGCGGTCGGGCGTAGCGGCTGAGGGTGGCGGCTCGGGCCCTGTGGGAGCGCGGTCGTCGCCTTCCATGGGCAGAATCGTAGAGGCCCCCCTGCCCGTCGAGCGCAAGAATCGGGCCAGGGGAAGGCCGCGCCCGCCTTCCGGGGGGGAGCCGTCCGTCGGCCTCCGTGTCCCGCCATCGGAGCACGGACGTGCGGGACGAACCACTAGCCTCCGGCCCAGATGGCCGAGCCGCGCTACGACCCCAAGGAGATCGAGCCCCGGTGGCAGCAGGTATGGGCGCAGGAGGGAACGTGGGAGGTGTCCAACGAGCCCGATTCCCGGCCCAAGTCCTACGTGCTCGAGATGCTGCCCTATCCCAGCGGCGAGCCGCACATCGGACATCTGAAGACCTACTCCGTCGGTGACGCGATCGCCCATTTCCATCGCCGCACCGGGCGGAGGGTGCTGCACCCGATGGGCTACGACGCCTTCGGGCTCCCGGCCGAGAACCACGCCATCCAGACCGGCGAGCACCCGCGCGACTCGACGCGTACGTCGATCGAGTCCTTCCAGCGTCAGTTTCATCAGTGGGGGATCTCGATCGACTGGAGCCGCGAGTTCGGCACCCACGAGCCGGGCTACTACCGCTGGACGCAGTGGATCTTCCTCAAGCTCTTCGATCGCGGGCTTGCCTACCGCAAGCAGGCGGCGGTGAAGTGGTGCCCCAACGACGCCACGGTGCTGGCCAACGAGCAGGTGGTGGATGGACGCTGTGAGCGTTGCGGGGCATTGGTCGAGGCGCGGCAGCTCGAGCAGTGGTTCCTGCGCATCACCGACTACGCCGATCGCCTGCTCGACGAGCTCGACACGATCGACTGGCCTGCCCACGTCGTCACCATGCAACGGAACTGGATCGGACGCTCGGAGGGAGCCGAGGTGACCTTCCGCTGCGAGGAGCTGGGGGTGGACTATCCGGTCTTCACCACGCGCCCCGACACCCTGTTCGGCGCCACCTTCTTCGTGCTGGCCCCCGAGCATCCCGACGTCTCGCGCCTGGCCGCCGGCACCGAGCACGAGCAGGCCGTGCACGAGTACGTCAACCATGCGCTGACCGAGTCCAGCGAGGACCGCGCGGATGTCGAGAAGACCAAGACCGGCGTGCCACTCGGCCGCACCGTGGTCAATCCGGTCAACGGCGAGCAGTTGCCGATGTTCGTCGCCGACTACGTGCTCATGGAGTACGGAACCGGGGCGATCATGGCGGTCCCCGGCCACGACGAACGCGACCACGCATTCGCCAGCGCGTTCGGTCTGGAGGTGCGCCGGGTGATCGGCGGAGGCGAGGAGCTGCCCTACGTCGGCGACGGTCCGCTCGTGAACTCGCATCCCGACTTCGACGGGCTCGGCAACCGCGAGGCGCTCGACCGCATCGTTCGGTGGCTGGACGTCGAGGGCAAGGGGCAGCCATCGATCAACTACCGCCTGCGGGATTGGCTCGTCTCGCGCCAGCGCTACTGGGGCTGCCCGATCCCCATCGTCTATTGCGAGAAGTGCGGGATGGTCCCCGTGCCCGAGGATCAGCTGCCGGTCGAGCTGCCCGACGTCGAGGACTACGCTCCGAGGGGCCGCTCACCGCTGGCCGCCGCCGAGGACTGGGTGGCGACCCGCTGCCCGGCGTGCGACGGGGAGGCGCGCCGCGAGACCGACACGATGGACACCTTCGTCGACTCCTCCTGGTACTACCTGCGCTATTGCGACGCCCGCAACGACGACGCGGCGTGGGACAGCGCGGCGGTGCGCGAGTGGATGCCCGTCGACCAGTACATCGGCGGCGTCGAGCACGCGATCCTGCACCTCATGTACGCCCGCTTCTTCTGCAAGGCGCTGTCGGACATGGATCTGCTCGACGTGCAGGAGCCCTTCCAGGCGCTGTTCACCCAGGGCATGGTCACCCGCGACGGGGCGAAGATGTCCAAGTCCAAGGGCAACACCGTCGCTCCGGGGGCGATCGTCGAACGCTACGGTGCCGACAGCGCGCGGGCCTACGTGCTGTTCATTGGCCCGCCCGACCAGGACGTGGACTGGTCCGACGAGGGTGTTGAGGGGGTCCATCGCTTTCTGGCGCGCCTGTGGCGGCTCGGGGTGCAGGCCGCGCAGACGGGCGACCCCTCGACGCCGCCGGCGCAAGCCCCGGAGGGTGACGACCTGGTGCTGCTGCGCAAGGCGCATTGGGCGATCGAGAAGGTCACCGCGGACATGGCCGGGCGGTTCGCCTTCAACACCGCGATCGCCGCGGTCATGGAGCTGGTCAACGAGTGCTCCCGCCGGCGCGAGGGCGTGGAGTCCGGGACGCTGCGCTTCGCTCTGGCCACGGCGGCGTCGCTGGTCTTCCCGTTCGCCCCGCACGTCGCCGCCGAGGTCTACGAGCAGCTCACCGGCCGCCGCGTGTGGGAGGACCCGTGGCCCTCTCCCGATGCGGAGCTGCTCGAACGCGACACCTACACGCTGGTCTGCCAGGTCAACGGCAAGGTGCGCGATCGGGTGGAGGCGCCGGCGAGCGCAAGCCGGGAGCAGCTGGCGGAGCTCTGCCGCGAGGCCCCGAACGTGCAGCGCAACCTCGAGGGGCGAGAGGTGATCAAGGAGGTCGTCGTGCCGGGACGGCTCGTGAACGTGGTGGTCCGGTGATCCTGGTCCGCGCGGAGCCTCGGTAGCTCCGTGACCGGGTCCCCGGTGTACGTGTCAGTGATCGGAGCGGGCGACGCCGATAGCCACGCGCTGGGCGCCGCCGAGACGATCGGGCGAGAGCTGGCGGCGCGGGGAGCGGTGACGGTGTGCGGGGGGCGCGGCGGGGTGATGGAGGCAGCGTGCCGCGGGGCGCAGGCCGCCGGCGGCACCACGGTCGGGCTGCTGCCCGACGACGATCGCCGCCATGCCAACGCCTACCTGACGGTCTCGCTGCCCACCGGGATGTGGGAGCTTCGCAACGGGCTCGTCGCTCGCGCCGGCGATGCGGTGATCGCGGTGGGCGGCGAGTTCGGCACGTTGTCGGAGATCGGTTTCGCGCTGAAGCTCGGCAGGCCGGTCGTGGGAGTGGGGACATGGCGATTCGCGCGTGGAGACGGCGCAGCCGTTGCCGCCGTCGAGGAGGTCGGCGATCCCGCCGAAGCGGTGTCGCGAGCGCTGGCCCTGGTCGCGCAGAACCCGCGCTGATTAATCACGATCCTCGGCACCCGCGTGCCTCGGGCGCGCCTAGGCTCGGGCGGTGCCCACCATCACCCGACCCCAGCTGGCGGTCTACGCCGCCGCCGCGGTGGCCGTCGCGCTGCTCGGCGCTCGCTACCTGCACCAGTCCCAGGCGACGGCTGGCGCCGGTAAGCCTGCCGGTGCGCGGCAGCCGGCACCGGTGCGCGTCGATGCGGCGGGTGGGGGGTTGGCGACGGTCCAGGTCGTCGGCGCCGTCCGCCGTCCGGGCCTCTACCGAGTCCGTGCCAGCGGTCGCGTGGACGACGCGGTGCGTCGCGCCGGGGGCGCGACCGGCAAGGCCGACCTCGCCGGGTTGAACCTGGCCGCCAAGGTCGCCGATGGTCAGCAGATCATCGTGCCAGCGGCCGGGGCCGCGGGCGCGACGTCCGGCGCGTCCTCGGCGCTCGCCGGTGGCGCCGCCGTCGGGGCC
>JALYZC010000169.1 GCA_030945905.1 Actinomycetota bacterium
TGGTCGGCCATCGTCCATCCCTGGGCGTAGCCGATCCCGGGGATGTAGCGGGCCAGGGTGCCCGCCACGTGCTCGAAGGTGTTGTGGTCGTCGTTGCGCACGATCACCCGCCAGCGATCGTCGCGGCCGGCGCCGGGATCGCCGGTGCGCGGAAGCTCGATGGTCTCGGTCATGGGTCGAGGATAACTGGGGGGAAGTCGGCGCAGCGGACGACCCCGCATTCGCTAGCATGCCCAACGGGTCGCGTGCAGCACGCATGGTGCCGTTGGCGGCTCAGCAATAACGGAAGGGACGGGTCGCTCGGTCCTCTTGACAAGGGCGGCGGCGAGCGGACCTACGTGGCGAGACATCCACCAAAGGTCCATGCTGTGTTCAACCAGCGCTCCCAGGTTCCCGCGGCTCCCTCTCGCACGAATGGCTCAGGCCCGCCGGAACAATCAGAGCTCGCTCTGCAGCAGCTGTTCCTTCGCTCCGGCAAGGGCGATCCCAATGCGCGCGCTGCCCTGATCGAGCGCTTCCTGCCGCTGGCGCGTCAACTCGCCCGCCGCTACGCGCGCTCCTCGGAGCCGTTCGACGACCTGTTCCAGGTGGCCAGCCTCGGACTGGTCAAGGCGGTGGACCGGTTTGACACCGATCGCGGCGTGGCGTTCAGCACCTACGCCGTTCCCACGATCCTCGGCGAGCTCAAGCGCCACTTTCGCGACACCGGCTGGTCGGTGCATGTGCCCCGCAGCCTGCACGAACAGGCGCTGGCGGTACAGCGCACCGAGCGTGCGCTGGCCAATCGTCTCGGCCGTTCGCCGCGGGTCACCGACATCGCGCAGGAGCTGGAAATCACCGACGAGCAGGTTCTGGCCGCCCTCGATGCCGGCCAGGCGCACGACGCGCTTTCGCTCGATGCGCCCCAGGAGGGGCGCGAGGGCGAGCGCGAAAGCCTGGTCTCCACGATCGGCTCCACCGACAGCCGCTACGAGCTCATCGAATACGGCACCACGATCGAGGCAACCATGCACAAGCTTCCGGCCCGGGACCGCCGGGTGCTGGCGCTGCGCTTCGGTGAGGACCTGACTCAGTCGCAGATCGCCGACCAGGTGGGCGTTTCGCAGATGCAGGTCTCGCGGATCATCCGCCGCTCGCTCGAGCGGCTGCGTGAGCTCGCCGACCAGGAACCGAGCACCGGCGCACCCGCCGGCGTCTGAACGCCCGGCCGATGGGAACCGCCCTCATCCTCGCCGCCGCGTACGCTGCGGTGATCGGCGTCCTCGCCCGGACCGGGAAGAGCAAGGTCGAGCAGGCGACGACGTCGATCCGCACGAGACAGTCGAGAGCGTGAAGGAGGATTTTGAATGGGCCAAGACGAGCGCGAGAGCGAGCAGGCCGTGACCGATGAGGACCGTGGTCCGGAGGAGATCCGTCAGGAGATCGAGCAGACCCGGGAAGAGCTGGGCGAAACGGTCAACGCCCTGTCGGAGAAGACCGATGTCAAGGGGCGTGCCCGCGACAAGGTCTCCGACATCAAGGACAGCATCTCGGCCAAGGCCGACGAGGCCAAGGACAAGGCCGCATCGTCGGGCGCGGGGTCGGGCTCGTTCGACGTCGAGCAGGCCCAGGTCAAGGCTCGCCAGGCCGTCGACGCAGCCCAGCAGAACCCCCCTGCGCTGGCGATCGGGGCGTTTCTCCTGGGCCTGGTGATCGGGCGCGCGCTCGGTCGGAGGTCGGCCTCCGAATAGCGACCCGCCCGTCGGGCGGGCGCCGGGGCGGCGGTCAGCTGCCTGCGCCGCCCCGCAGCGCGGGGAGGACGCGCTGTTGATAGGTGGTGATCGCCGCGAGCGGGTCGGCCCCCGAGTTGTTGGCCAGCACGACGATGGTGGCTCCCAGCCGCTCGATCTCGCGGATCCGCTCCGCGTGCACGTCGGGCTCGGTCGAGACGATGAACGACTCGCGCAGGTCCTCGTCTGAGAGTTGGCGCTCGCCCTCCTCGTACATCTTCGCCGGGTCGTGCCAGTCGTCGCGGTAGAACTCGCTGGGCTGGGCGCCCTTCCACATCCGCACCCCCTCCATCGCCGCGTCATCGTCCTGTGCCCAGGAGAACCCGGTCTGGAGCAAGATCTCGCCCGGCGGGCGGCCGGCATCCTCGGCGGCGCCGCGGTAGGCGTCGATGATGTCGGGGACCTGTTCGGGGTCGGCGAGAGTCCACAGGCCGTCGCCCCATCGGCCGGCGACCTTTGCGGCCTGCGGGCCGAAGGCCGAGACGTAGATCGGGGGCCGCCGCTCACTACGAGTGTGCAGGAAGGCGCGCTTGGTCTTGAAGTGAGCCCCCTCGTGGGTGACGCGCTCCCCCTCCAGGAGGCGATGGATCAACTCGAGGGCCTCCTCCATGCGCTCGATCTGCCTCCCCACCGACGGCCATTCCTCGCCCAGCGGCGACTCGTTGAGTGCCTCGCCGGAACCGAAGCCGAGGTACGGACGGCCGGGGAACATGGTCTCGAGGGTGGCCCACGCCTGGGCGATCATCACCGGGTGATATCGCGGACCGGGAGTGGTGACCCCAGTCCCGATCGGCAGACGCTCGGTGGCCTGGGCGGCGGCCCCGAGCCATACCCACGCGTGGCCGGACTCGCCCGGCTCCCACCAGGGTTGCAGGTGGTCGCTGCAGGCCAGACCGTCGAACCCGGCGCGCTCGGCGGCGCCGGCCTGGCCGATGAGCTCATCCGGCGGAAACTGCTCGTGCGAGCAGAAGTGGAAGTACTGCACGGTGGAGGGCATGGTGTCGCTGCTACCCCGCCTGCGGCGAGGTAAGCGCCGCCTGCGAGCACCACCCGCCGGGCGCACAGGCATCGGCCTCCCTGAGCGGGGTAGAGTCTGGGCAATGGAGAGCGCCAGCGCCGGGGGGAGCGGGAGCGCCTCGCACCGGGGGCCCGCTACCGCGTGGAGCGAACTGCGCGGCATCCAGCCGAAGGTGGTTCTACGCCGACTGATCGCCTGCGAGAGCGAGAACGATCTGCTGACCTACGCCAGCGCGATCTCCTTTCAAGCCTTCTTCGCGTTGATCCCCCTGGTCCTGCTGGCATTCGGGATCCTCGGCGCCGTCGACGGCCAGTCGGTGTGGCGCAACGACCTCGCACCGGCGGTGTCCGACGCGGTTCCGCGAGCGGTCTACCAGGCGGTCGATCAGACGGTCACCGAGGTGCTGGTCCAGAAGCAGCTCGTGTGGATCACCTTCGGTGCGCTGTTTGCCGTGTGGCACGTGTCGTGTGCGGTGCGCGCGGTCATGGGCGTGCTCAATCGCATCTACGGCTGCGAGCGGGAGCGCTCGTTCCGGCGGCGCCTCGGAGTCTCGCTCGTCCTGGCCGTCGCCGTGACCTTCCTACTCCTGATGGCGATCGCCGTAGTGAAGTTCGGGCCGCTGGTCGTGGACGATGTACTCCACGGGGGCGCCGTGGCGGGGGTGGTGGCGTTCGTGGTGCAATGGCTGATCACCGCCGGCCTGCTCTTGGTGGTGGTCGGCATGCTCATGCGCTGCGCCCCGACCAAGAACCGACCCTGGAAATGGGTCAGCGCCGGCGCCGTGCTCGTCGTAGGGGCGTGGATCGCCATGTCGCTGGGGTTCAGCTGGTACCTGACCTCGATCGCCGACTACGGCTCGATCTTCGGCAGCCTCGCCACCGTGATCGTGCTGATGGAGTACCTCTATCTCTCCTCGATCGTGTTCCTCAGTGGCATCCAGCTCGACGCGCTCGCCCG
>JALYZC010000181.1 GCA_030945905.1 Actinomycetota bacterium
GGGCTCGCGATCGCGAGCCCGGGCCACCAATCAATCCTGGGGCTGCGGTTACGCCTCGCTGCCCTCGATGGCGGGCGTCTCCCCGCCGACCGTGATCGACACCTTGCGCGGCTTGCGCTCCTCGGGCTTGAGTACCCGGACCTCGAGCACGCCGTGGGCGAAGGACGCCTCGACACCGTCGGGGTCGACGCCGTCGGGCAGGGTCAGCGACCGCGCGAACGTGCCCGATGCCCGCTCCACGCGGTAATAGCCCTCCTCGCGCTGCTCGTGCTCGGACTTGCGCTCACCCGAGACCGTGAGCACGTTGTCCTCGAGCTCGATCGAGACGTCGTCCTGGGTGAGCCCGGGAAGGTCGGCCCGCAGGATGAAGTGGTCCTCGGTCTCGACCAGGTCCATCGCCGGGACCCAGCGCCGGATCGTGCCGCCGCCGTTGCTCGGCGGGACGTCGAAGAATGCGTTGAAGAGCCGGTTCATCTCCGATTGCAGCGAGTTGAGCTCGCGAGCCGGCTCCCAGCGAATCAGTGCCATGTCGTACCTCCTGAGACTATGTCGTCTGAACCAGAATAAAATCTCAGTCGGTAGATGTCAAGTCTTATCAGCGGTCCATAGCGCGATCTGGAGCTCGTGTCTCGGACCCCTCCGGAGCCAGGCGCTCCCACGCCTCGGCCAGGCGCTCGAGCTCGTCCGCATCGAAACGTTCCAGGAAGCGCCGCCGAACCCCCGCGAGGTGGGTCGGGCGCGCCGCGTCCAGCGCCTGCTCTCCCGCGGGTGTGAGCACCGCAAAGGCACCCCGCGCATCGTGCGAGCACGACCGCCGCTGGAGAAGTCCGTCGCGGGCCAAGCGATCGACGAGGCGGGTGAGTCCGCTGCGGCTGAGCAGCACGGCGTCCGCGAGGTCGCACATCCGCATGCGCTGCCCCGGTGCGTCCTGGAGCCGGCACAGAACCTCGCAGGACGTGAGCGGCAGCCCGTGCCCCGCCTCCAGCTCCGCGTCCAGCTCTCGCACGAGCACGGCATAGGCCCGGAGGAAACCCCGCCATGCTTGCTGCTCGGCGCTGGTCAGGCAATCGGTTGGTGCGGTGGTGGACGCCATCACGAGACAGACGCAGATGCAGGTCAAATGACCGTAGCAGCGCGCGCCGCGATTTGGCGAACGGATAGGGTCGGGAGCGTGCCGCTCGAGGGCATCCACCACGTCACCGCGATCACGGCCGACGCCCCACTGCGAAACCCGCGTCAGCCCGAGCCGGCGGGGTGAGCGACCTGGTCCATCGGGTGCGGCCGGCGGCGGGAGAGCCGGCCGGCGCACTCGTGCTCATGCACGGCCGCGGTACCAGCGAGCACGATCTCGCGCCCCTGCTCGACGTCCTGGACCCCGATCGCCGGCTGGTCGGCCTGCTCCCCCGCGGGCCGCTCTCGCTGCCGCCGGGCGGAAATCACTGGTACGCCGTGCGGCAGATCGGCTATCCCGATCCGGATACCTTTCTACCCACCTTCGAGGCACTGTGCGCTTGGCTGGGGGCCGCCCTGGACGAGCACGGCATCGATCCCTCGCGCACCATCCTCGGCGGGTTCTCTCAGGGGGCGGTGATGTCCTACGCCCTGAGCCTCGGAGCCGGCCGCCCCACGCCCGCCGGCGTGATGGCCTTGAGCGGGTTCATGCCCACCGTGGAGGGCTTCGAACTCGTGCTGGAGGATCGCAAAGGATTCCCGGCGGCCATTGCGCACGGCACGCAGGATTCGGTCATCCCCGTGATGTGGGGCCGTCAGGCCGAGGAACGGTTAACCGCCGCAGGGGCCGATGTCCTCTATCGCGAGTCACCGGTGCCCCACGCGCTGGACCCGCAAGAGTTGCCGGCATTCACGGCCTGGGTGCAGCGCACGCTGACCCCCGGCCCATCCGGGTCCGGGCCACCCCCGCCGGCCGGCTGACCGCCTAGGTGACGAGGGAGCGTCCGGTCATGGCCTCTGGCTGCGCGAGCTCGAGCAGGCGCAGGACCGTCGGTGCGACGTCGGCCAGGACCCCCCCAGCACGCAGCTCGGCGCCGGAAACGGTGACGATCAGGGGCACCGGGTTCAGCGAATGGGCCGTGTTCGGGCTTCCATCGGGCTCGAGCATGTTGTCGGCATTGCCGTGGTCGGCGGTGACAAGGCAGGCACCGCCGGTCTCGTGCACCGCGGCGACCACATCGCCCAGGCAGCGGTCGACCGTCTCGACGGCGTGCACCGCGGCGGGAATGTCGCCGGTGTGACCCACCATGTCGGGGTTGGCGAAGTTCACGACGCCAAACCGCTGCCCGTCCTCGCACCAGCGATGCACGAAGCTCTCGGCCACACCGCCGGCGCTCATCTCCGGCTGCTGGTCGTAGGTGGGGACATCCCGCGGCGAGGGAATGAGCTCGTGCTGCTCCCCGGCGAAGGGCTCCTCCCTGCCGCCGTTGAAGAAGTAGGTGACGTGGGCGTACTTCTCGGTCTCGGCGACGTGCAGCTGCGAGAGCCCGTGCTCGGCCAGCACGCCGGCCAGCGTAACCTGCGGGCGAGCCGGCGGAAAGGCGACGGGGAACTTGAACGCCCCCTCGTATTCGGTCATCGTCGTGTACCGCGCGACGGGAGCGACTCCGCGCCGGTCGATGTCCGCGCAGTCGGGTTCGGCGAGGGCGCGGCTGATCTGCCGCATCCGGTCCGGACGGAAGTTGAAGGCGAGCACGCTGTCGCGCCCGGGCGCGATCGCCGCGCCGGCGCCGATCAGCGTCGGCGCGATGAACTCGTCGGTCTCCTCGCGCTCGTAGGCCGCGCGCACCGCGTCGGCGGCCGTGGCGGCGCGGTGCTCGGCGCGCCCGGCCACGAGCAGGTCGTAGGCGCGCTGCGTACGGTCCCACCGGCTGTCGCGATCCATCGCGAAGTAGCGGCCCACGACGCTGCCCACCCGGGCGTGGCCGGCGCTCCGGCACCAATCCTCCAGCGTCTCCACGTAGCTCACGCCGCCATGTGGCAGCGTGTCCCGGCCGTCGGTGAAGGCGTGGATCACCAGTTCGGGGGTCCCGCATGTGCCGCCGAGCTGGATCAGCGCCCGCAGGTGCTCCAGGCTGGAGTGCACCCCGCCGTCGGAGACCAGGCCGATGAGGTGAACGCGATCGGCACCGGCGAACACATCCCGAAGCGCCGGGTTGGCATCGAGCGAGCCGTCGGCCACCGCCTCGTCGATCCGGGTCAGGTCCTGCTTGACCACCGCCCCGGCGCCCAGGTTGAGATGGCCGACCTCCGAGTTGCCCATCTGCCCGTCCGGGAGGCCGACCGCCAGCCCGCGGGCCTCCAGCTCGGTGTGTGGGTAGGCGGCCCACAGTTGATCGAACACCGGAGTGTCCGCCAGCTCGATGGCGTTCCCGGGGCCTGCCGGAGCGAGACCCCAACCGTCGAGCACGATCAGGCAGACGCGCGACACCGGCAGGTGCGCGGGCCCTGGCGCAAGGCTCATCGAGGAACAGCGTCTACGAGCTTCGCGAAGTCCTCGGCGTCGAGGCTGGCGCCTCCCACCAGACCTCCGTCGATGTCGGGAAGCGCGAGGAGCTCGTCCGCGTTGTCGGGCTTGACGCTTCCCCCATAGACGATCCGTATGCGCTGCGCCTGCTCGCCCGAGCGCTCTCCGATGCACTCGCGGATGTACGCGATCGCCTCCTGCGCCTGGTCGGGCGTCGCCGTGTTCCCCGACCCGATCGCCCAGATCGGCTCATAGGCGATCGCCACTTCAGCTAAGCGGTCGTCGGACACCTCGGCGAGGTCCTCTCCGACCTGGTGACGGAGCTTGCGCTCGGTCTCGTCGCTCTCGCGCTCGTCCTCGGTCTCCCCCACGCACAGGATCGGATGCAGCCCCGCCCGTAACGCCGCCGGGACCTTCAGGCGAAGGGTCTCGTCGGTCTCGCAGAACAGCTCGCGCCGCTCAGAGTGGCCGAGGACCACGCCATCGACGCCCAGGTCCACGAGCATCGCGGGCGAGATCTCGCCGGTGTACGCTCCGCTGTCCTCGTGATACATCGTCTGGGCGTAAATGGCCACGCCCGAGCCCCGAGCCGCCTCGACCAGGGCCGGCAGCGCGGTGAACGGCGCGCACAAGCCGACGTCGAGCCGGTCAGCACTCGAGACCCGGTCCAGGAAGGTGCGCACATAGTCCTCGGCCTCACCTACGGTCTTGTTCATCTTCCAGTTGCCCGCCATCAGCGGACGGCGCGCCTGGCTCATTCCAGCGCCTTGACCCCAGGCAGCTCCTTGCCCTCCAGCAGCTCCAGCGAGGCACCCCCTCCGGTCGAGAGATGCGTGACCTTTTCGACGAGGCCGAATTGGGCGATTGCCGCGGCCGAGTCGCCGCCGCCGATCACCGTGTTGCCCGACGCCTCGGCCACGGCCTCGGCCACCGCCTTCGTCCCGGCTGCGAAGGGCTCGAGTTCGAATGCCCCCATGGGACCGTTCCAGAACACGGTGCCGGCATCGGCCACCACCGCCGCGTAGTCCTCGGTGGTGTTTGGGCCGACGTCCACGCCCATCCAACCGTCGGGCACGTCGACGCCGTCGAGCGGCTTGTGCTCGGCGTCGGCGTCGAACTCCTTGGCGATCACCAGGTCACGCGGGAGCTTGAGCTCGGCCTTTGCGTCCTCCGCGGCCTTCAGCGTGCGCTCCGCGAGCTCGACGTCGTCGTCCTCGCACAGCGAGTCGCCGATGTCGTGCCCCTGGGCCTTGAAGAAGGGAAAGCACATGGCCCCGCCGATGAGGATCGTGTCCGCGGTTTCGAGAAACCGGTCGATCACCGCGATCTTGTCGCTGACCTTGGCGCCGCCGAGGATGGCCACGAGCGGGCGGTCCGGATCCTCGAGCAGCCCGTTGAGCGTCGTCACCTCCCTCTCCAGCAGTCGGCCCGCGGCCCGGACGTCCAGGCGCTGGGCGACCCCCTCGGTGCTGGCGTGGGCGCGATGTGCAGCGCCGAAGGCATCGTTGACGTAGACCTCGGCCAGCTCGGCCAAGGCGTCGGCCAGGTCGGAGTCGTTATCGGTCTCGCCCGACTCGTAGCGCACGTTCTCCAGCAGCAGGATGTCGCCGGGCTCCAGCGCGTCCGCCAGCTCTGAGACCTCGTCCCCCACCACGGCGGGGGCGAGCTTCACATCGGCATCGGTGAGCTCGCCCAGGCGCTCGGCGATCGGCTTGAGCGAGAGCTCGGGATCGTGGTCCTTCGGACGCCCGAGGTGAGCGACGAGGATCAGGCGAGCGCCGTTCTCGCGCAGCTCCTCGATGGTCGGCAGGGCGCCCTTGATCCTGCTGTCGTCGCCGATCTTGCCGTCCTTGAGAGGGACGTTGAAATCAACGCGGACGAGAACCCGCTTGCCCTCGACCTCGATGTCCTCCAGCGTCCTCACAACCGGGTGATCAGGTCGACGACCCGGTTCGAGTATCCCCATTCGTTGTCATACCAGGCCACCACCTTGACCATCGTCCCGTCCATCACCGCCGTGAGCTGCGAATCGACGATCGACGAATAGGCGGACTTCTGGATGTCGCTGGAGACAAGGGGGTCCTTGGTGTAGGAAAGGACGCCCTCCATGGGCCCGGTGTCGGCACGGGACTCGAACGCCTCGTTGACCTCCTCCACGCTCGTCTCGCGGTTGGCCTCGATCGTCAGGTCGACCACCGACCCGGTGGGGACGGGAGCGCGGACGGCGAAGCCGTGCAGCTTGCCCTTGAGCTCGGGGATGACCTCCCCGATGGCCTTGGCGGCGCCCGTCGAGGCGGGGATGAGGTTGATCGCGGCCGCGCGGGAGCGGCGAGGATCCTTGTGGGGCCCGTCCTGCAGGTTCTGGTCGGCCGTGTAAGCATGGATCGTGGTCATCAGCCCGTGCTTGATCCCGACGGTGTCCTGGAGGATCTTGGCCACCGGGGCGAGGCAGTTGGTGGTGCAGGAGGCGGCGGAGATGATGTTGTGCTCGTCGGAGTCGTAGTCCTCGGCGAAGTTGACGCCCAGCGCAACGGTGACGTCGGGATCCGTCGCGGGGGCGGAGACGAGGACCTTCTTGGCGCCGGCTGCGATGTGCTTCTCGCAGCTCTCGCGGTCGGTGAACAACCCCGTCGACTCGATCACGATCTCGGCCCCGAGCTCCTCCCACGGGAGGTCGACGGGATCCTTCTCGGCGAGGACCTTGACCTCCTTGCCGTCGACGACGAGGTTGGAGTCCCGGACTTGGACATCGCCCTCGTAGGTGCCCAGCGTGGAGTCGTACTTGAGCAGGTGAGCGAGCGCCTTGGCGTCGGTCAGGTCGTTGACCGCGACCCACTCGATGTCGGCGCCCGTCTCCAGCGCGGCGCGAAATACGTTGCGACCGATGCGACCGAACCCGTTGATCCCGACCTTCACGGACATACCCAGTTCCTCCCTGCGACGCTGGCGACGAACACCGGACGGCGGATCGCCCCGGCGGGACGCGGAAGGCTATCAACGAGTACAGGCCCTGCGAGGGATCAAAATCCGCTGCCGGTTACCACCTCGATCCGAAGCCCATCCGGATCTCGCAGGTACGCCGCGTAGTACCGCGGGCCGTAGCGGGGGCGGGGCCCGGGCTCACCGTCGCAGGAGCCGCCGGCCGTGAGCCCGGCGGCGTGGGCGGCATCGACTGCTGCCTTTCCCGTTGCCCGCAGGGCAACATGCCCGTAGGAACCGGCCGGATGGTTTCGCGCCGTCAGCCAGAAGGTCGGCGCTGTGACCCCGTAGGCGACCGCCCGCTCGGACTCGTGCATACGGCGAACCCCGAGCGCGAAGAACACGGCATCGTAGAAGCGCGCGGCGCGCGCGACGTCTGAGACCTCGAAGCCCACGTGGTCGATCATCCGCGCGGGGGCTTGTCGATGTCGCGGTGGGCCACGGAGATCGTGTATTCCCCGCGCTCACGGTAATGCGCGGCCAGGTGCTCGGCGATGGCCACCGATCGGTGGCGCCCGCCCGTGCAGCCGATCGCCACCGTGAGATGTGACTTTCCCTCCTGCACGTACTGAGGGAGCAGGAAGTCCAGCAGCGGGATCAACCGCGCGTAGAGCTCGGTGAGCACACCGCTGCGCCCGATGTGTGCCACCACCTGCTCGTCGAGTCCGGTGAGTGGGCGCAGCCGAGGCTCATAGTGCGGATTGGGCAGGAAGCGGACATCGAAGGCCAGATCGGCGTCGCGGAGGGGCCCGTGCTTGTGGCCAAAGGAGGTAAAGGTCACGGCGAGCCGGGCCGGTACCCCCCGGATGAGCATCTCGTCCGCCAGCTTGCGGCGAAGCATCACGGCGGTCAGTCCACTCGTGTCGAGGACCACGTCGGCCCGGCCCTTGAGCGGGCCGAGCAGCGCCCGTTCCGCAGCCACCCCCTCCCCCACGCTCCCGGTCGGCGCCAGCGGATGGCGGCGCCGCGTCTCCTGGTAGCGGGAGAGCAACGTCTGGTCGTCGGCCTCCAGGAAGATCAGCCGCAGGCGCAGCCCGCTCGTCTCGAGCTCGTCGAGCACCGAGATCAGCCCGTCGAAGTAGGCCCCGCCCCGCACGTCGGACACGATCGCCGCCGTCTCGACGTTGGAGCCGCGGTGCATCAACAGCTCGGCCAGGGCGCGGATCATCTCCGGCGGCAGGTTGTCGACACAGAAATACCCGGCGTCCTCGAACACCGCCATCGCCGTCGACTTGCCGGCTCCGGAGAATCCGGTGATGACGACGAGATCGTCGAGCCGCGAACCCCCCGACGGGACGGCGACGGGATCATGGGGCGAGCGCTCGCTCAGCCCCACGGGCCTCGAGGCTTCCATGGCATCAGTCTGCCTGGCCCGCCGGACGGTGAGCTCACGACGCGAGACACCGTCAGCGCCCCGTCCGGTTGAGTGCGAAGTAGAGCTCGCGGGCCACCTTGCCGGGCACTCCGGGAACCGCCTCGAGCTCCTCGCGCGAGGCACTCAACACCGCCTCGGGCGAGCCGAAGTGGGCGAGCAGCGCCCCCTTGCGGGCAGGGCCGATCCCCGGCAGGTCGTCGAATATCGAGCCGGTCATCGCCTTGTCGCGGCGCGTGCGGTGATGCTCGACGGCGAACCGGTGCGCCTCGTCGCGGATGCGCTGGAGCAACTGCAGCGGTGGAGTGTCGTGCGCCAGCACGAGCGGGGCCGCCACCCCCGGGAGGAACACCTCCTCGATGCGCTTGGCCAGGGCGGCGATCACGACGCCACGTTCGCGAAACGGGCGCAGCGCCCGCAGGCCGCTGGAGAGCTGACCCTTTCCCCCGTCGAGCACGATCAGGTTGGGCAGAGCGGCGAAGCTCGTGTCGTGCTCGCGGTCGTGCGGCGAGATCTCCGCCTGCTTGTCCCACTGGCCGAGCCGGCGCCGCAGCACCTCCTCCATGGCGGCGAAGTCGTCCGAGCCCTGCACGGTGCGGATGGTGAAGCGCCGGTAGTCGGACTTCTTGGACGCCCCGCCCTCGAAGACCACCATCGACGCCGTCGTGTGCGTGCCGCCGAGGTTCGAGATGTCAAAGCACTCGATCCGCATGGGCGGCGAGTCGAGGCGCAGCGCGTGCTGGAGCCCATCGAGCGCCTCGACCCGCCGCTGGCGACGGCGCTCGTCCTTGAGGCGCTCCTGGTCGAGGGCGAGGCGGGCGTTTCGCTCCGCGAGCTCGACGATGCGGCGCTTGTCGCCGCGCTCCGCGCTGCGGACCTCGACCGGACCGTCGCGCCGGTGCGCCAGCGCCTCGGCGAGCGCCGGTGTGGGATGGCAGTCGCGCGGAATCACGACCTGGGGCGGGATCGCCGTGGCCGTGCCGTAGTACTGGAGGATGAACTCCTCGAGCACCTCCCCGGCGTCGCGCTGCGCCTGATTCTCCAGATAGAAGCTCTGGCGATCGGCGAGCACACCGTCGCGCACCTGGAAAACCTGCGCGTTGGCGTCGACACCGTCCGTGGCGACCGCGATCGCGTCAACGGTCCCCACGCCCTCGTTGGCGATCCGCTGACGCTCGAGCAGCGAGCGTACGGCTCGCAGCCGGTTGCGCTCGAGTGCGGCCTGCTCGAATTCCTGCGCCGCCGCCGCTGCCTGCATGCGCTCCTGGAGGTCGCGCTCGATCTGGCGGTAGCGCCCGGAGAGGAAGTCGATCACCCCCTCGATCCCCTCGCGGTAGTGCTCGCGTGAGACGTAGTCGACGCACGGAGCCTCGCAGCGCTTGATGTAGTAGTCCAGGCACGGTGACCCGCTGCGCCGGCCGGGCTCCAGGCCCTCACATGACCGGAACAGGAACACCTTCTGAAGCAGATCCAACGTGCCGCGCACGCGCTTGGCGTTTGAGAAGGGACCGAAGTAGGCGCGCTGGCGCCGATGACGCTCGCGAGTGAAGTACACGCGCGGGAAATCCTCGTCGAGCGAGATGGCGATATAGGGATAGGACTTGTCGTCGCGCAGCCGGATGTTGAAGCGCGGCTTGTACTGCTTGATGAAGTTCTGCTCGGCGAGCAGAGCCTCGGCCTCGGTGCCCACCACGACGGACTCGACGTGGTCGACCAGGGAGGCCAGCTCCGTCGATCCGTACTGCGTGCGCCCGGAGAAGTGCGATGCCACCCGCTTGCGGATGGACTTGGCCTTGCCGACGTAGATCACCCGTCCGCGAGCGTCGCGGAACAGGTAGACGCCGGGCTGGTCGGGCAGTCGCCGACGCTGCTGGGTGAGGTTGTCGACGGCCTCTGTCGGCATCCGATCGAGGATACGCGGAGCCCCCACGAGCTCTTGCGATGTACGCGGAGGGCGGTCCGCGATCCCGGCGCTTGGGCGTAGGGCGTACCAGCGTCAGACCTGGAATCGGGCACGGCGTCCAGGGCCGCCTGTCTCTACCCTGGGCCGCGGCGATGCCGGCACCCGAAGAGAGTCCCACCCGCGCGGCGCCGTTGCGCCTCAGCGTCCTCGATCAGTCACCGGTCTCGGAAGGATCGACCGGGGCGCAGGCACTGCGCAACACCCTCGACCTCGCCGCGCTGGCCGACGAGCTCGGCTACCACCGCTACTGGGTGGCCGAGCACCACGGCACGCCCATGCTGGCGGGCGCCAGCCCCGAGGTGCTGATCGGCCCGATCGCGGCGGCCAGCTCGCGGATGCGGGTGGGCAGCGGCGGCGTGATGCTCCCCCACTACAGCCCACGCAAGGTGGCCGAGACCTTCAGCGTGTTGAGCGCGTTGTTCGGCGATCGGATCGACCTCGGCCTCGGCCGGGCAGGCAGCACGGACGACGCAGCGACGCTGCACGCGCTCCAACGGGACCGTCGCACACCCGCGCCCGACGACTACCCCGAACAGCTCGCCGAGCTGCTCGCCTACCTGGGGGGCGGTCCCCCGCCCGATGAGCGCTTCGCCGGCCTGACGGCCCTGCCTGGTCGTCCCGGTCGACCCGAGCCGTGGCTGCTTGGCTCCTCGCTTCAGAGCGCGATCTGGGCAGCGCAGCTCGGTCTCCCCTACGCCTTCGGAGACTTCATCAATCCCGACGGCCGCGAGATAGCCAATCTCTACCGGCAGTCATTCGCGGGGTCCGCATGGCTCTCCGCACCACGTCTGGCCGTGTGCGTCGCCGTCCTGTGCGCGGAGACTGACGCCGAGGCCGAGCGGCTCGCCGCCTCCAGTCGCGGGGCCGCCGCCGCGCAGCGCCGGGGTGAGCTCGTCGCGGTGCCTTCCGTGGAGAAGGCGCTGCGCTGGCTGGACGCCGAGGATGGAGCCGCCCCGCCGTCGCGCCGCGCGGTCGTCGGCTCCGCCGACACCGTGCGGAGGGAACTGGAGCGAGCGGCCAGCGAGTATGGCGCCGAGGAGGTGATCGTGGTCACGGTCACCCACCGCCACGAGGACCGCCGCGACTCCTACGAGCGTATCGCGGAGGCATTCGGGCTCGATCACGCGGCGGCGGACGGGCCGGCAGCCGCGACGCCGGCCGAGGGGTAGCTCACCGCGAGACGATTCGAAACGCGATGCGCCGCAGGCGCGACGTGCCTCCCGCGGGAGCGGTCGCCTCGCCACGCAGGCGGTAGGGGCCCGGCGCAAGCTTGCGCCCCCTCAGGCGCCCGGTGAACCTGAACGTGTTCGGTCCCGGCTGGCCCTTGTGCGTGAAGCTGCCCAGCGTCACGAAGCGGGTGCAGCGCCGTGCGCCGCGATTTGAGCGTCTAGGCCGCACGCAACGGCCGCCCACCCGCCGGCCCACGAGCGGACGCTCGACCCGGAAGGTCACCGACGCCCCCTCAGAGAGACTGTAGGAGACCCGGCTGCCGATGACCGACGCGACACTGGCCCCCGACCCCGCCACCCGAAAGCTGGCCGGCGCGATCGACAACGCGGTCAGCGACGGGGTTCCAGCCGCTGGAGCAGACGAGGGCGTGACGAGGACGCTCTCATTCGGAGCGTTGCAGGCCCCCGTCGCAGCGTTGTTGTTGTCCTCGCCTGGGTAGCTCGTGGTCCACCGGTAGGTGCCCGGCACCGTCGGCGTAAACGGAGCCGAGACGCCGGTATCGCCGAATCTCATCGCGGTGAACACCGGCGCGCCGGTGCACCCCGCGTTGTCAGGCCCGAAGAGAGCAAACCGGATCACCGGCCCAGGTAAAGGTGAGTTCACACAGACTGCCCCCGGGAGCGTGAAAATCTCGCAGGGCGGGACGCTGCCGGTGAAGCGCCCGTTCAGCGTGGCGGTGTCGCTGATCTGGCTGCCCAGCGAAACCGTGCCGGACGTGCTGCTCGTGAGGGTCGGCGACGCCTTGAGCACCGAGACGCTCTCGTTCGGAGCGTTGCAGGCCCCGGTCGCCGGCGAATTGTTGGCATCGCCGCCGTAGCTCGCCGTCCACCGATACATCCCCGCCACCATCGTGGAAAACGAGCTCGAGACCGCCCCGCCGGCGGTCGCGACCGTGGAGCTGAACGCCGGGGTGTGCGTGCAACTTGTGTCGCCCGGCCAATACAGTCGAAACGTGACCGTACCCGTCGGGGCGGCGCCACCGCTCAGCGCCGCCGTGTCATATACCTGGCCGCCCACGACGACCGGGCCCGAGGCACTGGTGGAGATCGACGGCTGCGCCGCCCACGCCGACGATACGACGCCGCCGAGCACCACGCATGCCAAGACCAGCGCCCGCGCCATGACGGCCGCCGGGCTTGCGCTCATCACGGTGGCCTCGTCATCGGGACCCTGCACGACTGCCAACGTACCATCTTCTGTGGCTGCCAAGAGGAACGTGGCCTCGGTCCGATCCGCCCTTCAGCAGCCGGCCGCCCTACACCGGCTCTATAGTGCGGATCTTGGCACCTAGTGGTGCGCCAGAATGCACTATCTGCCGGAGGGGGCCCCCGAAGGCAACCACCACCGTCCAGATGGGCGAGCGCACCATCCCGGTGTTGGGCATCGTCATCGGCAGGTTTGCTCAGCGGATAGGGCAGCTCGCTACTTCACGAGGCGCACGGCGAGTGTCGAGCCCAGGCCGGCGGGGTCGCCGGCGCCGCGCAGCAGGCCGATGATGCGCGCGACGTAGCCGCGGGTTTCGGGGTAGGGCGGGATGCACCCGCAGGCAGCCACCGCCCCGGGACCGGCGTTGTAGGCCGCGAGGGCCAGCGGCACGGTGCCAAAGCGCCGCAGCAGGTCGTGCATGAGATGCGCCTGAGCGTCGATCGCGGCGGCGGGATCATACGGATTGGACAGACCGTAGGCCGCCGCCGTACCCGGGGTGAACTGGGCGATGCCCTGCGCGCCCGCGGACGATTGAGCGAAGGGGTTGAAGTTCGACTCCGCGTAGAGCTGCGCGGCGAGCAGGGCCGCTCCCACGCTCCAGTGCTGGGCCGCTCGCGCGAGCAGCGGCGCGTACCGGGCCGGAACGAACGAGGGCAAGGTCCGGCGCTCGCCCGAGCCAAAGCCGACCGAGGCGCTACCCGGGTTGAGCGTATAGCCGAAGTGCCAGGGCTCCCAGGAGTAGCGCTGGTGGAAGTTGAAGCGCGTGGCGTTCGCGCTCAGCCAGCCGTAGGCCCCGGGCGGCCCGAGGTCGAGCTCGGTACCGAGGCGGTGCAGCGATTGACCGGGGGGTGCGACCCACTTGGGGTCGGGGTTCTGCGCGTAGAGCTTTGCCTGCTCGGCATCGCTGCGATAGCCGCTGACCACGATCAGCGCTATGCCGGCGGCTCGGGCGGCGGCGGCCATGCGGTCGAACGCCAGCGCCGTGTCGGGTCGCATGGGCTTGCCCTGGCGATAGGCGAGCGGTCCTGAATAGCCGCCACCGGCGGCGAAGGTGCTCATTCCACTCTGCGGTGCGAGCTCGGCCTCCGCCTTCGCACGCAATGCAACGGTTCGGCGCGACCCGGCGGCCGGAATGCTCGCCGGGTCGCGTACGGTCACCGCGATGCGCACGGGCGCGATCTCGCGCTCGTCCGGGAACGCCACAGCTACGGCGTGAGCACCGTTTCGCCCGGCGGTGTGCAGCGCAGCAGTGCGCCCGAGCGCGAGGTAGGCGGCCCGTTCGAGGTGGCGCGGATTCGGACGCCCGGCGGCACGCGCCGGCTCGAACAGCCGGTCATAGGCGGCGTACATGGCGCGGGCGCCGGAGAGGGCGGCGAGGTCGGCGGCCCGCTGATCGCGGCCCTGAGCGCCTACGCCGCGGGCCACGCCGCCGAGTACGAAGGCACCTACCAGCACCGCCGCGAGAGCGCCGACGAGCAGGAGGAGCGCCTGTCCACCCTCGTCGCCCCGCCTCATGTCAGCGCCTCGATCGCCGGCGCGAACACGGAGCGCGCAGCCGGCGTGGCGATCCCCGCGGCGGCGAACGCGCGCCCGCGCGCGCCCGGCGCCACCGGGCACGCGATCGTCGGCACACGCAGAGACGTCAAGCCCCGGCAGGCCAGTTCGGGCAGCGCCGGGTCGGCGTCGGGGCGATGCGCGACCACCACGAGGTCCTGGGCGATCAGCAACTGGTCCAGCGCCGGAGTGCGCGGCCCCGCGAGGGCGCTGACCGCCGGTATGGCACAGACAGCCGCGGCGCGAGTGGCCACGGCGAAAGCGGCCTCGGGCTCCTCGGGCAACCGCAGGCGAACGAGGCGCCCACCGGCCTCGGCCTCGAGATCGTGGGCGGTCAGCGCGGCGAGTGCCCGGCGGGGGCCGCGCAGCGCCGGGGCGCTCCAGGCCGGCACGGCTCGTTCGCCGGCTCGCCACAAGCAGAGCAGGGCGGTGCCGACCTGGTGCGTCCGCGCCAGGTCGAGTGCCAGCAGCGCCCCTGCCGCCAGGGCATCGGCCGGCGAGCAGAGCAGGGCGACGCTCGGCGCCGGCATGGAGCAAGTGACCGGCCGCGCCTGCGGCGCGGGGGTGACGAACAGCGCCGAAAGGCGAGTCAGGAGCTCGTTCACGCGCTTCCCGCATTCGCGTCGACCGTGGTCGCCAGCAGGTCGCCGACCTCCGGCAGGAGGGAGCGCGGACGCAGCCGCACCGTGACGTCGCGGCCGTGGACCCGCACGTGGACGTCGCGTCCCGTCCACGAGGGAATGGCGGCGCGTGCGGCGGCCGACGGATCGTGGTCCTGGAGGATCGCCACGGCGCCGGCCTCCGCCGCCTGCCCGGCGTACTCAGCGGTGGCGCCCGCGATCAGCAGTTGCATGACCACCAGGCCCGCGGCCAGGAACAACGGGAGGAGGGCCACCAGCTCGACCACCGCCTGGCCGCATTCACCCGCTGCGCCGCCGCGGCGCCGCACGCTCATCCGCCCTGAGGCTCGAAGCGGGCACGGGCGGCGACGGTGGTCAGCTGCGCACGGCCCACGACGGAGGGCACCGGGACCGAGACGGCCACCGAGCCATCGGGACGGGCGCGCACCCGCAGACCCTGTTCGAGGCGGTCGGGCAGCACGCCGCGAGCGGCGGCAGCGGCGTCACCGCGCACCGCTTGGGCGCGAGCCGCCGCTCGCGCCGCCGAGCTCGCGAGCCAGGCCGCCTGTCCGGCCACGGCGAGCTGCCAGAGCACCAGCGCGAGCACGGCCACGAAGGGCAAGACCGCCACGAGCTCGACCGCAGCCTGCCCTCGCTCCTCGATCGCCGTTCGCATGCCACGAGCTTGCGCGACCGCGTGAGACGGAACTAGGCGTGATGGTGACGAACCTGCGCGGAAAACCTCAAGCGAAGCGCGAGCGGTCCCGAGCGCCGGCGCCGATCACGCACGCAGGCGCGTGGCGCAAGCGCGGTCAGTAATCGCGGGCGGAGCGGTAAACCGAGTAGAACGCGAACCCGCACGCGGCCAGCAGCCCCAACCACGCCACCGTCCCGGCCCCGGTCTGCCACAGCCGGGACGTCGCCGTGAAGGTGAGGACGACCACACCTGCCGCCACGTAGAGGATCGCGCGCCGGCGATCACCGAGTGAGTACAGGGTCACCCGGTACTCACGATAGGTACGCGTCACGAACCACGCCATCGCCGCGAGGAACGCGATGCCGAGCAGCCACGAAAGGAACGACACTCCGACGCCCGCCTCGGGAGAGAAAGCGGCCAGCGCGGCGATCGCCAGCACGATGAGGACATTGCGCGCGTGCTTCACGGGGTCAGCTTATCCCCCGCAGGCGGCGTTTCGACCTCCTCCACGCCACGGACGTCCTGCGGGCGAAGCGGCGCTCGCGCCCCGGCGTCGGTCTCGATCACCAGGCAGCCTTCCTCGTTGGCGCCGATCGCCGTGCCCTGCATCCTCGGCCCCGTTCCACCGAGCAGGCGCGCGCTGATGCGGCGCCCGATCGTCGCGGAGCGGCGGGCGTAGTCCTCGAGTAGCCCACCGGGGTCGCCGGCCTGGCGGGCGTCGATGGCCTCGAGCAGAGCGGCGAGCACCGGGCCGCGAGGGGGCTCGACCTCCGGCAGCCACAGGTTGACGACGGCCCATTTGATCTTGGCGGGACCGAGGTGAACCTGCATCCCCACCGCGGCCGTCATCACGTCACCGCGCCGGACCTCGTCCGGCCAGCGGATCAGCGAGCCCTCGGCGCACACGTCGGCCAGGGCGAGCGTCGCCACGATGTACAGCCAGGCTTCGCGCTGGGGCGGCAGTTGCGGGCGCAGGACGACCGAGAGTCCGAGCCCGCCGCCCGGCGTGAGCTTCCACGGGCGGTCGGCATGTCCTCGCGGCGATATCTGGTGGCCGGCCACGACCACCGCTCCATCGGGCGCGTCGGCCTCGGCCCAGGCCGCTGCGGTGACCGCGGTGGAGAGCACCACCGGGTGGGTCTGAAGCGGGCGGCCGGGAATCACCGCTTCCAGCGCCTCCGCGGAGAGGTCGTCGCCGGGCCGCACGCACCCTACCCGGCCGCTGCGACTAGCAGATCAGCTCGCGGTCGTCGGGAGCGGCGTCGCCTTCGGGGACCGACGACGTCGCCCCGTCGACCTCCACGAAGCCCGGGCTCGCGTCGGCCAGGGCCTCGGGGGCAAGGCGGTACCCGATCCCGAAGTGCGTGTGGATATAGCGCCAGCCCGGCGAGGCGCGCTCGAGCTTCTGGCGAAGCTTTCGCACGAACACGTCGACGGAGCGATCGCCGTGCGCCATCGCATAGCCCCACACGCGCTGGTAGATCTCCTCGCGCTGGAGCACCTGTCCGGCGGCGTCGGCGAGCAGGCGGATCAGCTCGAACTCCCGGCGGGTGAGGTCGAGGCTGGAGCCGCCGACGAAGGCCTGGAACTGGTCGGCTCGAATCTCCACCTCGCCCAGGACCTGAGGCGCTGCGTCCGCGCGGGCCTCAGCCCGGCGGCGGCGGCGGACCACGGCCTCCACGCGAGCGATCAGCTCCTCGGGATGGCAGGGCTTGGTGAGCCAGTCATCGGCGCCGAGGCGCAGGCCGCGGACGCGCTGGGCCACCGTCGACTGCCCTGTGCAGACGACCACCCCCAACCCGGGAAGCATCGAGCACAGGCGTTCGAGGTAGGTCCAGGCCTGGGGCCCGAGCACCGCGAGATCGACGACGATCGCGTTGAGCCGCATGGCCACGACCGAGTCCAGCGGGACGGCGCTCGCGAGCACGCGGAACTGCCAGCCCGCGCCGTCCAGACGCTTGGTTAGGACTTGGAGAAAGCCGCTGTCCGCGTCGATCACGGCCAGGCGGATCGCCGTGGTTCCCTGGCGAGGAGGCGACCCATCGCCGGCGCCTTGCTGCGCCGGTGCAGTCATGGGGTTCATCGCAGGCCCGAGTGTAGAGGGCTCGGGCGACGCGTCGCCGGCCCCCGTGCCTCGGTTTACAGGTTCTTTACAGGCGGAGGGCGCAAATCGCGCAAAACGGGGGCCGTGCTCACCCGAGGATCAGCGGCGTGCGCGCCCAGATGAGATACGCGGTGGCCCCGAGCGCCGCGAAGCGCAGCCGCCGGTCGTCGCCCAGCGCGGCCAGGGGGAGCAGCCACACCACGTACCAGGGCAGCAGCCACGCCGTCGTGGCCAGCAGGGCGAACGTGGCCCAGCCCGCCGACGCGATCCAGTTCGCCCCGCGCCACGTCCGCCACAGCAGCCAGGCGGTGACGCCCAGCGCGAGCAGGTTGAGCGGCAGGCGGATCTCCTGGGGGCGGTGGCCGAGTCCGAGCAGCGCTCCGAGCTGCTGCGGAACGCTGCGCTGGGAGAACAGCTGCTGCTGCTGGCCGATCGCCCCCCCGAAGCCGCGCGGAGCGTCGAGGCCGAACACCGCGAGCCAGACCGCGATCAGCGCCAGGCCGGTCAGCGTCCCGGCGACGAGCGCGCGCAGGCGTCGGTCGGTGGCGACGAGCATAAAGGGCAGGATCACCGCCGCCGAGATCTTGGTGGCCAGCCCCACGACGACGGTCGATGCGCCCACGACCTGGCGCCCCGCCAGCCACAGCACGATCCCTCCGACCGCGAACACCTCCATCAGCAGGTCGTTGTGGCCTCCCCCGACCGTGAGCACGAGCCACACCGGGTTGAGCCCGACGAGCAGTGCGGGCGCACGCGGGTCCCGTCCCTGCAGCCGGGCTCCCGTCCACACCAGGGCGACGCAGGCCAATCCGGCCAGGGCGACGGCGGTCTTGAGCAGCCACAGCATCGCGTGCGCCCCGGCCGGCACGATCGCGTAGCTGCCGAGCGTGAACAGCGGCCCGTAGGGGTTGGCGTAGTGGTGGCAGCAGATGAACGGATAGCTGGGGTCGAACGGGGCCACCCCGGCGCCGTGCAGATAGGGGTTGAGGCCATGCACCGCCCCGATGCGCGCATAGGCGATGTAGTTGAAGATGTCGCGCGAGAGCAGCGGCGGGGCGAGCAGGAACAGCAGGTGCAGGAGCACCACGATCGTGAGCGCCACGCGCGCCGACACCGACCGTGCACAGGCCAGCACGAGCAGATAGCTGCCAGCCATGGCCAGCAGCAGGACGTAGAAGCTCACCTCCGAGGGCTTGCCGGGGACGATGTGGCCGAACACACCGGCCATCCAATCCGGGAACCCCGCCCGGCTGGCGTTGACCAGCCTTGGGTTCGCCCCCCCGGCGGCGATGAGCACCATGCCCACTCCGGTGGCCAGCATCCCGAGCAGGCCGACGTGTCCGAGCAGCCTCCGATCGATGCGCGCCACCAGCGCGGGTGTGGTTTGGCGAGGCATGCGTGCGGATCGCGCGGCACGTGCGGCGTGCCGGCGCCCGCGCGAATCTACCAATGCGGGACGGGCGCCGGCCACACTAGAATGCGCGGGCGCCGGAGCGCCAGTCCGCGCTCCACGTCGGATGGCCATGGCCCACACCGAAGCCCCCACGGCGCCCGCGCAGGCCGACCCCTCACCGGGCGCCCCGGAGCGGGCCTCCCCCTTCGCGCGCGCCTTCGTCGCGGTCTACCTGATCGCGTTCCTGGCCTGTGGCGCGTTCGCCGTCGAGGCGTGGCCGTTGACCGGCTGGCGGCTGTTCAGCCACCTGCGCCACGCCCAGCGCGCGGGCTGGCAGGTGTTCACCGTCGACCGAGCGGGCCGGCAGGCTCGCGTGAACTTCGCGACCTTTCCGCGACCCGACCGCCACCTGACGCTGATCATGCGCGACTACCCCCGCCAGTCGCCCGCCGGCCAGGAGGCCGTGTGCCAGGCGTGGGCCGGGCGAATCCGCGCCCAGGGTCGGCAGGTCTCGGGTGTACGTATCTACCGCACCGTCGTCGACCTGCATGGCCATCGCGGTCGGCGGACCCCGCCGCCGCCGCGACGGCGTCTGACCTATCTGTGCGCGGATGGAAAGGGCGCTCGTGCCCCGGCTTGACCGCGCCTACCTACGTCCAGACTGGTCGGTGCTGCGCCTGGACCGCTGGCTGTTCGCGTCCGAGCCGCCCCAGCGCCTGGCCGCGCTGCGGATCGGACTGTGCACGCTGCTGGCCCTGCGGCTCGCGCTGCGGCCCAACCTCTACCTCGATCTCTCCGATCAGCCCGCCGCGCTGTTCCGGCCTCTGTCCTTCGCCAAGCTGCTGCCGCACATGCCGCCGCGCGGTGTACTGCTCGCGGTGCTCGTGATCGGCGCCGCGGCCGCCGTGATCGCGGCTGTCGGCCTGCGGGCGCGCATCGCCCTGCCGGTGGCCTGGGTGTGCGGGGCGTTTCTCAACGGGATGCTCACGAGCCAGGGCAAGGTGATCCACAACGACGTGCTGCTGCTGCTGTGCCTGTTCTGCCTGATTCCCGCCCGCCACGCCGATGTGTGGTCGCTGGACGCCTGGCTCCGCCGCCGACGCGAAGCCGCGCCGCCGCCGGCGGCCAACGCCCGGTACGGGTGGCCGGTACGAACCGCGATGGTCCTGGTCGCGCTCGGCTACTGCATCATCGGACTGCACAAGCTCCAGTACTCGGGACTCGCGTGGGCCGGCGACAACCTGCGGTGGGTGCTCTACACGGCCAGCGACTCCCAGGATGGCAACTCACTCTCGCTGTTCGTCGCCGATCACCCGCTGCTCGCGCACATCTTCGCCTGGA
This sequence comes from Actinomycetota bacterium, assembly GCA_030945905.1. Classification (GTDB taxonomy): domain Bacteria; phylum Actinomycetota; class Thermoleophilia; order Solirubrobacterales; family Solirubrobacteraceae; genus JALYZC01. Next base: position 19,938 of record JALYZC010000181.1, read on the forward strand.
GCACGCTCGTCCTCGAGGTGGGCTTCCCCCTCGTCCTCATCTGGCCGGTGTCCAGGTGGCTCTTCGTGCCGGGAATCGTCGGTCTGCACGCGGGAATCTTCGCCACCATGAAGCTCAACTACGTCGCGATGGCGGGAACCGTGGTCATCGTCTACACCAACTGGCCGTGGATCGAGGACCGGATGCGCCGGCGCCTGACCTCCGAGCGCGCGGCACGAGCGGTGCCGGTGCAAACGTAGATGGCCACGCTGGTCAAGCGAATCGCGTTCCTGGCGTTCCCCGGGATGACCCTGCTCGACCTGGTGGGCGCCTACGACGCGCTGCGGCGAGTGGCGCCCATGGGCATCGACCCCGAGGTGAGCTGCCGCATCGTCGGCACCAAGCAGACGATCGAGGACGAAACGGGCACGACGCTCGTGCCCGACGGCGTCTACGAGGACCTCAAGCGCTTCGACCTGCTCTACGTCCCCGGCGGGCAGGGCACTCGCCGGCTGATCCGCGACGAGCGCTTCCTCGAGTACCTCGCCTCCTGGCCGGCGAGTCGGCCCTTGGCCAGCGTCTGCACCGGCTCGCTGCTGTTGGGCGCGGCCGGCCATCTCAAGGGCAAGCGCGCGACGACGCACCATCTGGCGTTGGAGCTGCTGCAGCCGCTGTGCAAGGAGGTGATCACCGACCGGCGCATCGTCCCCGAGGGGCAGGTGGTGAGCGCCGCGGGCGTCGCGTCGGCGCTGGACCTCGGCCTCTACCTGGTGGAGTGGCTGTGGGGCGAGGAGGCCCGGGTGCGGATCGCGGCCGTCATGGAGTACACCGCGTATCGGACCGCCTGAACGGCCGGGGCTCACAGGCGCCGGCCATCGCAGGTCAGTCGGTCCGTGGCCCGCCGGGCCCTCGCGGCGATCTCGTCGGGGAGTGCGGCATACCCGGGCGCGGCGGCGGCGAGGCGCTGAGCCGAAGCTCCGAGCATGAAGCGCAGCCACCGGCGCACGTGTCGGGCGCTGTCGGGCTGGATCTTCGCCCGGCAGAGATCGCGATACACGAGCATGAAGATGGCCGAGGCCACGGGGTAGGCGCCGGGGTCCGGCGAGGCATCCACCGCGAGGAAGCGCAGGTCCGCGGGTACGTCCTGGAGCCTCCGGGTGGCGGCGGCGATCCCCGCCGGCGTCGGGGCGACAAAGCGGCCCGTGCGGTTGGGCAGGCGGGCGCGTGAGAGCCCGGGACGCGACGCGCCGGCATCGACGTAGCCGATGCTCCCGGGCCTCGCAGCCATGGTGCGTTCGAGTTCGGAGTTGCCGGGCGCCGAGGTGCCCACCGGCCAGGCCACGGCTTCGTCGGTGCCCACACGCCGCGACCATTCCCGGCTCCCGCCGGCCAGGTACGACGTGAACAGGCGCGTCGTCCCGGAGCTGTCGGCGCGGTGCACCACGCCGATCGGCGTCGCCGGGAGCCTGCGCCCGGGATTGAGCTTCCGAATCGCCGGAGCGTTCCAGCGCGTGATCCGCCCGAGGAACATCGCCGCCAGCGTCGCTCCGTCGAGGCGCAGGCCACCGCCCGCTGCGGGGAGGCGGTAGGCGACGGCGACGGCGCCGAAGGCCACGGGGATGTGCACCGGCTTGCTCTTGTCCCTCGCGGCCGTCGTGACTTCCACGTCGTTGAGCGGCGCATCGGTGGTTCCAAAGTCCACGAGGCCGGCGGTGAACTCGCTCACCCCGCGACTGAACCCGATCGCCTCGTAGCGCACGTCGGTGCCTTCGCGGGCCCGGAAGCCGGCGGCCCAGGTCCGGTAGAGAGGAGCCGCCAGCGTGGCTCCCCCTCCTCGGATCGTGCCCCCGCGCGCCAGCGACGGCGCCTCGCGTCCCGAGGAGCCGCCCCCGAGCGCGCATCCGCCGGCCGCGACCGCCAGGCCGCAGGCGAGTACGGGCGCGACGCGCTGCAGGTGTCGGGAGGCGGCCACCATGAAGGCGGCATTCTCCCGCAGGCCGCTCAGCCGACGCGCGAGGCGTCGGAGAACTCGCGGAAGAGCCCGGTGACGACGAAGGCCGTCTGCTCCCCGATGTCCACAGCGTTGTCGCCGATGCGCTCCAGCGCCCGGGCCACCAACATCATGTACGAGGCCCATTCGCGCCGGTCGGCGTCGTCGCCGATCTCCAGCGCCAGCCCGAAGACCTCGCGGTTGAGCGCGTTGATCTCCGCGTCCTGGCGCACGAGGTCCTGCGCCAGCCCGACGTCGCGCAGGGCGAATGCCTGCTTGGCCTGGCCCAGCTCGGAGCGCACGCAGCTCCCCATCCGCTCGATGCGCTCGATCATCTGCTCGTCAACCGGCGGCTCGTGACCGGAGAGGGGGATGAGCTTGGCGATGTTCACGCACTGGTCGCCCATCCGCTCGATGTGCTTGATCACGTGCAGGAGGGCGGCAACCACCCGCAGATCGGTGGCCACCGGCGCCTCGGTGGCCAGCAGCGACAGGATGCCCTGGTGTACCTCGAGGTAGCGCCCGTCGATGCGGTCGTCGTCGGCGATCACCATCGAGGCCAGCTCGACGTCCTGGTGCTTGAGGGCCTCCATCGTCCGGTCGACCGCGCCGACGACGAGGTCGAGGCCGCCGAGGGCCTGGCCCTCGAGCGCCCGCAGCGCCTCGTGGAATCCGGCGCGCGTCCCGGTCATCCGAATTTCCCACTCACGTAGTCCTCGGTGCGCGAATCGCCGGGGTTGGTGAAGATGCGATCGGTGGCCCCGTGCTCGATCAGCTCGCCGTCGAGCATGAACGCCGTCGTGTCGGCGACGCGTCCGGCCTGCTGCATGTTGTGGGTGACCACGACGATCGTGTAGCGCTGCTTGAGCTCGGCGATCAGCTCCTCGATCTTCAGCGTGGCCACCGGGTCCAGCGCCGAGCACGGCTCGTCCATGAGGATGACCTCGGGCTCCACCGCGAGCGTGCGGGCGATGCACAGTCGCTGCTGCTGGCCGCCAGAGAGCCCGAGCCCCGGCTGGTCGAGGCGGTCCTTGACCTCCTCCCACAGGCCGGCGCCGCGCAGCGTGCGCTCGACCCGGTCGCGCAGGTTGCCCCCGCGGGCGCCCGAGAGCCGGGGCCCGGCGGCGATGTTGTCGAAGATGGACATGGTGGGAAATGGGTTGGGCTTCTGGAAGACCATCCCCACCGCGCGGCGCACCGCCACCACGTCGACGCCCTCGCCATAGACGTCGATGTCGTCGAGCATGACCTTGCCCTCGGCACGCGCCCCGGGAATCTCCTCGTGCATGCGGTTGATGCAGCGGACCATCGTCGACTTGCCGCAGCCTGAGGGGCCGATGATGGCGGTGACCTCGTTGGGCGGGAAGTCCAGCGATACGCCGCGGACGGCCGGGGAGTCGCCGTAGAAGGCGCTCAGGGCGTCCAACCTGATGCGCCGCCCGGTCGCGGTGGCCGTGGCGCCGCGACCGGCACGGGCGGAGCGGCCCGCCGTCGACGTACCTGCCTCGCCGCCCTGGGTCGCTGGGTCGGTCGGGGGGTCGGTCATGTGGATCTCCGGGTTGTGGGAACTCATGCCAGGCGGCTCCTTCGCGAAACCACCCGAGCGAGGGTGGTGAGGACGAGAATCATGAGGACGAGGGTCAGCGCCGCGCCCCAGGCCCGCGCCTGCAGGCGGTCCTGCGCCTGACCCACGTCGGAGAAGATCTGGGCCGGCAGCGAGTTCAGCGGGCCGTTCAAGTTGGCCGAGGCCGCTTTGACGATCGTGGCGGTGAACAGCAGTGGGGCGGTCTCGCCCGCCGCCCGGGCAATGGCCAGCAGCGTGCCGGTGAGCAGACCGGGCAACGCCGTGGGCAGGACCACCCGCAGCACCACACGCCAGCGCGGGGCTCCGAGTGCCAGCGCGGCCTCGCGCAGGGAGTTGGGCACGAGCGTGAGCACGACCTCTGCCGCGCGGGTGACGATCGGCAGCATCAGCAGCGCGAGTGCGAGCGATCCCTTCCACCCGGCGAAGCTGACGCCGCCGGTGTCGGCGATCACCAGCGTGATGTAGATGAACAGCCCGAAGACGATCGAGGGCACGCCGGTCATGACGTCGACGAAGTAGCGCACGGCGGCGGCGAAGCGCCCGCCCTTGCCGTACTCGGTCAAGTACAGGGCGACGCCGATCCCGGCGGGCACCGCGATCAGCGTCGCCAGCGCCACCATCTCCAGGGTCCCGAGGATCGCGCTGCGGATCCCACCGGGGTCGCCAAAGAACTTGCCCGACGGGTCGGTGGTGAAGAAGTCCAGGCTCCACGCCCCCAGGCCCTTCTGGAGCAGGTAGAAGATGATGAAGCCCAGCGGCACGACCGCAAGGCCGGTGGCGAGGGCCAGCATTCCCCGCGCGGTGCGATCCGTGCGGCGCCGGCGGGCGGAGACGGGCGCAAGCTCGTTCACGCCGCTGCTCCCGCCACCGGGGTCGCCGGGGTGGCCCGGGTGCCGCGCTGGCCGCGGATCACGAAGTAGCGAGCGAACGCGTTGACGATCAGGGTCAGCACGAACAGGACCAGCCCGGCGGCGATCAGCGACGAGCTGTGCAGGGCGTTGGACGCCGCCTCGTTGAACTCGTTGGCCGGTGCGGCGGCAAGGGTGTAGCCCTGATCGAAGATCTGATGGCCGATGCGCGGAGCGTTGCCGATGACGATGGTCACCGCGATCGTCTCACCCACCGCTCGGCCGAGCCCGAGCATGGCCGCGCCGCTGATGCCCGCGCGCGAGTAGGGCAGGATCGCGGTGCGGATCATCTCCCAGCGGGTCGCGCCGAGGGCCAGCGCCGCCTCCTTGTGGTCGGGCGGCACGGTGGCCATCACCTCGCGGGTGATCGCGCTGACGATGGGAATGACCATGATCGCCAGGATGAGCCCGGCGATGAAATAGTTGGGTCCGGCGACGTGCCCGCCGACGAAGGGCAGGAACGAGAACGTGTCCGCCACCCACTGCTCGATCGGGCGGAGCTTGGGGATGAGCACGAAGAACCCCCACAGCCCGTAGACCACCGAGGGCACGGCGGCCAACAGCTCCACCAGGATGGTCAGCGGCCCACGCGCGCGCCGCGGGCACAGCTCGGTGACGTAGAGCGCGGTGGCCACGGCGACCGGGACGCCGATGACCAGCGCGATCGCGGAGGTGATCAGCGTCCCCACCAGCAGCGGCAGCGCCCCGAAGTGCGCTCCCGAGACGTCCCAGTCGTTGTCGAAGACGAAGCCGAACACGCCGAACTTGGACAGCGCGGTGTTCGACTCTCCGATCAGTCGGGCGAAGAAGTAGGCGAGGAGGGCGAGGACCGCCGCGGCGAGCGCGGTAAGTCCCCAGCGCATGACGACGTCGGGGACCCGGGCGCGCGACGGCCGCTCCATGTAGGAG
>JALYZC010000190.1 GCA_030945905.1 Actinomycetota bacterium
ACTCCAGGTCCGGCGCGCCGTCGAAGTTGGACCCGAGATCGTCCAGATCCTCCTTGAGGTTCCTGCGCGTGAACGGCACGGCCGCGATCCTATTGCCGGGCCCCGCTGGGTCTCTGTGCGACGCGCCCGAGAGGATTCGAACCTCTGACCTTCCCGTTCCGTCGTAGACGTCAAGCGTTCGGCGCAACGGTCTCTGCAGCGGAGCCTCGACTCCGCGATCGAGATGGCGATCCATGGGCGCTCGAACACCCTCGAGCCAGGCTGCGCGGTCAGCCCGGAGGCGCGGCGGTCTCCTGGAGGCTCAGCACGAGGTCCCCTACGACCGCAGGCTGGGACAGGAACGGGTGATGGCCGGCGTCGATCTCGACGATGTTTGCGGCTTTGCGCGCGAACTCGCGCTGCGCTTGGGCGGGCGTGCCTCTGTCCTGCGTGCAGACGAGGTAGGTGGTCGGCACGTGTCGCCAGGCCGCTGCTTGCGCAGGCTGCTGGGTCACCTGCAGGCTCTGTTGTGCAAGCCGAGCCGTCGCCTGCGCTTTGAGGTCGTCCTCGCAGTCCTGCAGAAACGTCTCGACGAGCGCGTCGCGGCGCACGCCGAAGGTGCCGGCATCGAGGTCGACGTCGAGGAACGGGGCAGGCGCGCCATCGCCAAATGACGAAAGGCTCTGGCCGACATCGGGCAGATAGCTGGAGATGAGCAGCAGATGGCGCACAGAACCGATGCCCGCCGCGGCCTCCGCGGTGACGATCCCCCCGTAACTGTGGGCGACGACCACGGTGGCCTCGTCACCATCCTTGAGCAGTTCCCGCACCGCGGCGACGTCCTCAGGCAGGCCTGCACCCTCCAATCCCGCCGGGACGCCTGTTTCGCCGCAACTGGGGAGGGGCGGCGCACCGCTCTCGACACCCTGCTCGCGCAAGACCTGGGCGGTGCGGTGCCACCACCACCACCCGTCCCGGACGCACGCACCGTGCACGAACACCACCCTCATCGCTTCCTCCAATCGTGTCGGGACCCAGAGTAGACGTAGCGCCCGTTACATGAAAAGGTCGACGGGTGGGGAGACGCAAGCAACCAGAGATCCGCGATCGTCTCTTGGACGCCTGCACCGACTACGCGCTCGCCCACGGACTCCCTAGCCGGCTCGGGCCCCTGGCCGCCGGAGCCGGCACCTCCCCCCGGATGCTGATCTACCACTTCGAGACGCGCGACGCGCTTCTGCGCGCCATCCTGCACAGGGCGCGGGAGCGCCAGGTCGAGGCCTTCGGCGAGGTGCTGCGCACGCGGCCCGATGAGGCCTACACCACGACCCTCAACCGCGGCTGGCAGGAGATCACCGGACCGGTCGGCAAGCCCTACCTCCGCATGTTCAGCCAGCAGCACGACAATGCTTGGCAACGGCTCTGGCCCGAGTTTCGACAAGAGGCGACGACCGACTGGCTCGTGCCGCTCAAGACCGGAATGCAGAGCCTGGGGCGCCCGGAGCTGGCAACCCTGACGCTCGCCGTGATCCGCGGCCTCCTGATGGACCTCGACGCGACTGGCGATTCCGCGCGCGCCACCGGTGCCTGGGCGGATTTCCTGAGCATGATCGAGAACGGGGCCGCCGAATTCTAAAGCGCGCGCGAGAGGATTCGAACCGCTGACCTTCGCGTCTGTCGTGATTCGGCCGGGTCCGCTCCTCGCTCAAGGCTGACGGCACCAAGCGAACGACTACCGAGGGACCGGGGCCATGGCCTCCCCGTCGTAGCCCTCGAGCGCAGAGGGATTGAGGAACTGGCGGCCATACATCAGGCGGCGATCGACGTTGGTGAGGCCGCCTGCGTCGCATACCGACTCCCACTCGGAGGCGATTGTCCTGATCTGATGGTCGATTATCGTCCGCGCCTCATCAGCGCTGAGCAAGTAGGTCCCGGCTCGCTCGGCACAGCCCTCGACCCGGCTAAACTTCCAACCGTCCTTGCCGATGGCCATGACCTGCGCGGCCTCGCCGCCCGCGGGGCCCTGAGGGCAGATGTCGTACGCCGGCGTGAGCACCAACTCGCGCCCGTTCCAAGATTTTGAGGTCTTTCGTAGCGCGCCCGACAGGATTCGAGCCTGTGACCTTCGGTTCGTAGGGAACGGGTTAGTTCATTGGAGCGCGCGGCAGGCACCGACGGCCTCATCATCGGTCCGGTCGAGAAGCTCTTCTGAGGGAGAAAAAAGGCACCACCGATGATTTCCGGGGCATTGCAGAGTCTCTACTCACATGGCGAACAGAAAGGTAGTTCTCAAGATGGTGTTGTCCTTCGACGGCTTCGCGACGAGCCTCGACGGGACGCATGACTGGATGTTCGAGTTTTTCGGCGACGACAGCGGCGAGTGGAACCTTCGCGCTCTTGACGAGGCCGGGACCCACGCGATGGGCCGGCGAAGCTACGAGATTATGGGCCCGCACTGGCTGGCCTCGGAGGGCCCGGTAGCGACATCCATGAACGAGAAGCCCAAGGCGGTCTTCTCCCACAGCTTGGAGAGCGCGGATTGGGGCCCAGCCGAAGTCTTTGGCGGCGACCTCGGCGCCGCGCTCGCCGAACTGAAGGCTCGCGACGACGACGGCACGATCCTCGTCCACGGCGGGCCGAACTTCGCCAAGTCGATGACCAGGCTCGGCCTCATCGACGAGTACCAGCTCATCTGGGTGCCCCTTGCGATCGGCACCGGCCATAGCCCCTTCGCGGATCTCGATGAGCACCTGAAGCTGGACCTGGTGCGCGAACAGCGGTTCGCAAGCGGCGCTCACGGGCAGATTCTCGTCCCGAAGTCATGAGCTCGCCCCGCACCTTGGAAGGCAGCCGCCTTCTCCGCCACCGAGGGACCCGTTAGGCCGTGCAGGGAGTACAGCTGGTCGCCTCTGGGCGGCTTGCTCAAGGGCTGTCATCGAGACATTCAGGTGTCTTGGCGTGTGACGTCATCAGCGGGGCGCAACTATCGCTCACCCGGCGCGGCGGTAGCGGATATGCGTGACCAGCGGCGAATGCAATACCTCAACGGGTTCCAGTCCGAGGGATTCGACGCCGTCGAAGATCCGCTCGCCGGAGCCGAGCAGGACCGGGGCGATGTCGAGCGTCAGCTCGTCGACGACCCCGGCGATGAGCGCCTGGCGCACGGTCGAGGCGCCACCGGCGATGTCTACGCCGTCCTCGCCGGCCGTCTCAAGCGCCTGTGCGTAGGCGGCGTCGAAGCCGTCGGTGACGAAGTGGAAGGCTGTCCCGCCCTCCATCTCGATCGGCTCGCGGGCGTGATGGGTGAGCACGAACACCGGAGCGTGGTACGGCGGCTCGGG
>JALYZC010000198.1 GCA_030945905.1 Actinomycetota bacterium
ACCAGCACGTTCTCGGGCGGGTCGACGTAGAGTCCGCAGACCTCGCCGCAGCGCTCCTCAAACTCGGGCTTTGAGAAGTCGCTCATGATCCAGTAGTCGGTCAGGTGCGGCTTGATCTCAGCGCGCGCAAGGACCGCGTGCGCCTGCGAACCCGACATCCCGACCGCCCCGCCCAGCTGCTCGTAGGTCCAACGCTCCTGCCGCGCCCCCTCCGGCGTCTCCGGCGGCCGGGTGCACGCCTTCGCGATCAACAGCGCCCTGGTCTCCGGGCCGTGGGTCAGCGAGCGCCCCGAGCGCGGAGCGTCCCTAAGCCCCTCGATCCCCACCCGCGCGTAGCGTGAGCGCCACTTGACCACCGTCGGCTCAGAGCACCCCACCCGCTCGGCGATCTCCTCGCCCTTCAAGCCCTCCGAGGCGCACAAAACGATCCGCGCACGCTCGACCATCCGCACCTCAGAGCTCGCCGCGCCAACGACCCGCTCCAGCTCCAAGCGATCCTCCTCCGACAGCTCGATCCGCCTGACCACACCCATCGCCGACCTCCATCCTCGCCGAACATGTCGGCACGGACTTCCAGTCGTCAGACAGGACACCTCCCAAAGACAACGAAATTGCAGGATGAACCACTAGGCCGGAGTGGAGTCGGGTTGGGGCGCCACGCCCGCCCGCGCCTCCCCCGCTCGCAGCAGGCGGTCGCGCAGCTCGCCCTCCTCCTCCGGCGTGGGATCCCATTGGCCGGGGTCGGGGAGGTCCTGGAGCTCGCGCAGGCCGAACAGCTTGAGGAACAGCTCGGTCGTCCGGTACAGCACGGCGCCGAACGGCGAGCGCCCGGCCTCCTCGATCAGCCCGCGGGTGTGCAGCGTGGCGGTGGCCGACTCCGAGGCGACGCCGCGGATCCGCGCGACCTCAGGTCGGGAGACCGGCTGCAGGTAGGCGACGATGGCCAGGGTCTCGGCCTGAGCCGGCGTGAGCGGCGGCGTGCGCGGCCTGGCCAGCAGCCGGCGGGCGGCGGGCTCTGAGACGGGGTCCGAAGCCAAGGTGAACCCGCCCGCGACCTCGCGTAGGACGATCCCCCGCCAGCCTTCCGCGTAGTTCTCCCGCAGCCGGGCAAGCGCCTCGACGACCTGGCCCTCCCCGACCTGCGCGGCGTCGGCGAGGTCGGCGACGGCAACCGGATCGCTGGAGAGGAACAGGAGCGCCTCCACGACGCGGTCGAGCTCCCTCATCCCGCCGCCCTGCGCCCGCTCGTCGCGGCGGCCTGGGCGCGAGCGCTGACCGTGATCTCCGCGAAGGGCTCGGCCTGGCTCCACACCGCCTCGCCCTGCTTGTGCAGCTGGAGCAGTGCGAACAGCGTCGTGGCCACCGTCACGCGGTCGGCGCCGCGCACCGCCTCCTCGAAGGAGAAGCTCCCGCGCCGCAGCAGCGTACGCAGGTGGACGAGGCGCGCGGCCACGGAGACCCGCGGGTGGACCACGTGCATGTGGTCGATGTCGATCGGCGGAGGGTGGTGGAGCAAAGCGCCGAGCGACTCGGCGAGCAGCGTGGGTGCGTAGACCGCCTCGGCGTGCTCGAGCGGCGCGCGGCGCAGCTGGGGCGGAAGCGGCGCCGCGCGGTAGCGAGAGCCCGACTCGTGGGCCAGCCGCGCGGTGAGCTCGTCCGCCGCCCGCCGGTAGCGCCGCGCGGTGAGCATCCGCGCGAGCAGCTCATCGGCGGCCTCGGCGGCATCGATGTCGAGGAGCTCCTCTCCCTCGTGGGGCAGCATGAGCCGCGATTTGAGCTCGAGCACGGCGGCGATCAGCACCAGGAATTCGGTGGCCACCTCGAGGTCGAGCGCGCCCCGGGACTCGAGGTGGTCGAGGTAGCAGAGCACGACGTCGGCCAGGTCGACCTCGAGCAGATCGACCTCCTCGCGCAGCACGAGGGTCAGCAGCAGATCGAAGGGACCCGAGAAGACGTCGAGGTCGAGCTCGAGCTCGGCGGCGCGCATGCCCGGCTAACGTAGCGCGAGGGGCCGACGCAAGTCCGCCCGGCGCGCTAGCCGCCCCCTCCCACGCCCATGGCGCGGCGAACGTCGGCCAGAGTCTGCGAGGCGATGGCGCGAGCCTTGTCGGCTCCCGCCGCCAGGGTCCGCTCCAGCTCGGCCTGATCGCCGCGAAGCTCCGCGTAGCGCGCCCGCACGGGGGCGAGGTATTCGACGACCCCCTCTCCGACCGCAGTCTTCAGCGCCCCGTAGCCCGCCCCGTGAAACTCGGCCTCCACGTCCTCGGGCGAGCAGCCCCGCACCACGGCGAGGATGTCGATGAGGTTTGAGACGCCGGGCTTGTCGGGCCCGCGCACGACGTCGCTACCCGAGTCGGTGACGGCGCGCTTGAACTTGCGCAGTACGGCATCGGGCTCGTCGAGCACGAATACGGTTCCCTGCTCGCTGGTGGCAGTGGTCGACATCTTGCGCTCGGGCTCCTGCAGATCGCGCACGCGAGCGCCCAGCTCCGGGATGCGGTGATGGGGCACCACGAGGGTCTCGCCGAAGCGGTGGTTGAAGCGTTCGGCGACGTCGCGCGTGAGCTCGAGATGCTGGCGCTGGTCGTCGCCAACCGGCACCTGGTCGGTCTTGTATGCGAGCACGTCCGCCGCCTGCAGGACGGGGTAGAAGAACAGTCCGGACGAGACCAGCTCGCGCTGCCCTGCGGCCTTCTCCTTGAACTGGGTCATGCGATTGAGCTCGCCCCAGGAGGTGACGCCGGCCAGCAGCCAGCACAGCTCGGTGTGCTCGTGCACGTCGCTCTGGCGGAACAGGATGCAGCGCTCGGGGTCCAGGCCGGCGGCGAGGAGGATCGCAGCGGTATCGAAGGTGCGCTCGCGCAGCTCGCCCGGCTCGTAGGAGACGGTGATGGCGTGCAGGTCGACGATGCAGTAGATCGCCGGGTCCCCTCGCTCCTGGCCCGCCACGTACTGAGCGATCGCCCCGATGTAGTTGCCCAGGTGCTTGCGCCCGGTGGGCTGGATGCCGGAGAAGATGCGCACGGCGGCGCAGCGCTAGAGCGCCTGCCGGAGTCGCGGGCGCTTCGCGGCGGCCGCCTCGTCCAGGCGCCGCACCGGCGTCGTGTAGGGCGCGTTCTGGGCGATCTCCGGATCCTCGCGCGCCTCGCGCAGGATCTCGGCGATCGCGTCGGCGAAGGCATCGAGCGTCTCCTTGGTCTCGGTCTCGGTCGGCTCGACCAGCAGCGCCTCGTCTACCAGCAGCGGGAAGTAGACGGTGGGCGGGTGCATGGCGTGATCGAGCAGTCGCTTGGCGAGGTCGAGCGTCTTGATCTTCAGCTCGCGCTTCATCGGCGCGCCCGAGAGGACGAACTCGTGCATGCACAGGCGGTCGTAGGCCACCGGCAGGTATTGAGCGACGCCCTCCTGCTTGAGCCGCGCGAGGAGGTAGTTGGCGTTGAGCACCGCCACCTCGGACATCTCGCGCAGGCCCTCGGCGCCGAGCGAGCGGATGTAGGCGTAGGAGCGCACGAACACGCCGTAGTTGCCCTGAAAGCCGCGCAGCTTGCCGATCGACTTCGGCCGGTCGTGATCGAGGTCGAAGGCCGGGCCCGAGCCGTTCGAGCCGTCTCGGCGCACCACCTGGGGTCGGGGAAGGAAGGGCTCGATCCGGTCGGAGACCGCGATCGGACCCGCGCCGGGCCCGCCGCCGCCGTGGGGCTGGGTGAAGGTCTTGTGCAGGTTGAAGTGGACGATGTCAAAGCCCATGTCCCCCGGGCGCGAGATGCCCACCACGGCGTTGAGGTTCGCCCCGTCGTAGTACAGCGTGGCACCGGCGGCGTGGACGATGCGCGCGATCTCCTCGATGTTGCGGTCGAACAGGCCCAGCGTGTTCGGGTTGGTGAGCATCAGGCAGGCGACGTCGTCGTCGGCCTTGGCTCGGAGGTCGTCCACGTCGACCCCCCCGTCGGGCGCCGTGGCCACCTTGACGACCTCGTAGCCGGCCATCGTCACCGTCGCCGGGTTGGTGCCGTGGGCGGTGTCGGGCGTGAGCACCTTGTGAGGGGCGTCCCCGCGGTCGGCGTGGTACGCGCGCGTGAGCAGCAGGCCGGCCAGCTCACCGTGCGAGCCGGCGCTTGGCTGCAGGGAGACGTGCGGCAAGCCGGCGATCTCGGACAGTGCGCGCTGGAGGTTCCACATCAGCTCGAGCGCCCCCTGGGCCCGCCGCGGGTCCTGCAGCGGGTGGAGCCTCGCGTTCCCGGGCAGCGCGGCCACGCGCTCGTGCAGCTTCGGGTTGTGCTTCATCGTGCACGACCCCAGCGGGTAGAAGCCGGTGTCCAGGTCGAAGTTGCGCTTGGAGATGCGGTTGTAGTGGCGGACGATCTCGGGCTCGGCCAGCTCGGGCAGCCGGGCGGGCTCGGCGCGGAGCAGCCGCTGCGGGATCAGGTCGGCGTGGTCGCGCTCGGGGACGTCGAGCCCGGGCGGCGTGAACGCCCGGCGGCCGGGCCGGGAACGCTCGAAGATCGTGCACGCACGGTCGCGCTGCATCGGCGTCTGCACGCTTGCACCCCGCTCGCGCGGGGGCGCGTGAGCATCGACACCGGGGTCGGCGTGCAGGCGATTCTCGTTCACCGTCATGCCTGCGCCCCGACCGGCGCCCCGCGGCGCTCGGCCGCCACCGCGGCGCCCAGCACGTCGACCAGGCGGTCGATGTGCGCCTGCGAGCGCTGCTCGGTGATCGCGACGAGCAGGCCATCCTCGTGCTCCGGGTAGTCGGAGCACAGCGCGAAGCCCGGGTTGACGCCCTGCGCGGCACAGCGGTCCATCACGGCCCCGACCGGTGCGTCAAGCGCCACCGCGAACTCCCGCACCACCGGCTGCTCGTGCAGCTTGGGGTTGTGCTTCATCGTGCAGGAGCCAAGCGGGTAGAAGCCGGTGTCCAGGTCGAAGTTGCGCTTGGAGATGCGGTTGTAGTGGCGGACGATCTCGGGCTCGGC
>JALYZC010000207.1 GCA_030945905.1 Actinomycetota bacterium
GCGCCGTGTGCGTCAACGACGCGATGCTCAACTACGCGACGCTCGAGCTGCCGATGGGCGGGTGGAAGGACTCGGGCCTGGGCTCGCGCCACGCCGCGGGCGGGATACGCAAGTACTGCGCCCAGCAGAGCCTGCTGGTCAAGAGACTCGTGCCCAAGCGCGACATCCACATGTTTCCCTACCGGGCGCTGACCACCCGCTTGATCGGTCGCACACTGCGGCTTCTCTACGGGCGCGGCCGTCGCGACTAAGCGTCCCCGACGCCTGATTCTCTGGCGCGATGCTCGCGATCGCGCTCGGACTGGGCTCCGCGCTGTGCTGGGGCCTGGCGGACTTCGGCGGGGGAGTGCAGAGCCGGCGCCTGCCGGTGTTCACCGTGCTGCTGGTCTCTCAACTGGTGGGCCTGGCGGGCATCGCCGCCATCGTCCTGCTTAGCGGTAGGCCCGTGCCGTCGCTGCCCGCCCTCTGGCCCGCCACTGCCGGCGGCGCGGGCGGCCTCCTCGCCCTCGGCGCGTTCTATCGCGCCCTCTCGCTGGGCACCATGAGCATCGTCGCCCCGATCTCGGCCACCGGGGCAGCGGTGCCGGTGATCGTCGGCCTGGCCGGTGGCGAGAAGCCGGGCACGCTGCAGGTGGCGGGCATCGCAGCGGCGGCGGTGGGCGTCGTGCTCGCCTCCCGAGACGCGCGGGACGTGGATGCGGCGCGGGCTCACGCCGGACGCGCCAGCATCGCGCTGGCGCTGGTGGCCGCGCTGGGCTTCGGCGGCTTCTTCGTGGGGGTCGATCGCGCCGCCGAGGCGGACATCCTCTGGGCGCTCCTGGCCGCGCGGGCGGCGGACGGCATCCTGCTCGCCGCCTTCGTGGCCGCCGTGCGCCCGCGCCTGGGCCTGAAACGAGGCGCGGTGGGGCCGCTGATCGCGATCGGCGCTTTGGATCTGTGCGCCAATGCGCTCTATGCCTGGGGCTCGACCGAGGGGCTCCTCAGCCTCGTCTCGGTGCTCGCCGCGCTTTACCCGGTGACTACGGTGCTGCTCGCCCGCCTGGTCCTCGAGGAGCGAATCCGTCGTGTCCAGGCGGTGGGGGTGCTCGCGGCGCTGATCGGCGTCGTTCTCATGGCCGGTGGTTAGCCCTCCGCGCCCGGTTGGATCGTGGCGACCAAGGAGGAACGGGCCGTGAGCGCAACTCGTGCGCTAGCGTCCGGTTATACCGATGATGGGTTCCCGCTTCCTTCTCGTCGCCAGCCTCGTCGGCGCCACCGGACTCGCCGCTGCGCCGGCCGTCCTGGCTGCTCCCCAGCTGGTGGTGTCCCGGCTCGACAACACCTACACCCACGCCTCGCAGACGATCTCGCTCCGCGAGACCGTGAACTTCTCCAACGATCCGCGGGTGGGGGGCGGCGGGGAGCACAACGTGGTGTGGGACGACAACGGGGTCAAGCCCACGCCACTCGAAGCGGTGGACACGCCGTGGACGGCCAAGCGCACATTCACGCGTCCCGGGGTCTATCGCTACTTCTGCGAGGAGCACGGGAAGCGCAACGGCGTAGGCATGGCCGGCAAGGTGGTCGTGCGCAACGCCGACGGGTCGCTGCCAGACGTGTCAGGTCCGCGCCTTGGCCAGGTCAGCACCGGGGTGGGTCGCGGCACGTTCACGATCAGGTTCACCTCGACCGGGCGCGGCAAGGCAAGCGGACGGCTCGAGCGGAGCGCAGGCGGACGGTTCCGATCGTTCGGATCCGTTGCCTTCCCCGTGCGACAGGGCACCAATCGCGTGCGGCTGAGGAAGACTTCCAGCGGCCCCGAGCTCAGCGCGGGCCGCTACCGGTTGACCTTCACGGTCAAGGACGCTCGAGGCAGGCGCTCAGCGACCAAGACGGTGAAGGTCACCCTCGCCGGCTGAGCCGCGTCGCTAGCCTTTGCGCCGCATGGCGCAGCAGATCTGGCTCCTGCGGCACGGCGACGCCGAGTCCCGCGGCTCGGGCACCGATGCCGAGCGGCGGCTCACCGCGCGCGGCGAACAGCAGTCGCGCGTCGCGGGCGCGGCCCTTGCCGCGCTCGGGGTGCACTTCTCCGCGGTGTTGAGCAGCCCGCGGATCCGCGCCCGCGACACCGCCCGGCTCGCCGCCGAACCACTTGGCGTGGAGCCGACGGTGCACGAGGCGCTGTCGGGGGATTTCGGCAGCGAGCAGGCGCTCGACCTGCTCGTCGGGCGAGATGACGACGTGCGCCTGCTCCTCGTCGGCCACGAGCCCGACTTCGGAGGGATCCTCCACGACCTGACCGGGGCGCGAATCCACCTCAAGAAGGGCGGAGTGGCCGCGGTGCGCGTGCAGGGCCGCGAGGGCGAGCTGGCCGTGGTGCTGCGCCCGCGCGAATTGGACGTGATCAGCGCAGCCTGACGCCACCAGGGGTGTGGCAGCATGAAGACGTGCCCGAGCTTCCCGAGGTCGAGATCACCACTCGCCGGCTGGACGCTGCGCTGCGCGGAGCGGCCGTCGAGTCAGCGCGTGCGCCGGGGATCAACGCGCTGAAGACCTTCGATCCTCGGCTCACCGCGCTCGAAGGGACCACCGTGGATGCGGTGCGCCGCCGCGGCAAGCATCTCGTGGTGGACGTGGACGCGGGGTTCAGCGTGCTCGTCCACCTCATGTCCGCCGGCCGGCTTCAGCTCTTCGACAAGCCCGCCGGCCCGCGGGACCGCACCTCGCGACTGCTCGTCGGCCTGGCGGACGGTCGTGAGCTTCGCCTGCGCGAGTTCGGAACCAAGCAGCGCGCATGGATCAAGCTCCTGCGCACCGGCGAGCTCGAGGACGACGACGCGCTCGCGACCCTAGGGCCCGACGCGTGGCCCGCTCCGCCCCCCTTCGAGGAGCTGCTCACCGACGCCCGGCCGCTGCACACGCTGCTGCGAGACCAACGCGTCATCGCCGGCATTGGACGTTCCTGGGTCGACGAGATCCTGCATGGCGCTCAGCTCTCGCCCTTCAAGCGCGCCGATGATCTCGTCGCCCTCGAGGCCCAGCGGCTGCGGGCGGCCACGATCGACGGTCTCGGGGCCGCGCTCGAGCACTACGAGCAGGTGGTGACGCTGCCCATTCCCGACAAGATGCCGATGCCGCTGCGCGTACATCGTCGCCAGGGCGAGCCGTGTCCGCGCTGCGCGGGCACGCTGGAGGCCGTGCACTACGAGGATTATGTGATGACCTACTGCCCCACCTGCCAGACCGACGGTCGCGTCCTCAAGGACCGGCGCCTCTCCCGTCTGCTCAAGTAGCCGCTGATATGCCGCCGCCGCTCGTCCTCGCAACGTCCTTCTTGGACTCCGTCGACCAGTTCTTCTCGAAGTTCGCTGCGGTGGGGTGGGGCTGGCTCCTGATCGGCTGTATGTTCTTCGCCGGCTTTCTCACACTGCGCTCGCGCGCCTGCTTCTACGTGCTCCGCGCCGCGTATCCGGCGGAGCCCTTCCGTTGGCATCGGGTGTGGGGCGCCTACGTGGCCGGCTATGGCGTCAACCAGACGCTCCCTGCGCGGGGAGGAAACCTGGTGCGGCTGTTCCTGACCAAGAGCTCGGTGCCGGGTTCGAGCTACCCGGCAGTGGCGTCGAGCTTCCTGGTGGACACCGTGTTCGACCTCGCGGTGGCCGTCCCCATCCTTGCCTACGCGTTCACCCAGGGAGTGTTCCCCAAGCCCCCCGACTTCTCAAAGCTCAACGCCTTCGATCTCTCCTACCTCGCGTCGAACCCGCGCTTCACCGTGTTCCTGCTCACGGGCCTGGCGCTGCTGGTCCTCGTTGTCTTCGCATTTCTCTCGGTGCGGGTCAAGGCCTTCTGGGCGCGGGTGCGTCAGGGCCTGACGATTCTCAGCGACCGCCGGCGCTACCTGCGCGAGGTGGTCTCCATGCAGATGCTCGCCTGGTTCTCCCGGTTCGGGACGTTTTGGGCGTTCCTCGAGGCCTTCCACGTTGGCGGCTCCGTACGCAACGTGCTTCTCGTCTATGGCGTGGCGGCGGTCTCCTCGTTGATTCCGCTGACCCCCGGGGGGGCCGGAGTCCAGCAGGCGCTGCTGGTCAAGGTGTTCGCCGGGGCGGCGTCGGGACCCACCGTCGCTGCCTTCTCGGTCGGTCAGCAGATCGCGATCGCCGCACTCAGCGCCGGTCTGGGTTTCGCCGCGCTGGTCTTCATCTTCCGCCTCCGATCGTTCAAGGAGGTCCTGCGCCGGGGCCGGGAGGACCGTCGCTCGTCCGAGGCGGCGGCGGCACGCTGATGCCCGTCTACTGCATGCCCTGGCGAGCCTCGCGCACCAGGGCGACGGCCTCGGGGAAGATGATGGCCATGACCGATCGCACCTGCTCGGCCTGCTGTTCCGGGCTGCCCTGAATGTTGATCCGGCCGATCACCGCCACGGTCATCTCCACGGCCAGCTTGATGGCGTTGTCGGCCCAGGCGATGCGCTGGGCGCCCTGCATCTGCTCGGCAAACTCCGCCATCCGCCGCTGCAGCTCCTCAGGATCGCCAAACAGCTCGCCAAACCCGCCTTCCATCCGGTCAATGCTACTCCTCGCATCAGGGCGTTTACCCTCAGGGGGATGCCTCCGGTCACCGAGGGCGCCGGCGTGCGGCTCGCCTATCAAGAGCGCGGCAGCGGACCCCTGGTGCTGATCGTGCACGGGATGGCCGACGACGCCCAGGGGCAGACGGAGCTCGTTGAGACCCTGTGCACGTCGGCCCGGGTGGTGGCCTACGACCGGCGCGGCTACGGGGGCAGCGGTACGCCCGAGCCCTACGACCGGACCACCGTAGAGGAACAGGCCGAGGATGCCGCGGCGCTGCTTCGCGGCCTCGACGACGGACCTGCCGTGCTGTGGGGCGCCGACTTCGGCGCGCTGGTGTGCCTCGACCTCTGCAAGCGCCACGCTGCCCTCGTGGGGGCGGCCGTCCTCGTCGACCCCCCGCTGTTCGCCTTCTCCGGCCTCGCCGCCGAGGCGTTGGCCCATGAGCGCGCGGCGCTCGAGCAGGCGCTGCGCGACGACGGTCCGGAGGCCGCCGTGGCCGCCTATGTCGACGGCCGCGGTCGCGCACGCATGGCCGCGGCCCGCTCGGCGCCTCGCGCGTTCTTCGCCGACTTTGGGGGGCTCACCAGCTGGCCGGTCACCCGCGGCGAGCTGCGCGCCCTGGCGATGCCACTCGCCGTGGTGACGGCTCCGAACGCGCCCGGCCACGTCCGCGAGGCCGCGGAGGCCGTGCTGGCGCTCGCCCCCGCAGCGCGCCGCGAGGACGCACGCGACCCGACGCGGCTGCTGCGCTCGCTGCTCGCCGGCGCGGCGTGAACCGCTACCTCCTGATGATGGCTGTGGTCGTGGGGCTCACGGTTCTGGGCGGCGGCTGCGGCGGCGAGGACCGGACGGCCGCGCCACGCGTGCAGTCGCCCCCGGATACACCGGCCGCCCCCGTGCATCGACCCACCCGGCGCGTCCTGGTTGCCGCTCTGGGTGACTCGATCACCGCCGGCTCTCCACTGTGGGACCCCGACGCCGCCGTGCGCGACCGTGCGCCCGACCAGGTCAACGACCAGAGCCAGTACGAGTACTGGGCCCGCCGCCGGCTCGGACCACTCGCCCGCTTTCGCAACTGCGGCGTGAACGGCGAGACCACGGCGGAGATCGCACGCCGCCTGGATCGCTGCGCCCGCGGCGCCGGGGTCCTCATCGTCCAGGGAGGGATCAACGACGTCTACCGTCCGGTCACGGTGGAGGCGACCGCGGCCAATCTGCGGGAGATGCTCCGCCGGGGGAAGGCACTGGGCCTGCGCGTCGCGCTCACCGACGTCCTGCCGTGGAACAACGGCTACCCCCGCTTCGCGGCCAAGATCGACCGGCTCAACCGGTTGATCGTCGATGTTGCCCGGCAGGAGCGGGTGCCGCTGCTCCCCTTCCATCGGACCCTCGAGGACCCGCAGAATCCCCAGCGCATGCGGGCGGACTGGACGATCGACGGCGACCATCCAAACGTGATCGGCTACCGGCGCCTGGGCGAGATCGTCGAGCTGCCCTGAGGCTCCGGGCCCTGCGCCCTCACTCCCCGCGCTGGTGGAAGTAGAAATCGGGCAGCGCCGCGCGGGTGATCTGGCTCGTGAGGCTGTGGACCAGCTCGGGCTCTCCGGTGCGCACGGCCAGATCGTCGAGCGTGACGATGCCGGTCAGCCGATCGCCGTCGATCACGGGCAGCCGTCGAATGCCATGTCCGATCATGAGCTCGGCGGCCTGGTTGACGTCCATGCCCGATGAGGCCGAGACCACCGGTGCCGATGCGTGGTCCTCCGCGCGATCGGTCGCCTCCCTTCCGTCCGCGAGGACCCCCAGCGTGAGGTCGCGGTCGGTGACGATGCCCATGAGCCGCTGATCGCGCAGCAGGATCACGGATCCGACGTTGCGCTCGCGCATGAGCTCGGCGACCCTGCGGACCGACGCATCGCTCTCGGCCGTGACGACCGACTCGGTCATGACGTCGCGGATCAACATCGCGGCCGCCAGTCTATACCGCGTAGAATCGCCCGCTGGTGAGCCCTCTGAGCCCCGAGCAGGCGCAGCGACGCCGACGCATCGAAGGGCTGATCGGCCTCATGGCGCCCGGCCTCGACCTCGTCCTGGCAGTCGGGGATCGACTGGGGCGCGTCGTCTCGGGCCCGCACGACCCCGAGCCCCTCGCCGCGCATCCGCCGGACTTCCCCCAGCCCTCGCTCGCCGCCCCGCCCCGCGGTCGTTCCGGTCCGTGACGGTCGACGAGCAGCTGGAGTGGGAGCGCCGCTGGGCGCTGCGCGCCGCCGCGAGCGCAGCGGCATCCGGAGTGCTGCTGATCGCCTACGTGGCGGTCAGCGCTGTCAGCCCGCATCCCAGCGTCGACGAGCTGACCACCTTGCTGCTGTTCTTCAGCCGCCACGGGGGTAACGCGCTGGTGAGCAGCGCCCTGCTCGCCCTGGGCTGGGCGGCGGCCGTGCTGCCGCTGATCTATCTCTACCGGGCGACGAAGTTCCGCCGTCCTGCGCTGCCCCCGGCGGCACGGGCAACCGCACTGTTCGGAGCGGTGGCGGTGGCGCTGTTCGGGCTCATCCAGCAGATCGCCCTCAATGCCCAGGCCCACGACTTCGCCACACACGGCGCGCAGACCTTCGAGCAGGCCAAGCACGCGTTGCAGGCCACCGGGCTCCAGGTGGTGCAGAGCCTCAACTTCGCCGGGCAGCTCGCGCTCGGGTTCGGGCTCGTGATGATCGCACTCAATGCGATGCGGGTCGGCCTGCTCACCCGCTTCATGGGCATCGTGGGAATCATCTGCGGTGTGGTCACCGGGCTCGCGCAACTGCTCGGACAGCCCCCGGTCCTCCAGGCCTTCTGGTTGCTGTCCCTTGCCTACCTGGTCTCCGGGCGTTGGCCCAACGGCGTCCCGAGCGCATGGAGCAGCGGAAAGGCCGAGCCCTGGCCCACCCAGCAGGAGCTGCGCGAGGCGCGGGAGCGAGGGGAAGGACGACCCTCGCGCGGGAAGGCGACGCCACAGCCCGAGCTCCAATCCGAGTCGGCCGCCGCCGGCACTGCAACCGCCCAGCGCACGCACTCCGCGTCCAAGAAGCGCAAGCGCAAGCGCCGGCGCTGAGCCTCCACCGCGGTCAAGCCGGCGCCGGCACCTCGGGGAGTCGCTCCAGTGCGGCGTCCATGTCCGCCTCGGAGAACTCGGGGTCCTCGAGCGCACCCGAGAGATAGGCGTCGTAGGCCGACAGGTCGAAGTGCCCGTGTCCGCACAGGCCGAAGAGGATCACGCGCGCCTCACCGGCCTCGCGCGCCTGCTCGGCCTCGTCGATCACCGCACGAATGGCGTGGGCCGGCTCGGGTGCGGGGATGATGCCCTCGGTACGCGCGAAGCGCAGCGCCGCCGCAAAGGTCTCGTTCTGGCGATAGGCACGTGCCTGCACCAGACCAGCCCGCACGAGGCCGCAGAGCATCGGTGCGTCGCCGTGATAGCGCAGCCCGCCCGCGTGCACCGGAGGGGGAACGAAGTCGTGGCCGAGCGTGTACATGGGCATGAGCGGGGTCAACCCGACCGTGTCGCCGAAGTCGTAGCGGTAGACGCCTCGGGTGAGCGTGGGGCAGGCCGCCGGTTCGGCGGCCAGGAAGCGGATGTTCGACGGGCCGCGAAGCGCGCGGCGGATGAACGGGAAGGTCAGACCGGCGAAGTTCGAGCCGCCCCCCACGCACCCCACGATCACGTCGGGCTCCTCGCCCGCCATCTCCATCTGGGCCATCGCCTCCTGGCCGATCACGGTCTGATGGAGCAGGACGTGGTTGAGCACCGAGCCCAGCGCGTAGTTGCAGCTCTCATCCTTGGCCGCGACCTCGACCGCCTCTGAGATCGCGATGCCCAACGAGCCGGTCTGATGCGCGGACTGAGCCTTTCCGCCGTCGGTCAGCTCGCTCGGCGAGCGATGCACGGCGGCTCCCCAGGTCTCCATCATCGTCCGCCGGTAGGGCTTCTGGTCAAAGCTCGAGCCGACCATGAACACCTCGCACTCGAGCCCGAAGAGCCCGCAGGCGAAGGCCAGCGCCGAGCCCCACTGGCCGGCGCCGGTCTCGGTGGCCAGCTTGCGAATGCCGGCGGCGGCGTTCTCATGGGCCTGGGGGACGGCGGTGTTCGCCTTGTGGGATCCGGGCGGGGAGCCCCCCTCGTACTTGTAGTAGATGTGGGCCGGCGTATCGAGCTCGCGCTCCAGCCGGCGGGCGCGGAACATCGGTGTCGGGCGCCACAGCCTGTAGGCCTCGAGCACCTCCTCGGGGATCTCGATCTCGGGCTCGGGCGAGACCTCCTGCGCAATCAGCCCCGGGGGGAACAGCGGCGCCAGGTCGTCTGGACCGGCGGGCGCCTTGGTGCCGGGATGCAGCGGAGGGAGCGGCTCACCCGGCAGATCGGGCAGCAGGTTGACCCAGCTCGTCGGGATCTCGCGCTCGTTCAGAACGTACTTCGTCGGCTCGGTCGCCATCGGGCTCCTCCGCGGTCGGGTGGTCGCGATTCTACGGCGGCCATGTTTGGGCGTGCAGGCGGTGCGGTAGGCACCAGTGTGGGCGTTCTCGAGGGTGGGAACGCAGTCCTATATCCGGCCCTCCGGGACGCCACAGCCCTGTCCCATCGAGGAGGAGGCAATCATGGCTACACCCGGCGCTCGGGAGCCCCGCGAGGGGAGCGCTCCCGGCCCAGCCCGCGAGGCGGCGACCGCGTCCGCTCCGCAAGCCCCGGTGACCGCGGACCCCGGCCCGCTGGGCCTGGCGGCGTTCGCTATGACCACGTTCGTGCTGAGCATGTTCAACGCCGGACTGATGAGCAAGGAGAAGGGGGCCGCGGTGGTGCTCGGGCTTGCGCTGTTCTATGGCGGCGTGGCCCAGCTGCTCGCCGGGATGTGGGAATTCCGCACGGGGAACACCTTCGGCGCCACGGCGTTCACGTCCTTTGGCGCGTTCTGGCTGTCCTTCTGGGCGTTCAACCAGTTCTACGAGGACAAGGTGCCCAAGGCCTATGCCGGCAAGGCCGTGGGCCTGTTCCTGATCGCGTGGGGCATCTTCACCGCCTACATGTTCATCGCATCCCTGCGCACGACCGGCGCGGTCAGCCTGGTGTTCCTGTTGCTGACCGTGACGTTCTTCCTGCTCGGGATCGGCGACGCCCAGACCGAGCCGGACATCGGAAAGGCCGGCGGGTACGTCGGACTGCTCACCGCCGTCGCCGCGTGGTACGCGTCGTTCGCCGCGGTGGCGAACTCGACGTTCGGGCGTACCATCCTGCCTGTTGTGCCCTTGAAGCGATAGCCCGTGCTCGCTGTCGGGCCGGGTGGCGCTTGCGCTCCGGCCCGGCGGCACGGCGCGGCGACCCGAAAGCAGACTGGAGGCGGACATGGCGACAGAGGAAACGACCAGCGCGGGGCTCGAGCAGGATCTCAAGGAGATGCTGGAGATCGAGCGCTTCGACCCGCCCGAGCATTTCCGCGGGCAGGCCCTGATTCAGGACGACTCGATCTACGAAGAAGCCGAGGCCGACCCGCCTGCGTGGTGGGCAAAGCAGGCCGACGAGCTCCTGGATTGGGCCGAGCCGTGGGACCAGGTGCTCGACGACTCCAATGCCCCCTTCTACAAGTGGTTCACCGGCGGCAAGCTCAACGCCTCCTACAACTGCCTGGACCGCCACGTCGAGGCCGGGCGGGGGGACCGCGTCGCCTACTACTGGCGCGGCGAGGAGGGCGAGGAGCGCGACATCACCTATGCCGACCTGCACCGCGACGTCCAGCAATTCGCCAACGCGCTGAAGGACCAGGGCATTGGTGCGGGCGACGTGGTCGGGATCTACCTCCCGATGATCCCCGAGGTGGTGGTGGCCATGCTCGCCTGCGCCCGTATCGGCGCACCCCACAACGTGGTGTTCGGCGGATTCTCACCACAGTCGGTGCGTGAGCGCATGGAGTTCTCCGACGCCAAGGCGCTGATCACCGCCGACGGAGCCGCGCGCAAGGGCAAGACCAGCCCCATGAAGGCGGCGGTGGACGAGGAGATGGGCGACCTCGAGACGCTCGAGACGATCTTCGTGGTGCGCCACAAGGACACCGAGTGCGAGATGCGCGAGGGCCGCGACGTCTGGTATCACGAGGCGCTGGAGGCCGCCGACGCGGAGTGTCCCGCCGAGCCCCTGGATGCGGAGCATCCCCTCTACATCCTCTACTC
>JALYZC010000238.1 GCA_030945905.1 Actinomycetota bacterium
CGCTGGCGGCGACCGCAGAATGCTCGACGGCGTTTGTCTCGCTGCGCGGCAGCGCGACGAACTCGCGGTAGCGGCTGAGAAAGCTCTCGAGCACGTCGGAAGTGGCCACCAGCGCCTTGGCCTGGGCGTGCAGCTGCTCCATCCCGGAGCGGGTCAGCTCGTAGATACGACGGTCGGGACCGGAATCCGAGGTCTCCCACGCCGAGTGGACGAAGCCGTCGTCCTCCAACGCACGCAGCGAGCGGTAGAGCCCGCCGGGGTCCGATCCCTCGTAGCCGAAGGCACGCAGACGCTCCAGCAGCTCGTAGCCGTGCGCCGGCGACTCGCGCAGCAGGAGCAGCAGGCCCGCACGCAGGAAGTTCTTCGGCAAGAGCGGCGTCGGGGCGTCAGTGGGCATGGGCCGGGTGGCTCGTGTGCTCTTCGAGGCAGCGGGCCGCGTCCTCAGGCGACTCGTGGCACCAGCAGTTCTCGTCGCACTCGCCGTGCCCCGGACGCGTCAGATCGGCGAACTCCTCCGCGAAGGTTCGCTTTCCGGTCTCCTCGCCGCGTTCGGTGAGCTCGTAGCCGCCGTTTACCCGAGCGAGGTAGCCGTCGAGGACGAAGCGGTCCAGGTAGGCGCCCAGCGTGCCAGGCGGCACCGAGAGAAACCGGGCCAGCTCGGCCGCCGCCGGAGCGTCGGCGAGTCCTTCCGAGCGCATCCAGTACATGGCCTGGAGGGCCTCGTCACGAATCTTCAAGACCTCAAGCTCGTCCATTGTCCTTCCGTCCATTTCCGTGGTGTCCGTTGCTTATGTTGCTGATCGTGTCTCGTGCGAACGCCCCGATGGCCGCTACCGCCGGGGTGTCGGGCGCGAAGTCCAACGGCGCGGACTCGGCACGCTCGGCGCCCGGCATGTTCTCGTCGAACGGCACGACGGCGGCCAGCTCCAGACCGTGTTGGCCGGCGAACTGGCGCACTGCCTCGAGCTCCTTCTCGTCCCGCACCTTGTTCGCGATCAGCGCAACCCGTTCCAAGCCGAGATCCTTGGCCAGCGCGGCCATGCGCCGTCCGGTCTCCAACGATTTGTAGTAGGGCTCGACCACCGCGAACATCGCATCGGCGTGCTGCGCTGTGCCCCGCGAGAGATGCTCGGGGGAGGCTTCCGTGTCGAGGATGCAGACGGCGTCGTCCGCTGACGAGGCCGCTTCGATGACGCTACGAACCGTAGCGTGCATGGAGCACAGTCACCCGGTTCCCGCGTGCTGCGGATGAGCCATGACCAGCAGCGAGACACCGTCGGGACCTGTGACCGAGTGCGACTCGCGGACCTGATCGAGCGTCTTCGCCAGCTCGACGCCCTCGGTGGTGCGCTTGAGCAGATCGCGCGGCAGCGTCGGGACGTCGTTGATCTGCGCGGCCGGGATGCCGAGCGTCAGCGCCAGGTTGGGGTTTGAGTCCCCGTCGATCGCCAGCACCGTGTTGCCTTCACGCGCGAGCAGGCGGGCGAGCGTCCCCGAGATGGAGGTCTTGCCCGATCCGCCCTTGCCTGCGATCACCAACTTCATCGTGCGTGCAAGTCTAGCGCGCGGACGGCGCGGGGGAAGGAGGAATCAGAGATGGCGCAGCAGGCACATCGGCGCTGCGCAGGGTTCGGCTGATCTCATCGAACAGGGGAGCGAGCTTGGCGAAGCGGTCCGCCGGCACGACCTGGAACACGAGGTTGATCAACGTCGAGTGGCGGAAGATGAAGTAATGCGCGTGCCCGCCCAGCTGCCCGGTGGCCGCGTCTCGGTAGGTGTAGAGGTAGAGGTAGCCTGGCAGACCCCCGACGCTGACCCGCGTGGGTCCTCGCAGGATCGTCACCTGCTTGGAAACGTGCACTAGGCTGTCGGTGATCTTCCGTGCGGGGCCGATGCTCGCAGGCCCGATGTCCAGGCCGAGAGGGGCCGTACGCAGCAGCATCGACGCTCCCCCACCCGTGGCCAGGATGCTCACCTGGGGGTCGTGCGAGGTTATGCGAGTCCAACTTGCCGGCAGAAGGATGGAGACCCCCCGTGCCACGTCCTGGACTCGGCTGAAGCCCTTCGGCAAGGTTCCCACGCCCGGCGACGATCTCGCCGGCGGGTTCGCCGGTCCCGCCGTAGAGGTCGCCGGGGCCGGAGACGAGGTGCTCGACACGATCTGGCGCCCGATCAGAACCGAGGAAACCGCCAAAACGATCGTCACGGCCGCCCCCGCGACGAACCAGCGATGCGATAGACCGAACGGGCCGGGGGCTGCGAGCCATCTGCGAAGGCCCCCGACGCTCGGCGCCTCCGAGGTGGAGGGCTCCTCTGGCGGGGGTTCGCGCTCGCTCGTCGCCCGATCCACCTAGCGAGCCCGCCCGGCCCGGCCCGGCCTGGCGGCCGCAACCGCGAGCGGGCGCACGCCTCCTACACCTCGTGTGGTCGTTCCCACATCGCGCGCCGCTGTTCGATGGGCGCAGGCCCTCCGCCCATCGGCACCCCGCGCTGGGGTCGAACCCTGTTGGACTGCCGGGCGCCGAGGAGGCCGAACGTCACCGCCGCGAGCCCCGAGGCGAGGTGCAGGAAGTTGTCCGCTGCTATCGGATCGTTGATCGAGAGGATCTGCAGCTCGTTGAGGAAGCCGAGGAACGCCGCGAGCAGGTAGACGAGCCCGCCCCCGATCAGCATGCCCTGTGGGACGCTCACATCGCGTGCGCGCGAGCCGAAGAACAGGCCGAGGCCGACTACGAGGTGCACGATGTTGTGAAAGCTGTTGAGGTCGAAGCCGAAGAGGTCGGCCTTGGTGTTCAGGGAGAAGTCGTCGCCGAACCCGGTGACCGCGAAGCCGACGAGTCCGACCATCGTGTAGACCACCCCGACGAGCGCCGCGATGACCCGTGAGATGTTCAACGAATCCGCACCGGACGAATCCCCGACGTATTCCCGTTGCATCACCATGGCGTCCTCCCTAGATCACTCGTGGTTCGATCGGCGGTCAGCATAAGGGTTTCATCCCTCTTTCGCGACGCTCCCTCTCCCGGATGAGAGCTCGGCGCGTTGCAACTTTGCGTGCAGGGGGAGGGATGGGTTTGTACAAGGCGACGCCGAACACTAGCCTGGCCGCCATACCGACGACGATCAACGCGAGCGAACCAGGGAGGCCGAATGAAGCCGGAGCGGGCGCAGGAACTGAGGATGGCGATCGATCGCCTGCCCCTGTCGACCCGGCGGGCGATGGTCCGGGGCATGGAGAAGAACCGCATCATCGTCGGCGCCGACGCCAGTCTCAGCGGCCTGTGCCCCATCCTCGCCGCGTCGGGTTCCGCCCAGCAGGTCGGGCGCCCGTTCGCCCGCGCGTGGGATCGGTACGCCCGGGCCAGGTTGCCGCGCGCGGCAACGGAGCGCGAGCTTCTCACGCTGCGCTCGATGCTGGACACGAGCATCGCGCGCGATCAGACCCAACTGCCTGCACTCAACGGCGCAATCGTTTCCCATCAGGTCGCACAGCGGCGCACCGAGGCGACCCTTCGCCGCCGGGCCGCGCAGGGCAAGCGTGACGCGGCCGCTCGCCGGGAGGCCGCGCAGGACGCCCGCGAGGCTGCCCGCGAGGTCCGACACGCCCTACGTGATCTGCGCCTCACCGCGCAAGGTCACGCCGCTCCCCCACCCGATGCCGAGGTTCGCTACAGCGCCGACTACCTGCGACCCGCCGCGCGCGTGGCCGCGGTCAAGGCCGAGGCGAAGGCCAAGGGGC
>JALYZC010000258.1 GCA_030945905.1 Actinomycetota bacterium
CTGCGAGGGCTGTGGTCGGCGCGCGTGGGCAACTATCGCGTGCTCTACACGGTCGAGGCGGGAAGCGTCATCGGCCGAGCGATCCGACATCGCGCTGTCGCCTATCGCCAGCGTCGGCGCTGACCCACCTCCGCTGGCCATTCTAAGGGCGAGGCCGCGGCGCCGCTCCCGCCCCGAAGCGCTCCTATGGAAGCGGCGCTTCTACGCCGTCACCTTGGGTTATGCTCTTCAAGCTTGAGCGATGAGGGTCGCTTTATAACCGCGGCTCCCGGTCGCTGACGGCCTCTATCCCGCAGCTATCGTCAAGACCACTCAAGCCAAAGCATGGAGCAGCCAGCACACCACCACCGCCGGGGCATGCTGGGTCGTGTAGGCGCGGCATTCCTGGCGGCACCGTGCGTGACGGGCTCGCGGAGAGCCCGGACCCCCGAAGGGAAAGGGCTGACGTGGCGGGTGAGGTGACGTCGCATCCGGTGGGAGCGCGGCGCGCTGGCGCGGCGATTGGGTTGTTGCTGCTCGCGGCGGCACTCGTGGTCGGCAGCGACGCGTTCGGGTTGCGTGAGGAGCTGTTTGGTTCTGCCACCCCCAAGCCGACGGCGTCCGCGTTTAGTCGGATCGCGACGGCGACGCCGGCGAACGCGCAGCGGACCTCGCTTCGCTCGCAGCCATGGTGGCAAGGCATCACTTCCGCAAGCGGGACAGGCGCAACCACGACCCAGCCGTTCGCCATCGTCGCCAGCGCCAACCAGTGGCGCGTGAAATACAGCTGTCGTTCGGGTCGCCTGACGGTCAGGGCGTCGGTTCAGTCCGCTGCGGTGGTCGATACAGGCTGTCCCGCGGCGAAGACCGCGAACGTCGTCAAGGCCGACAAGAGCGTGCGCGCGACGCTTGGCGTGATGGCCACGGGTCCGTGGGAGATACAGGTGCAACAGCAGGTCGACGTGCCGCTCGTCGAACCGCCGCTGCCGGCCATGACGGCCCGCGGCGCTTCGGTCGTGGCGCGGGGTCGCTTCTATCGAATCGATCAGTCGGGGATGGGTCGCCTCACGTTCTACCGGCTCGGCGACGGCCGCAACGCGCTACGGCTCGCCGGGTTCTACGTGAATCCCAACATCGACCTGGAGGTCCGGCTGAGTCCACTGCGGGCCCCGCACAGCACCCCCCAGTACCTGAAGGCTCGCTCGGTGCATGTCGCGCCGCTTGACGTGACGGCGGGATCGCTGAACTTCATCGTGCCGCGCGGCGTGGACCCGACGCGATACGGGTCGGTGGTGATCTGGTGTCCGCTGATCACCAGCGCGTACGCCGCCGCGACCCTGAAGTGAACGCTCTGCAGGAGCCAGACGAGTTGGATTCCTTTGATCAGAGCAGGCACGGAACTGGTAGCGGCGCGATCTCATACGGTCATCGGGCGGTGTTCTGGGGCGGGATCGTTGCGGTCACGGCGGGCGTGGCGCTCCACATGCCGATGTACTTGGACGCCAAGGACATGCACTACCGCCTTGCGGGTATGAGCCTCGACGCGACGATGGTCATCGGGATGGTCCTGATCCTCTCGGGCATCGCCGCTGCCGCCTACGGTCTCCTCAAGGGTCGCGATGGCTCCAGCCAGGATCAGGTCGCCCGGCTGCGGGTGAGGGCGCTCGATGACGCGCGCATCCGCCCCGCGCACATCGGGCTGCTGATCGTGATGGCCATCGCGGTGACGATCGACGTGATGAAGCCCACGACGCTCGGGTTCGTGGTGCCGGGCTTTGCCAAGGAGTACGGGCTCAAGTCGCCGGTCAACCCGAGCGGGCATCCTGCCGCCGCGCTGCTCCCACTGGCCGGGATCACCGGCACCGTCATCGGATCGTTCATCTGGGGGTGGCTGGGCGACCGCATCGGTCGCAGAGCCTCGATCCTGCTGGCCGGCGTGCTGTTCGTGGGCACCGCGATCTGCGGGACCATGCCCTCGTATCAGCTGAATCTGGTCATGTGCTTCGTGATGGGCCTGGGGGTAGGCGGGATGATCCCGATCACCTTCACGTTGATCGCCGAGACGATTCCCGCCCGCCATCGCGGCTGGCTGATGGTGCTCATCGGCGGTGACGTGGCGGGCGCCTACATCATCACCAGCTGGCTGTCATCGACGCTCGTCCCCGACTACAGCTGGCGGATCCTGTGGCTGATCGGGCTCCCAACGGGCCTCCTGCTGATCCTCCTAAACCGCTGGATCCCCGAATCACCACGGTTCCTGCTCGCCCGCGGACGCGAGCCGGAAGCCCGCGCCGTCATGCGACGCTACGGCGCTGAAATCGTCCCCGAACAAGAAACCGAGCTTTCGCTCGAACAGGACGTCAAACCCGGCTACCGTCAACTGTTTGCGCACCCGTTCCTGCGACTGAGCATCGGTGTAGTGCTCCTCGGCCTGGCGGTCGGGCTGGTCTTGTTCGGCTTCCAACTCTGGATCCCGTCAAATCTGCAAAAGCTCGGCTACACCCAGGTGACCGCAGATCGCATCGTCCGCGACTCCGCCCTTATCGGCTTCCCGCTCAACTTCCTGGTTGCCGCGCTCTACGCCCTGTGGAGCAGCAAGAAGACCATCTTCCTTTTGGCTGCGCTCACCGCCGCCGCCCTGTTCGGCTTCGTCATCGCCGGTAATGAGGTGGCCCACGACCGCACGCTGCTCAACGCGTTGCTGGTCGTCCCCATCTGGGGGATCACCTCGGTGCTCGCCGTCCTCGCCGCCTACAGCGCCGAGGTCTACCCCACCCGCGTGCGCTCGCGCGGGACCGGCCTCGTCGCCGGTGCGAGCAAGGCAGGCGGCGTCCTGATCATCGCGGTGGTGGTGGTCGCCGTCGCGCCGCCCACCATCGTCGTCACGGCCCTGATCGGAGCCATCCCCATGGCTCTGGCAGCCATCGCCGTACTCCTGTTCGGCGTGGAGACCCGCAAGCGCCGCCTCGAAGAGATCACCGCCCACGAGCTCCAGGGCGCCCCGGCCGGATAGCCGAGACTCGGCGGTTCACTGCCCGATGGCTACAGATTCCACCTCTTCTGAGCGGTCTCTTTCTGCGGCGGCCGCTGCCCCGGCATTGGCGACCGGCTCACGGCAGCTCGCGCTGGGGGCGTGGAGGATCCCCGTCGTCCTCCCGAACCGGCGTGATCCCCGCCTCAAGGTCTCGGCGGTCATCATCAGCCTCCAGGTCCTCGGGCAGGCCGTTCTCAACTTCAAGGTGTCGATCGCGCAGATCCTCGTCTCCATCGCCGTCTGCGCGCTCATCGACATGACGGTCACCTTCCGCCGCCAGCACATCCTCGCGTGGCCGGCCAGCGGCCTGCTCACCGGCAACGGTGTCGCCTTCATCCTCCGCGCCTCGGGCACCCAGCACGGAGACTGGTGGAGCCTGCACGGAATCGAGCTCTTCGTACTCGCTGCCGTGGCCTCGATGGCCGCAAAGCACCTCATCCGCCCCGGCGGACGCCACCTCTTCAATCCCTCAAACGTCGGCCTGGTCCTCGTGCTCCTCGTGATCGGGCCCGCCCACGTCTTTCCCCAATACCTCTACTGGGGGCCGATCGGCATCCCTGTCGGCCTTGCGCTCGCCGTCATCGCCCTCGGGGCGGCATGGATCCTGCGAAGTATCCGCATGCTTCCCATGGCCCTCTCATTCCTTTTCACCTTCACCAGCCTCATCGCCGTGTTCGCTGTAGCCGGGCGAAGCTTCATCGCCATCTGGCACGACGGGCCGATCACCGGCGTCTCCTACTGGATCCACATCTGCACCTCCCCGGAACTGTTCATCTTCGTCTTCTTCATGATGTCCGACCCCCAGACAGCACCCAAGTCCCCGCTCGGGCGCATCATCTATGGCGCCACCACCGCCATCGTCGCCGCCGGGCTGCTGTTCTTTCAAACCACCGAGTTCGGCATCAAACTCGCGATCCTCGCCGGGCTGACCGTCGTGTGCGCGCTCGTGCCACTCATCGAACTCGCCGCCCGACGAATCGAGACGCGCCGCGACCCCTCGGCCGGTACTGCGCTCGATCTGCGGCCGCTGGCCACGCGCGTCAAGGCGGCCGCGTTCAACCCCGCCGTGATGGCCGTCGCCATCATCGCCACCACCGCCATAGCGGGCACCGCCGCCCTCGCCCACGACAAGCAAGTCACAGCCATCGAACGCGGCCTCACCGGAAAACGAAACCCCCAGTAAGGCCTGGCGCTCCCTCGGCACAGGACGGTAAGGCGACGCCGCGATGGCCTTCGTGATAGCCGTCGGGGACGAGCGCCACGATCGACCAAACGCTGGAGATCGATGCGGTGTGCCGTCTCACCCGGGCGCAGACGGCGGTGGCCGCCGGCCCGTGCTCAGCGCTGGAGCCTGGGTGACTCGCTCTTGCCGGCCAGCGCCGCGCGCTCCTGCTCCAGCTGCTCGAGCTTGCGCTGGAGGTGCGTCCATGACCGGTCCTCCGCCTCGTCGTAGTCGCGTCCGCTGAGGTCGCGAAGGCTCTCACGGTATGCGGTCCACGCGCGCCGCGTGCGCTCGTCGAGCTCGCTGAGTCTTCCGTTCTCGTCGCGCCTGGGGGCGGAGATGGTCATCGAGCTCCTCCGTGTCCGTGGTCTGCGGATCATGCTACTCCCCCCGTCGGCAGCGGCGCCGCCCGGCGCCGGCTCGGCCTTGATTGCAAGCCACCGTGCACGCCGTCCGGTGCGGCGCGTACACCCGCGGGGTGACGCTGCTCGAGCACCCGCTGCACGCCGCCGAGTTCCTGGCGGTGGATGTCGAGACCAACGGTCGCCCGGGCGACGCCTGCGAAGTCACGGAGGTGGGCACGGTCGTGGTGGGTGGGGGGGAGCTGCACGAGCGCTTCGAGTCGCTGATGCGCGTCGGCCGGCCGCTCACGCCCGGCATCCAGCGCTTCACCGGAATCACCCAGGCCATGATCGTGGCAGCCGCGCCGCCACGGGAAGTGCTCGAGGAGGTGGGGCGGCGCATCTCCGGTCGGGTCCTGGTCGCCCACAGCGCCGCGTTCGACCGACGAGCGCTGGCCCAGGCGTTCACCCGCTCAGGACTGCGCTGGCCCGATCCCCCGGTCCTGTGCACGGTGGCCCTGGCCCGCCGCTTCGCGCCGCTCGTGCGCCAGCGAAAGCTCGGGTCGCTGGCCGAGGCACTGGGGATCGAGGTCTCGGTGGCGCACCGGGCGCTGGCCGATGCCGAGACCTGCGCGCGCGTCTTCTGCGCGCTGTTCCCTCGACTCTGCGCCCACGCCGGCACCGTGCAGGACGCCCTCGCCCTGTTCGCCCGCCGTCGACGACGAGCGCGCCGCGGCCCTCCGCCCGGTCGACTCGACGCCGGTGGCGCCGACCCGGCGCGTATCGACTTCACCTCGCTTCCCACCGGTCCCGGCGTGTACGTGTTTCGCGACGAGCGCGGGCGCCCGCTCTACGTCGGCAAGTCGGTGGCCGTGCGCGCGCGGGCGCGCTCGCACTTCGCCGCCGGAGCTCGCCGCGCGGGATGGACCGCGCACGCCGCGCTGGTCGACCACGAGGCCACGAACTCCGAGCTCGGGGCGCTCGTGCTGGAAAACCGCATGATCAAGGCGCTGCGGCCTCCCGGTAACGAGCGTCTGCGGCGCGTCGACTCGCTCGTTTACGTGCGCTGTCGCCTGGACATCCCGTTTCCGATCCTGGAGGTCGCACGCGAGCCGGCGGCCGGCCACGGGGTGACGGTGGGCCCGCTGCGGGGGCGTTCGCTGGCGGCGGAGCTCGTCGAACAGCTCAACTCGCTGTTCGGCCTGCGCCACTGCGGCCGACGGCTTCCCCGGCGCCAGCATCCCTCGGCCTACGGCCAGATGGGACGCTGCCTGTCGCCTTGCCTGGGCGACCTGGACCCCAATCTTTACCGAGCACGCCTCGACGCGGCGCTGGCGATGTTCACCGGGGCCGATGACGGCGGCCGCGCGCTGCTCGAGCACCTCGACGGCCAGATGCGCGCGGCGGCGGGCGCGCTGCAGTTCGAGCGGGCGGCGGGGCTGCGGCGCCGTCG
>JALYZC010000044.1 GCA_030945905.1 Actinomycetota bacterium
CCGAGACGATCGCGCCGGCGTGGCCCATCGTCTTGCCCGGCGGCGCGGTGAATCCCGCGATGTAGGCCACCACGGGCTTGCTCACCGACTCGCCGATGTAGTCGGCGGTCCGCTCCTCGGCGTCGCCGCCGATCTCACCGCACATGACGATCAGCTCGGTCTCGGGATCCTGTTCGTAGAGGCCGATCACGTCGATGAAGTCCGAGCCGACGATCGGGTCGCCACCGATCCCCACGATCGAGGAATTTCCAAACCCGCGCTCGGCGATCTCGTAGCCGATCTGATAGGTCAGCGTGCCCGAGCGCGACACGATCCCCACGTTGCCCTCGGAGAAGAACGCCGCGGGGATGATGCCGACGTTGGCCTTGCCGGGGGAGAGGATGCCGGGGCAGTTCGGACCGATCAGCCGGGTGGGGCCGCGACTCAGGTGCGCATGTACGCGCAGCATGTCGTGGGCGGGGACCCCTTCGGTGATCGCGATGACCGTGGCGATGCCGGCGTCGGCCGCCTCGAGGATCGCGTCGGCCGCGAAGGGGGGGGGTACGAAGACCATGGACGTGTTGGCCCCGGTCTCCTGCACCGCCTCGTGGACGGTGTTGAACACCGGAACCCCCTCGACGTCCTGCCCCCCCTTGCCGGGCGTCACTCCGGCGACGAGGTCGGTGCCGTAGGCGCGGTTGTTGAGCCCGTGAAACTTGCCCTCACGCCCCGTGAGGCCGCTGACCACGAGCTTGCAGTCGTTGTCGACGAGGATGCTCATCCCGCGAGCTCGACCACCTTTGCCGCCGCGTCGAGCATCGTCTTCTCGACGTGGACGCTGGGCAGGTCGGCCTCCTGCAGGAGGCGGCGGCCCTCCTCCTCGTTGGTCCCGTTGAGGCGAACCACGAACGGCACGGTGACCTCGAGTTGCGAGAACGCCTGCATCAATCCGTTGGCCACCTCGTCGCAACGGGTGATGCCGCCGAAGATGTTGAACAGGACCGCGGTGACCTTGGGATCGGACAGGATGACCTCCACCGCCGCGACGATCGCCTCGGCCTTCGAGCCTCCGCCGGCGTCGAGGAAGTTCGCCGGGCGCCCACCCGCCTGCGCGACGACGTCGAGCGTGGACATCACGAGCCCGGCGCCGTTCCCCAGAATGCCGACGTTGCCGTCGAGCTTGACGTAGGTGACGCTGCGCTCGCCGGCCATCTTCTCCTGAGCGTCCCCTTCCCCAGGCCCGCGGAGCTCTGCGTTCTCCGGGTGACGGAACAATGAGCTCTCGTCAAGGGTGACCTTGGCGTCGAGTGCCAGCACGTCGCGATCGGGTGTGACGATCAGGGGATTGATCTCGACGAGCATGGCCTCCTCGGCGATAAACGCGTCATAGAGCTTGGCCAGCAGTGCCCCGATGGGGCGGACCACATCGCCATCCACCCCCGCCGCGAACGCCAGCCGGCGGGCGTGGAAATCCCGAAAGCCCAGCAGCGGATCGACGTGCAGCCGGGCGATCGCGTCCGGGTCATCGTCGGCCACGGCCTCGATGTCCATCCCCCCCTTGGTCGAGAGCAGGACGAGTGGCGCCTTGGCCGAGCGGTCGAAGACGATCGAGGCGTAGTACTCCGCGTCGATCTCGGCTGCCTCCTCCACCCACAGCTCGCGCACGGTAAGGCCCTTTATCTCCAGCCCCAGGATGTCCCGGGCGTGGCGCTCCACCTCGTCGCGGCTCTCGGCGACCTTGACCCCGCCGGCCTTGCCCCGCCCGCCTGCGTGCACCTGGGCCTTGACGACGACGGGATAGCCGAGCTCCTCTCCCGCATCGACCGCCTGCGATACGGCCTGCGCCGGGCGTCCGGCCGACACCGGTACCCCGTGCCGGGCCAAAAGCATCTTGCCCTGGTATTCGAGGAGGTCCATGGGCGGCCGGATGCTAACCGGTGCCGGAGCTCCCAGCCTGTGCCGCAACACCGCCTTCCGCGCGGGCGGTGCATAATGGCGCCGCGATCATGCCTTTGCCAAAGGACATCCAGTGGGTGACATTCGATGTCTACGGCACGCTCATCGACTGGGAGGGGGGAGCGGTCGAGGCTTTCAAGAAGGAGGCGGAGCGCGACGGTTTCACGATCGAGCGCGACCAGCTGGTGCCGCTGTTCATATCCATCCAGCAGGAGATCCAGGCGGGCTCCTACGAGCTCTACGCCGAGGTGCTGCGGCGCACCGCCGTGCGCATCTCCAAGGAGCTCGGGTGGCCGCTCGAGCCTTCGCGCTCGGGCTTTCTGCCCGACTCGGTGCAGCGTTGGAAGCCCTTCAAGGAGGCGAATGCCCAGCTCGACCGGTTTGCCAAGAAGTACGAGATCGGACTCATCGCCAACGTGGACGACAAGCTGCTCGGCCAGACGCGTCGCCACTTCCGCACGGACTTCGACCTCGTCGTCACCGCGCAGCAGGTCCGCTCCTACAAGCCCGATCCGGCCCACTTCAAGGAGGGCGCACGCCGCATCGGGGGCAAGAAGGGCTGGGTGCACGTCGGCGCCAGCTACTACTACGATGTCGAGCCCTGCCTGAAGGCTCGGATCCCCGTGATCTGGGTGAACCGCCGCAAGCAGGAGCTCGAGCCCGGCCAGAAGGCGCCCACCGCGGAGGTGTCCAATCTCCGCGAAGCGGGGAAGCTCCTCGGGGCCGCCTGATCCTGGTGGTCCGTTCCGCGAAGCATTAGGTGCACGCGATCGGCGTCCACGAGGACGTGATCGTCGTGACCAGCCGGATCTGGCAGACCACCGCGACCGCCGTGCGGGCCGGCTCCGAGGGCTTCGTCATCGACTCACCGGTGCTGCCCGACGAGCTCGAGCTGCTGCCCGCTGTGCTCGAACAGGCGCACTTCCCGGTCGCGGGTCTGCTCTGCACGCACGCCGACTGGGATCACCTGCTCGGCCGTCTGGCGTTTCCGAACGCGCCTGTAGGGACTGCGGAGACCACGGCCGCCAGGCTGGCCGGCGAGCCCGGCGCGGCCCAGCGCGAAATGCGGGGCTGGGACGAGCGCCATTACGTGCGACGGGCGGGCACGCTCTCGCTGGGCCAGGTCCAGGCGCTGCCGGTCCCCGGGTACTGCGCCATCGGCGACCGCGAACTCGAGCTGCATCCGGCCGAGGGCCACACCGCGGAGGGCATGGCAGTGTGGATTCCCTGGGCCGCGACGCTCGTGTGCGGCGACTACCTCTCGCCGGTGGAGATCCCCGTGGTCTCAGCGGAGGGGTCGATCGACGCCTACCGCGCCACGCTGGCGCGGTTGGAGCCCCTGATCACCGCGGCAGAGGCCGTCGTCCCGGGTCACGGACCGGTGCTCGACCGCGAGGGGGCCCGGCGACTCCTTGCCGAGGATGTCGACTACCTCGAGGCACTGGCTGCGCGTGGCCCGGAAGCCCCGTTACCCGAGGCTCGCCGGGGTGCCGAGCAGCGGCGGATCCACGCTGAGAACGTACGGCGCGCGGCCGGCTGAGCTTGCAGCCCATGACCTGGCCGGACTCAGCCTCCCGCGCGCCGATCGGCGGAGCTCTTCATGCTCATGAGGCGATCGTCGGCTGTCGCCAAGAGCGACTCTGCGTCCATGCCTTCCTCGAACTGGGCGGCGGCCCAACTGAGCCGCAGCGATTCACGGTTGGGCAGGATCACCCGCTGCTCGATGGTTCGACTGAGCCGGTCGCCGACGAGCGCTGCGGTGGTCAGGTCGCTGGCCGGCAGGACGATCGCGAACTCGTCTCCACCCCAGCGAAAGCAGGAATCGGGAGCGCGCACCGTCGACAGCAGGGCATCGCCGACCTCGCGCAGGCAGCGATCGCCCTCGAGGTGCCCGAAGCGATCGTTGATTCCTTTGAACCCCGTGAGATCGGCGACCAGGATGCTGAATGGGCGATCCCAGCGCCGCGCGCCAGAGACCGCCCGGTGCAGCGCGTCGTCAAACGCCCGCCGGTTGCCGAGCCTGGTGAGCGGATCCGCGTGCGCCAGCTCGCGCAACACCTCGCCTTCGCGGCGCACACCCTGCCGGTTGAGGTGCACGAACCGCATGATCAGCGCGGAGACGCCGGCCCACAGCAGGAGATGCGCGAGCAGCCGCAGCGTCTCCGTGGTATTCGAGTCGTCGTAGACCAAGGGCGCGGCCGCCGCCAACCCGAGGGCGACCAGGTACGGCAGGACCCGCCTGGGGGGGTGCACAGCGGCGGCGCCCACCGCGCCGATGAAATAGAGCTCCGCGTAGGGCGAGCTCCGGCCCCCCAGCCACTCCAGGGCCATGATGATGGCCAGGCTGAGATAGCCCAGGAGCATCAGCTCGTTCGGCGTGACCCGCTCCGACCAGCGCAGGAGCCGCACGCCGACTGCGACAGCGGCTGCGATGCAGGCGCCGCCCAGCAGCCATCCGCTGTCGCCCACGTGATGCGTGGGGGGAAAGAACGGCAGCAGCCCGAGGACGATCAGCAACCCGAGGCCGCAGGCCAGGCCGCCCATCCGCTTTGCGATGTTCAGGTCCGTGAGCGCGTAGAACTGCTCGGACTCGCTGAGACGAGCCGCGCGTGGATTGGCCGGCTGAGGCCTCACCGCTTGAGCGATTCGACGATCTTCTTGGTGTGCCCCAAAGTGGCTAGGAGATAACGGCCAGGGTGTCGCCGGATGCGACCGAGGCTCCCACCGAGATGGGGAGCTCGGCCACGGTCCCGGACTTCGGTGCAGTGATCTCGTTCTCCATCTTCATCGCCTCGATGACGCACACCAGCGCGCCCGTCTCGATCGAAGCTCCCTGCTCGACCGCCACCTTGAGCACCGTTCCCTGAAGCGGGGACGGAAGCGTGTCGCCGCCACCGCCGCCGCTTCCCCCGCGCTCGCGATGCGGCGGCTTGCGTGCGCTCGCGGGGGCGGCGCCGTTGGCTGCGGGCCCGGCCGGAGGGCCGATCACCTTCACCTCGAAGCGCCGGCCCGAGACCTCAACGGTGTAGTCCTGCACCACCTCGGGCTCGTCGTCCTCCTCTTGGCTCGGGACATCCGGCGGGGAGGCGACGGACGCGAGCCACTCCTCGTCCTCGATCAGGTCGCGGCAGGTCTCGCCCGCAGCCCACTGCTCGCTGGCCAGCAACGCCTGATGGAAGGGCACCAGGGTCGTCAGCTCGGTGATCTCAAACTCGCCCAGCGCCCGCAGCATCCGCTTGGTCGCCTGCTCGCGGTCGCTGTCCCACACGATCAGCTTGGCGACCATCGGGTCGTACATCGGGGTGATCTCAGAGCCCGGCCCCACGCCGGAGTCCACTCGCACACCCGGGCCGGCGGGCTCGCGGTAGGCGCCGATCCGTCCGGGCGCGGGCGCGAAGTTGGCGGCGGCGTTCTCCGCGTTGATGCGGCACTCGATCGCATGACCTCGCAGGACGATGTCCTCCTGGGCCACCGACAGCGGCTCCCCCGCGGCGATGCGGATCTGCTCCTTGACGATGTCGATGCCCGTGGTCATCTCGGTCACGCAGTGCTCGACCTGCACGCGCGTGTTCATCTCCAGGAAGAAGTACTCCGCCGGGTCGCCCTCATCCCCTTCGGACAGCAGGCCCTCCACCGTGCCGGCGGAGCGGTAGCCCACCGCCTTGGCGGCATCGACGGCGATCTTCCCGATGCGCGCGCGCAGCTCGTCGTCCACCGCCGGGGCCGGAGACTCCTCGATCAGCTTCTGATGGCGGCGCTGCACCGAGCAGTCGCGCTCGCCCAGGTGCACCGCGTTTCCCTCTCCATCGGCCAGCACCTGCACCTCCACGTGCCGCGGATCGGGGAGGTAGCGCTCGAGATAGACCGTCGCGTCGGAGAAGAACTTCTCGCCCTCCCTCGCCGCGCCATCGAACGCCGCCTCGAGCTCATCCTCGGATGCCGCGATGCGAAAGCCCTTTCCGCCTCCGCCGCCGGCGGCCTTGACGGCGACGGGGTAGCCAATATCGGCCTTGATGATGCGCTTGGCGTCCTTGACGCTCTCCACCGAGTCAGTGGTGCCCGGCACGATCGGCACCCCGGCGTCGGCCATCAGCTCGCGGGCACGGGTCTTTGATCCCATCGCGTCGATGGCGTCCGCGGGCGGCCCGATGAAGACGATGCCCGCCTCCTCGCAGGTTCGGGCGAATCCCGCATTCTCGGAAAGGAACCCGTAACCCGGGTGGATCGCGTCCACCTCGGCGCGGCGCGCCACCTCGAGCAGCTTGTCGACGTTGAGATAGCTCTCAGCGGCCGGTCCGGCGCCGAGCAGGAAGGCCTCTTCGGCTCGGGTGACGTGCAGCGCGTCGCGGTCGAGTTCCGAGTACACCGCCACGCTGGCGACATCGAGCTCCTCGAGCGCGCGGATGATTCGCACCGCGATCTCTCCCCGGTTCGCCACCATGACCTTGGAGAACATGGCAACCAACTGTATTGCGGTGACTGCGCCGGCGCAGCGGAAGGGGTTTCGCGGCGCCTCGACGGCCTACGATGCGCCGGCGATCATGCCGGCGCCGACCGTTTCGTTGGTGGTTTCGTCGATGAGGATGAAGGCGCCGGTGGTGCGATTGCCTGTATAGGTGTCGGCGACCAGCGGCTCGCTGGTCCGCAGCGCGACGCGGCCGATGTCGTTGAGCCGCAGCTCGCCCGCGGACCGGTCCCGCGCGAGGGTCTCGACGTCGAGGCGGTCTTGGATGGCGCTCACGACCGCACGCGCCGATCGCGTGGTGTGCTTGAGGGCATAGCGTCCGCCGGGTACCAGCGGCGCGTCGGCCATCCAGCAGACGGTGGCCTCGAGCTCCCGCACGGAGGTCGGGGGGTCCACGGCACCGCAGATCAGATCGCCGCGAGAGACGTCCACGTCGTCCTCGAGCCGCAGGGTGACCGACATGGGGGGAAACGCCCGCTCCAGAGGGCCGTCGACGGTCTCGATGGCCGCGACCCGAGTGCGCCGCTGCGAGGGCAGCACGACGACCTCGGCGCCCGGCTCGAGCACGCCGCCGGCCATCTGCCCAGCGTACCCGCGGTACTCGGAGCCGGTCGAGCCGGCTCCGCTGCGCACGACCCACTGCACGGGAAAGCGCACGTCGGACAGGTTGCGATCGGACGCGATGTGCACGTGCTCGAGATGGTGCAGCAGCGATGGCCCCTCATACCACGGCATCGCGGCGGACCGGTTGACGACGTTGTCGCCGTGCAGCGCGCACACGGGAATGGAGGTGACGTCGTGGACGTCGAGGCGGGCCGCAAAGTCGGTGAAGTCCTCGACGACGGCGTCGTAGGCCGCCTCGTCGAAGCCGACGAGGTCCATCTTGTTCACGCACACCACGAGGTGCGGGATACCGAGCAGGGACGCGATCACGGCATGCCGGCGCGACTGGGCCACGACCCCATGGCGGGCGTCGATCAGCACCACCGCAAGGTCGGCGGTGGAGGCGCCCGTAACCATGTTGCGCGTGTACTGCTCGTGCCCCGGGGTGTCGGCGATGATGAACTTCCGGCGCGTGGTCTGAAAGTACCGGTAGGCGACGTCGATGGTGATGCCCTGCTCGCGCTCGGCCCGCAGGCCGTCGGTGAGCAGCGCGAGGTCGATCGCCCCGTTTCCGTTACGCCGCTTCGATGCGGTCTTCACCGCGGCGAGCTGGTCGGCGAGGATCGACTTGGCGTCGTAGAGCAGACGCCCGATCAGCGTGCTCTTGCCATCGTCGACCGACCCGGCCGTGGCGAAGCGAAGCAGCTCCGTCGTACGACGGCTGCCCGCCCGAGCGTGCCCGTTCGCGGCCGGTCCGCCCATCAGAAGTAGCCCTCGCGCTTGCGGTCCTCCATCGCCGCCTCGCTGGTGCGGTCGTCCGCGCGCGTCTCGCCTCGCTCGGTGAGGCGGGTGGCCGCGATCTCGGCCACGACGTCGCGCAGCGTCACGGCATCGGACTCGACCGCGCCGGTGCAGCTCATGTCCCCGACCGTCCGGTAGCGCACCGAGGCCTCGAAGGGAGCCTCGCCGTCCATGCGCTCGAGGTGAGCGCTGACCGCGTAGAGCATGCCGTCGCGGCGGAACACCTCACGCCGGTGGGCGAAGTAGATCGATGGGACCTCCAGCGCCTCCTCGTCGATGTACTGCCACACGTCGAGCTCGGTCCAGTTGGAGATCGGGAACACGCGCACGTGCTCGCCGCGGCGGATGCGGCCGTTGTACAAGTTCCACAGCTGGGGCCGCTGGGCCTTGGGGTTCCATTGGCCGAAGTCGTCGCGGAAGGAGAGCATGCGCTCCTTGGCTCGCGCGCGCTCCTCGTCGCGCCGCGCGCCGCCGAACGCCGCGTCGAAGCCGTGCTCAGCGATCGCGTCGAGCAGGGTCACGGT
>JALYZC010000009.1 GCA_030945905.1 Actinomycetota bacterium
CGCTGCCGCCGTCTGGCGCGGTGGTCAGCGAGATAGACCTTCTCGGTGTGGCCCGGCGCGTCCGCGAGGGTCAGCAGCCTCAGCCGCCGCGCCCGGCCGCTTTCTACTTTCCCCCGCCGTTTCGCCAGACCGGCGTGGACCGGGACTCGGTGTTCACCGTCGTCCGGGCCCGAGTGCCGGGATCGCCCACGGCCGTCACCCCGGGGACGCTGGGGCCAAGCCAACTCCCCGTCCCCGGCGGCGCCCTGATCCTCGTCGAGCCGGCGTCCGATCACCGGCCGGCTCGGTAGCGACATCGCCTGCGGCGGCGGGCGCGCCATGACCTGCGCCGGTCAAGCCGCTCGGCGACCCGGTCGCAATAGCTTCGCCGTGACGATCCGCGGCTTGCGAGCCCTCGCGCGGGATCGTGTCGCGAGCATCGCCTGACGTTCGCGCGCGGCGGGCCCAAGGTGGCCGGCGCGGCGCAGCTCGTTCACGATCGGGGTCCTCATGCGCAGTACTGCGCATTTTTCGACGGGGCCGCCCGGTTCCCTCCGGACGCGCTCTCAGCGAGGACGAAAGCCTTCGCCCTGCAGGCGGCCGATGTCGTTTGAGAGTCCGATGAAGAACAGCATCAGCACCAGTGCGAACCCGACGACGCCGGCTCGCTCCATGACCGAGAACGGTACGGGACGACCGCGCACCTTCTCCACGACTGCCCAGAAGATGTGGCCACCGTCGAGGGGCAGGAACGGAAACATGTTGATGAGGGCGAGCGACAGCGAGATGAGGGCGAGCAGATTGAGGGCATCGGTCACATCGTGGGAGAAGGCCTGGTGGGTGACCTCGCCGATGCCCACCACGCCGGAGAGCTGCTTGCGCTGTTCTGCCTCGAACAGGCGAGCGAATGCGGAGACCGTCCCCGTGGTCACGCGCCACATCGCCCCGGCACTCAGGCCGACGGCCCGCACGGGTCCGGCGTGCTCGTAGCCCGTGTCATAGGAGAACCCGATCCGCATGCTTCTCGTCGTCGGGTCATAGCGGGGCGTGACCGTGAGGGTCAGCCGCCTGCCCTTGCGCGCAACCAGGAGGCTCGCCGGGCGGCCGGCGGCGCACCCCGCGGTCAGCGCCTGCGGACACCGATGCCCGCGGATCCGCTTGGAGAGCGTCGCGGGCGAGCCGCCCCTGCCGTCGATCTTCAGGACGCGATCTCCGGGCCGCAGGACGCTCGCGGCCGGCTGGTGCAGGTTCTGCTTGCCGACCACGGGGACCGGGTTCCCCTGCAGCGCGAAGAGACCGAGCAACAGCACGAAGGCCACGATCAGGTTCACGGCCGGGCCGGCGGCGATGACCACGACGCGCTTCCACACCGGCTGGCTGTAGTACGCCCGCGTGCGAACCTCGTCGGAAAGATCCTCCGACGGGTTCATGCCGGTGATCTTCACGTAGCCGCCCAACGGAATCGCGCCGATGCCGTACTCGGTCTCGCCCCGGCGGACCTTGAACAGCAGCGGCGGGAAGAACAGGGCAAAGCGCTCCACGCGCATGCCCACCGCC
Organism: Actinomycetota bacterium; assembly: GCA_030945905.1. Lineage (GTDB taxonomy): Bacteria > Actinomycetota > Thermoleophilia > Solirubrobacterales > Solirubrobacteraceae > JALYZC01. The sequence goes on from JALYZC010000009.1 coordinate 1,537, forward strand.
TTGGCCGCCGTGAAGTGGCCGAGCTCGTGGAGCACGATGAGGGCGCAGAATCCGATCACCGTCAGCACCCAGCTCATGCCGCGGCCCCCCGCGCGTGACGGTCTGCGACGAGATCGCGCGCGACGGTGCGCGCGTCGCGGTCGGACTCATAGAGCGAGTCGAAGGAGTGCACCGGGCCGGGCGCCAACCGATCGAGGGTCTGCTCGATCACCTCGGAGATCCCGAGGAACGACAGGCGCTCGTCGAGGAACGCGTGCACGGCGATCTCGTTCGCCGCGTTGAGCACGCACGGCGCCGTCCCACCGGCCACCGCCGCCTCACGGGCCAGGCGCAGGCAGCGAAACACGTCCTCGTCGACCGCCTCGAAGCTCAGCTGCCCCACCGCGGCGAGGTCGAGGCGAGACACCGGGACATCGACTCGGTCGGGATAGTGCAGGCCGTAGGAGATGGGAACGAGCATGTCCGGGTACCCCAGGTGGGCGAGGCTGGCGCCGTCGCAGAGGTCAATCAGACTGTGCACGATCGACTGGGGGTGCACCAGGATGTCGATGCGGTCATACGGCGTACCGAACAGGTGGTGGGCCTCGATCATCTCGAGGCCCTTGTTCATCAGCGTGGCGGAGTCGATCGTGATCTTGCCGCCCATCTCCCAGGTGGGGTGAGCAAGCGCGTCCTGGACGGTGACGCCTTCCAGGTCCGCCGCAGTGCACCCTCGGAACGGACCGCCGGACGCCGTGAGCACCAGGCGGTCGATCGTGCCCGGTGCCTCCCCGGCGATGAGCTGGTGCAGCGCCGAGTGCTCAGAGTCCACGGGAATGATGTGCGCGCCGGTGGCCTCGGCCAGCTGGGTCACCAGCTCGCCGCCGACCACCAGCGACTCCTTGTTGGCCAGCGCAAGGTCGATGCCCTCGGTCAGCGCGGCCACCGTCGGCCCCAGCCCGGCGGCGCCGACGAGCCCGTTGAGCACGAGATCCGCGTCGGACTCCACGACCAGGCGCACCAAGCCCTCGGCTCCGCCGAGGACCTCGCCCTCGGGCCAGATCTGCGCGGCGCGCGCCGCCGCATCGGCGTCGCTGAGCGCCACCCGCGAGATGCCGCGCTCTCGGGCCTGCTCGAGCACCGCGTCGTCGGAGGAGTCCGCGGAGAGCCCGACGACCTGCAGCTCGTCGGAGCCGTCGACGATCTTCAGGGCCTGGGTTCCGATCGACCCGGTGGACCCGAGGATGAGGACCTTGCGCATCGGTTTAGTCTGGCAGGCGCGAAATCGCGGGTCTACATCAGGGCCACCCACAGGTAGTAGCCCACGGGAATGCTGAACAGGACCGCGTCCAGGCGGTCCAGTGCCCCGCCGTGGGCTCCGAACAGCCGCCCGGCGTCCTTGGCGCCCATGTCGCGCTTGATCAGCGACTCGAACAGGTCACCGAGAGGGGCGGCGACCGCCACGCCGAGGCCCAGGATGAGCGCCTGACCGCTGCTCAGCCAATCCTGGTAGAGGCCGGCGAACCACACCGCGGCCACCGCGATGACCATTCCGATCACCCATCCCTCCACCGTCTTGTTGGGCGATATCCCGGGGGCCAGCGGTCGCTGGCCGAACATTCGGCCGCCGAAGTACGCACCGGTGTCTCCGAGGAACGTCCCGACGAGGACGTCGATGATGATTCCGTCGCCGTGGGCCAGGTCGCGCAGCAGCACGGCGTGGGCGATCGCGAACCCGATCCAGTACACCCCAAGCAGCGTTGCGGCCATGGATGCCGTGCTGCCGCGCCGCCGGGGCCCGGCCAGAATGAGCAGGAAGGCCAGCGGCACCACCGCCGCCGCGACGAGGAAGACCTGGAACTGCGACCCGTAACGCGCTGAGAGCACGAGCGCCCCCATGCCAAGAAACCCGGCGAGCCTGACGGGATGGGCGCGGTCGAGCAGGCCGTAGAGCTCGTGTAGACAGATGATCCCGAGGGCGCCCGCCGCGAGGGCGAAGATCAAGCCGCCTTCCACGACGATGTAGACGGCGAAGACGATCGCGGGCACGGCCACCACGAGGCGGCCGGCCAGGTCCGACCGTTGACGGCGTCGACGGCGCTTGGGCGGAGGGGGTGGTGCTCGGCGGCGCCGGCGCGGTGGCGTCGCCATCACCGTCCGCCGAACCGGCGGCCCCGCGCCTCGTACTCCGCCAGGGAAGCCTCGAACGCCTCGCGGGAGAAGTCGGGCCACAACTCCTCGCGAAACACCAGCTCGGAGTAGGCCGACTGCCAGAGCAGATAGTTGGACAGGCGCCGCTCGCCGCTCGTGCGGATGATCAGGTCCGGATCGTGCATCTCGGGCGCGTAGAGCCCGGCTCGGAACTCCTCCTCGGTCTCCCCTGCAAAGCTTCGCGCCGCGTCGACGATCTCCGCTCGGCCGCCATAGTTGAAGGCCACGAAGAGCGTGATGCGATCGTTGCCGTCGGTGAGCTCTTCGGCCCAGTCCATGCGCTTCACCAGACGGGGGGCCACCCCGGCGCGACGGCCCACGAAGCGCATCCGCACGCCCTCCTCGTGCAGCTCAGGGGTCTCCGCGTCGATGCGCTGGGCGAACATCCTCATCAGGGCCGACACCTCGGCCCGCGGGCGCGACCAGTTCTCCGTGGAGAAGGAATACACCGTGAGCTCGCGCACCCCGAGCTCGGCTGCGTCGCGCAGTCGCGCCTTGACCGTGTCGGCGCCGGCACGATGTCCCTCGAGCACCGGGAGCTTTCGCTGCTTGGCCCAGCGCCCGTTGCCGTCGGTGATGATGGCGACGTACCGAGCCGCGCCCGGTGGCTCGGAGGCCACGTCAGACCTCGAGGACGTCGGCCTCTTTGCCCTTCATAAGCGCGTCCAGCTCGCCGATCTTGTCGTCGGTGAGCTTCTGCAGCTCTACCTCCGCCCGATGCTCGTCGTCTGAGCCGACGTCCCCCTCCCCTTTGAGCTCGCGCAGGTCGTGCATGACGTCGCGGCGGACGTTGCGGATCGCCACTCGCCCCTCCTCGGCGATCCCGTGGACCACCTTGACGAGCTGCCGGCGCCGCTCCTCGGTCAGCTCCGGGATGCCGAGCCGGATGAGGTTGCCGTCGTTGTTAGGGGTGAGCCCGACATCCGATTCGAGGATCGCCTTCTCGATTGCCTTGATCGAGGACTTGTCGTAGGGCTGGGCGGTGAGGAGGCGGGCCTCGGGCGCGTTGATCGTCGCCAGCTGCTTGAGCGGGGTCTGCACCCCGTAGTAGTCGACCTGGACGCGGTCGAGCAGGGCAGGGCTCGCCCGGCCGGTGCGCACGGAGCCGAACTCCTGGCGTGTCGAGTCGACCGACTTTTCCATACGCTCGCGCGCGTCCTGGAGCAGCTCTTCGATCAACGCCATGGTCAGGTGCTCACCAGCGTGCCCACTCGTTGGCCGCAAACTATCCGATCGATGTTGCGCTCGTCGTCCATGTTGAACACGTACAGCGGCAGCTGGTTCTCCATGCAGAGCGTCAGCGCCGTGGCGTCCATGACCCGCAGCTGGCGCTGGATCGCGTCCATGTGGGTGAGCTCGGGGAGCAGCTCGGCGCTGGGGTCCAGCGCCGGATCGGCGGTGTAGACGCCCTCGACGCCGTGCTTGGCCATGAGGATCGCCTCGGCATGGATCTCCGAGGCCCGCAGCGCGGCGGCGGTGTCCGTCGTGAAGAACGGATTGCCGGTGCCGGCGGCGAAGATGACCACGCGCCCCTTCTCGAGGTGGCGCATGGCGCGCCGGCGGATGTAGGGCTCGGCGACCTCGGAGATCGTGATCGCCGACTGCACCCGAGTATGTACGGCCGCCTTCTCGAGGGCGTCCTGGAGCGCGAGGGCGTTGAGCACCGTGGCCAGCATCCCCATGTAGTCACTGGTCGCCCGGTCCATGCCGGCGCCGGTGCCCGCCATCCCGCGGTAGATGTTGCCGGCCCCGACCACGATCGCGACCTCGACGCCGCGGGCCTGTATCCGCGCCACCTGGTCGGCGATGGCGGTGATGCGCTCGGGCTCGACCCCGTACTCCAACTCGCCGAGCAGCGCTTCGCCCGACAGCTTGAGCAGGATGCGGCCAAATACGGGTTTGGCCCCCCGCCCGGACTCGCCGTCCGTCACGACTCCCCGACCGCGAAGCGGACGAAGCGGCGGATCACCACGTTCTCCCCGGTCTTGGCCGAGAGGTCGGCGCGCATCTGCTCGATCGTGCTGGACCCGTGCTTATCCTCGTTGACGTGGACCTGGTTGAGCAGGACCACCTCTTCGAGCCACTTGCGCAGCTTGCCCTCGGCGATCTTCGGGCGAACGTTCTCCGGCTTGTCCGCGGCCTGCTGCTCGAACACGCGCAGCTCCCCTTGACGCGCCTCCTCGGGTACGTCCGCCTCGGACACCCAGCGGGTGGCCGGTAACGCTGCCACGTGGAGCGCGACCTCGCGCGCGAAGGCGATGAAGTCCTCGTTGCGGGCGACGAAGTCGGTGTTGCAGTCGACCTCGACGAGTACCCCCACCTTCCCGGTGGCGTGGATGTAGGACTGGATCGTGCCCTCGGCGGCCTCGCGGCCCGCCAGCTTGCCGATCTTGTTTCCGAGCTTCACGCGTAGGACTTCCTCGGCCCTGTCCTGGTCGCCGCCGGCCTCCTCGAGCGCCTGCTTGCAATCCATCATGCCGGCGCCCGTGCGCTCGCGCAGGGCCTTGACGTCAGCGGCGGCGATCGTCGCGCTCACGACGATGCCTCTGGTGCGTTCTCCGCAGCCGCCGGCTCGGGCGCTGCGGGGCCGGGGGCCGGGTCCTCGGGGGAGGCAGCGGGCTCTACAGCGGGCGCCGGGTCGGCAGCCGGGGCAGCCTGCTCCGTGGCCGGCTCCGCGGCCGGTGGCGCAG
>JALYZC010000021.1 GCA_030945905.1 Actinomycetota bacterium
AGGGCCCTCGAGTCGTCGGAGACCAGGCCGAGCCGGTTGCCCAGATCGGGCATCCCGCGCTCGCTGCCCGACCCGACGCGCGAATCGAACGGGCGGGCCGACAAGAGGACGCGGCCGCCGAAGCTCCTGCCCTGATCGCGCGAGGACTGCAGCGACACCTCGTTCATCACGTCGCGCCGATCGGCGCGACGGTCGTAGTAGACCACGTCCAGGCGGCCGTTGGGGGCCACCGCCAGTCTGGGCAGGTACTGCGCGCGGCGGTCGCGCCGCGGGGTGTCGTTCACGCGCGTGGGTCCCTCCCAGCGGCCCGCGCCGCGCGGAAGCGACCACACCCACACGTCGGGACCACCGAGACGGCCGTCCTGGAAACCGGCGTAGACGCGACCGCTGCGAGGATCGACCGCGATCGACGGGAGCGGAGGCAGGAACACCACGAAGCGCTCGGTCGGGACGATCCGGTCATCCACCACGGATTCGGTCCAGGTCGTGCCCCGATTCCGCGAACGGGCGAGCACGAGCCTGAAGCGTCCCGGATAGGGAGGACCCCCCCTCCCCCCATGCTCGCCTTCGTAGTCCAGGCGATCGCCTCCCAAGTCGAGGTAGAGGACGTACACCGCACCATCGGGCCCCACGGCCGGTGCCGGTGCCACCACGCGGGCACGGGCCGGGTTGCTCACGCGGACGGGCGGCGCCCACGTCGCGCCGCCGTCGTCGGATCGGGCCGAGAGAATGGGATGCCCGGTCTGGCCGAACTGCAGGAAGCCGGTCTCCGAGGTCTGCAGCCAGGTCAGGTAGAGCCGGCGTGCGTCCGCGGGGTCGGCGGTGAGGCGCACCTGAAACGCGCGCGGCCCGAGCACGCGCGTGGGCGGAGAGAGCGTGCGTCCGCCGTCGGTGGAATGGAGGATCCAGCCGGCATGGGGGACGTTTCCCGAGCCTTTGAGCGTCACGAAGGACATGTACATCGTCCCGTCCCGCGCGAAGGTGACGTCCGGAGCGAAGCATTTGGGCTCCTCTCCCTTGGGAGTCGCGATCGGAGTGTCCACCCACCGCTTGCCGCCGTCGAGCGAGACGTGCAGGCCGCACGAATATCGCGGGCTGTCGACGCGGTTGACCACCGCGAGGTTGGCCGGCTTCACCGGGTTGCGGGCGAGTGCGGGCGAATTGTTGGCCTTGATGTCGCCGGGGTTGCTCGCTCCGTCGTTGACCGGGAAGTCGCTGCCGAGCAGGGTCGGGGTGGGGTTACGGGGGCTGGAGATGGAGATCGCCAACGCCCCGGCGCCAATGATCACGAGCGCGGCGCCCCACACGAAACGCAACGGCAGCGCCCCGACGCGCAGGCGCCGCTTCCAGTCCCCAGGGGATCGCACTGCCGGAGCGTACCCCGCGACACGCACGGCAACGCCGGTCGGTTGACTTGGATACCTTCCCGCCGATGAACGTGCTGCGCCCGGCAACCGCGGCCCTGATCCTCGCCTTGCTGATCGGCGGATGCGGGAGCTCGAAGGACGACAAGGCTCCGCTCGGGAGCGAGGCGTCAGCGGGTACCTGGAAGACGTGGGTGCTGAGCTCCCCGTCCGAGATTCCCGTGCCCGCACCGCCGGCCGCGGGCTCCGCGGCGGCCAAGCGCGACCAGCAGGAGATGCGCACCGCGCTCAGCAATCGCACCGCCGCCCAGGCGCAGAGCGCCGAGCCGGTGGTGCAACCATGGCTGTCGCGGGCGATGACGCTCGTCTCCCAGCGTGAGAAGAACCCCCCGCGCGCATCGCGCGCGTACGGCATCGTGAGCGTGGCCATGTACGACGCGGCCGTCGCCGCCGCGTATTGGAAGCACCGGTACGAGAAGCAGGCCTCCGGCGGAAACCTCAAGTCCTCGTACCCATCCGAAGAGGCCGCGGTCGCCGGCGCGGGCTCGCGCGTGGTGGCCTACGCGTTTCCAGAAGCCTCCAAGGCGGGCCTCGACACGGCGGCGGCTGACGCCGCGCAGGCACGCGTCGCTGCGGGCATGAGCACTCCGGCGGGCGCCAAGGCCGGACTGGACCTGGGACGCGCAGTTGCCGACCGGGTCATCGCCAGGGCCAAGACCGACGGCTCCACGCGCGTGTGGAACGGCAAGCGCCCTCCGCACACGCCCGCGTACTGGGACCCGCCGGCCGGCTCGCTGGCGCGGCCGGTAGAGCCCCTCGCGGGGACATGGCGCACGTGGCTGATGCGCAGCGGCAGCCAGTTCCGCGCCCCTCCGCCTCCCGCCTACGGCTCCGCGCAGTTCCTTAAGGAAGCACGTCAGCTGGTCGCGATCAGGGCCAACCTGACGCCCAAGCAGAAGGGGATCGCGGCGTTCTGGGCCGGCGGCCAGGGCACCCCGCTGCCTCCGGGCGTCTGGAACCAGGTCATGTTCTCCTACCTGCGCGGCACGCATCTCAACGTGCCCAGCCAGACGCGGGTGTTCGCCCTGCTCAACGTGGCGATGGACGACGCCGGCGTCGCATCGTGGGACACCAAGTTCACCTACTGGAACCCCCGCCCGCAGAACGCCATCCGCGCCCTGGGCCTCGACCGTCGCTGGACGTCCTACATCGCCACGCCGTTCTTCCCCGCCTACGTCTCCGGGCACTCGACATACTCGTCCGCCGCGGCGGAGGTCCTCGCCCACCTGTTCCCCAAGGACGCGAGGCTCTGGCGCGACAAGGGCAGGGAAGCCGGGTACTCGAGACTCCTGGGCGGGATCCATTGGAACAGCGACAACGTGTACGGGACCCGCCTCGGTCTGGCGATCGGGCGCCTCGCGGTACGCCACGCCGAGCACGACGGCGCGGAGAAGTGAAGCCCGCCGCCTACGCGCTGGCGCTGGCGATCCTGCTGGCGCTGACCGGCTGCGGGGGCGCCGACAAGCAGGCGAAGAAGGACCCGTTCGCCGCCATCCCCAAGCGCACGACGACGGCACCCACCAACGAGGCGTCCCCGCGCTTCGAGCAGATCGCGGCGCTCGACGGCTCCGGCACCGCCAGGAAGAGTGTCCAGGTGTCCGGCGGCGCGTTGCGTTGGCGCACGCGGGCCCGGTGCGGGTCGGGCCAGGTGACCGTGACGGTGTCACCCCGCCCGAGCAGCGGGCCGGCGAGCGCGGCTGAGCCGTGCTCGGGGAGCAAGGACACCATCTGGTCGGGCACCGGTGCTCAACAGCTCAGCGTGCAGGCCTCGGGCGCCTGGCACCTGATCGTCGAGCAGGAGGTGACCACTCCGCTGCACGAGCCTCTGCTGCCGGCCATGCGCTCCTCACGCGCGCAGGTGGTTGGGCGCGGCAGCTTCTACATGGTCGAACGCAAGGGTGAGGGCGAAGCCGTGCTCTACCGCCTGCCCGACGGGAGGTTGGCTCTGCGACTGAATCGCTTCGCGACCGACCCGAACACCGACCTGTTCGTCTGGCTCAGCCAGGACGCGAAGCCGAAGACCACAGCGGAGGTGTTCAAGGCCAAGCACACCGTGCTGAGTGGGCTCAAGTCCACGCTGGGAGACCAGAACTACCTGCTCCCACGCGGGCTCGACGCCCAGGCGATTCGCTCGATCGTCGTCTGGTGCAATCCGGTGCAGATCGCCTACGCGGCGGC
>JALYZC010000037.1 GCA_030945905.1 Actinomycetota bacterium
TGAACGGAGAACTGGGCGCTCCCTACGTCGTGGTGCTCGAGGGCTCGGTCCCCGACGATCAGGCGTTCCCCACAGACGACGGCTACTTCTCGGCCATGGGCGCCGGCGGCTTTGACCCGGAGTCCGAGACCGACCAGCCCAACCGCGTGACCGACTGGCTGTGGAAGCTGGCTCCCGGCGCCGCGGCCTACGTCGCCATGGGCACCTGCGCCACCTGGGGCGGGATCCCCGCCGCAGCGGGCAACATCACCGGCTCGATGAGCCTGACCGACTTCCTCGGCCAGGACTACCGCTCGGCTCTCGGCGTGCCGGTGGTCAACATCCCCGGATGCAGCCCGGTCGGCGACAACTTCACCGAGACCGTCGCCGCGGTCCTGCTCTTCCTGCAGAACCTCGCGCCGCTGCCTCAGTTCGACGAGCTCGGGCGTCCGGCGTGGCTGTTCACCGAGACCGTCCACCGCCATTGCCCCAAGGCGGGCTACTACGAGGAGGGCGTCTTCGCCGAGGAGCCCGGGGACAACCAGTGCCTGGTGGAGATCGGCTGCTGGGGCCCGGTGGTCCAGTGCAACATCGTCGAGCGCGGTGCGATCAACCACATGGGCGGCTGCATGGTCGCCGGCGGCGCCTGCATCGGGTGCACGATGCCCGGCTTCCCCGACAAGTACAGCCCCTTCTACAAGTCACCGCCCGGCTCCGCCATCTCTGGCGGGCTGTCCAAGGCCTACGGCGGCGGCATCCGGAGGCTGCGCCGCCAGTCCATGCGCAAGCTCAATCGCGCGCCGCTATGGGACGCGGCGGGTGAGAACCCGTCGGGCTGGGGAGACGGGAAGCTGACCAAGCCCGCGTCCACCGACTTCTTCTACAAGAAGCTGCAATACCGCGGCTCTGTGAACCAGAGCAAGCGCGGCAAGAAGCAACCGCTGCCCCAGAGCCGGAACATCCTGAGCCAAAGAGGGATCGGCGCCAACCAGAGCGCCGGATCCCGGGAGGAACGCTAAACAATGTGCTTTAAGAACCTGCCGATCGAGTTCGACTCTGCTGGCAACGCCACGCTGAAGCCCGGCGTGACCAATCCGTACAGCTTCGTCGAGACCCCCGCCCCCACGCCGATCGAAGACGATCCGCGCAAGATGCAGGATCTGATCGAACGCAACGGATCGATCCGCCGCGTCGACTTCGACCCGGTGACTCGGGTGGCCGGAGCGCTGGCCTTCCACACCGTGGTCGACCTCGACAACCGCGAGGTCATGGAGACGGCGTCGATGGCGACGCTGTTCCGCGGCTACGAGATCATCCTCCAAGGTCGCGACCCGCGCGATGCCATCTTCATCTCCAGCCGCGCCTGCGGCGTGTGCGGCGGCGTGCACGCCACGTGCTCGGCGCTGGCCTGCGAGATGGCGTTCGGGATCAGCCCACCCCCGATGGGCGTCGTGGCCCGCAACCTGCTGCTCTCGGTCGAGTACCTCTACGACCATCCGATCCACCTCGGGCTGCTCGCGGGGCCGGACTTCTCCGAGCCCGCCGTGAGGGACACGAACCCCGAGATCTGGGAGCGCGCGGAGAACACCCGCACCCGAGGCCGGGCGATCCACGGCTACGAGTTCATGTCCGAGCTCATGACCGACCTCACCCCCCTCACCGGGAAGCTCTACCTCGAGGGACTGCACTACACACGCCTCGCGCGTGAGGCGTATGTGCTCATCGGAGGCAAGTACCCCCATCCGCAGACCGTCGTGCCCGGGGGCGTCAGCACCACGATCGACGCCTCCGACCTCAACGAGATCATGATCCGGGTCGTCAAGTACTTCGACTACGGCCGTAAGTGCGTCGCCGTATGGAACGACATCTGCGAGTTCTTCTACGAGGTGAACCCGAAGTACCGCGATATCGGGACCCGTCCGGCCAACATGATCGAGCCCGGCCAGTGGGACGACCCCTACGCGTTCGACGGGACGTTCGAGAACGCCGACGACTGGGGACGCAAGCGCTGGGCGCCACCCGGCGTGATCGTCAACGGCGAGTTGGTCACCACCAGCCTGCAGATGCTCAACGCGGGCGTCGAGGAGTTCGTCGAGCACGCCTTCTACGAGGACTGGACCGAAGGCGGCGGCCAGCCCAATGGCGCCTTCAAGTTCGAGACGGACCCATCGGGCAACCCGCTCTCCCCCTACCACCCGTGGAACAAGGAGACGATTCCCAGGCCGGAGGGGACCAACTGGAAGGAGAAGTACTCGTGGTCTACCGCACCGCGCTGGGATCGCCTGCCGATGGAGACGGGCGCCTACTCGCGGATCTGGGCGGCGGCGCAGAGCGGAAAGGCCTTCACGAAGGGTCGCTTCCTCGAGTCGACCGGGCACAGCCTCAAGATCCACCTGCCCAAGGCGGACCTGCCGGCCGACCCGATCGAATGGCGCGTTCCCGAGAACTGGGGCGCCTTCGAGCGCAACCGCGGCCGCGCCTACTGCATCCTCTACACAGCGGCGATCGCCTATGACAACCTGCTGATCGCCTACGACCTCCTGCGTAAGGGAGGGCCCGACGCCAAGATGTCCACGCCCTACAAGGTGCCCAAGGACCATCGCATCGGCGTCGGCCTGTGGGGTGCCGGCCGGGGCTACCTGACTCATCACATGGAGATCGAGAACCAGGTGATCCAGAACTACCAGATCCTCACGCCCTCGA
>JALYZC010000003.1 GCA_030945905.1 Actinomycetota bacterium
CCCGAAGCCCGGCCGGCGCCGTCGGCGAGCCGCCCCCGTCCTGGCCGCACTGGCGCTGGTGGCCGCAGTGCTGGCGGGGCTCGTCATTGCTGCGGGCGGGAGCGATCGCAACGGCTCTGGGCGCACCACCGCCTCGCCGGCCCCTTCCGGGGCGCCGGCGCCTGCAAAGGCCCCTGCTGCGCCCGGGCCTGCTTCGCCCACCACCCCCGCAGGCGCGGTCGAAGGCTTCTACCAGCGAGCCGCAAGTCATCTCTACCCAGAAGCGTGGGCCCTGGCCGGTCCCGGAGTCCGCGCGCAGCTCGGCGGCTTCGACGCCTTCCAGGGCCAGTTCCAGACCCTGCGGTCCATCACCTTCTCGCGGGCGCAGGCCACCAGCCAGACGGCCGACCGCGCGACCGTGGCGATCGCCACCACGGCGGTGCACACGACGCGTACCGATCGCTGCACCGGCAGCGTCGAGCTGATCCGGTCCGGGGGTGGGTGGTCCTTGGAGCACATCGGCGTGTCCTGCTGAGCGTGACCGCTCGGCGTGCGATCACGCCTACCCTGGAACGCGGCAATGAGCACGCATGCGCACGACGGGGCCTCGGAGGAGTCCGAGGACGCCGCTTCCCGGGACTCCTTCACGGGCCGAACGGCTTGGGCGCGCAACCTCGCGGCGCCGGTTCGCGACTTCCTCAGCCGGGAGACGGCGGGCGCCGTCGTGCTGCTGGCCGCGACCCTGGCCGCGCTTGCCTGGGCGAACTCCCCGTGGGCGGAGTCCTACGAGTCGGTCTGGGCCACCAAGCTCTCGATCCGCTTGGGCGGCGCGGGCATCTCCATGGACCTGCGGCAATGGATCAACCAGGGGCTGATGACCTTCTTCTTCCTCGTGGTGGGACTCGAGGCCAAGCGCGAGCTCGACATGGGGGAGCTCCGCGAGCGGCGGCGCATCGCGATCCCGGTCATCGCCGCGGCCGGGGGGATGATGCTCCCGGTACTGATCTACCTGGCGGTTACCGCGGGGGGCGCGGGCGCGCACGGGTGGGGCGCCGCCATGTCGACCGACACGGCGTTCGCCCTCGGCGTGCTCGCCCTGGTGGCCCCGGCGGGCGCCACCCGCCTGCGCGTCTTCCTGCTCACGCTGGCGGTGGTCGACGATCTCGTGGCCCTGGTGGTGATCGGCACGGCGTACACCGAGCACGTCCGGCCGGTGGCGCTCGCGCTCGCCGTCGGTCTGTTCTGCGCCCTGCTCGCGCTTCGCTACGCGCCGATGTGGCGCCGCCAGGCCGCAGTGGTGATCGCCATCGGGATGTGGGTGGCGTTGCTGAAGTCGGGCGTGCACCCGACGATCGCCGGGCTCGCCGCGGGCCTGGCGGCGAGCGCGTACCCGCCGGCGCGCAGCGACCTCGAGCGGGTCACCGAGCTGACGCACTCGTTTCGCGAGCAGCCGACCCCCGAGCTCGCCCGCTCCGCGCAGCTGAGCGTCGCGTCGGCGATCTCGCCGAACGAGCGCCTGCAGTACCGGCTGCACCCGTGGACGGGCTTCTTGATCGTGCCGCTGTTCGCACTGGCCAATGCGGGCATCCACGTCGACGGAGCGCTGCTCGGGGACGCCGTCAGCTCGCCGATCACGGTGGGCGTCCTGCTCGCCTACGTCGTCGGCAAGCCGCTGGGGATCTTCGGCGCGTCGTGGCTGGCGACGCGATCCCGGCTGCACGGACCACGCCTGCCGGTGAGCTGGCCGGGGCTCGCGGGGGCCGGCGTGGTCGCCGGCATCGGCTTCACGGTCTCGCTGCTGATCGCGAGCCTGGCCTTCCACGGCCGCCAGCTCGAGGAGGCGAAGCTCGGGGTGCTCGCTGCCGCCGCCGCCGCGTCGGCCTTGGGCTGGGTGGTCTTCCGGGTGGTCTCGCGGCTGCCCGCCTCGGTCCGGGCGCGGCAGCTCGGCGGGACCGCGGACGAGCTCGTCGACCTTTCCGACGAGATCGATCCCACCCTCCACCATGTCCGGGGCTCGGAGGACGCACCGGTGACGCTGGTCGAGTACGGCGACTACCAGTGCTCATACTGCGGCCAGGCGGAGATCGTCATCCGCGACCTGCTCGACTCCTTCGGTGACGAGCTGCGCTACGCCTGGCGCCACCTTCCGCTCACCGACGTCCATCCCAATGCGCAGATGGCGGCCGAGGCCGCGGAGGCCGCCCACGCGCAAGGTGCCTTCTGGGAGATGCACGACAAGCTCATCGACCATCAGGACGAGCTCACGCCGCCTGAGCTCAAACGCTATGCGGAGGAGCTCGAGCTCGACGTGGAGCGCTTCTGGGGCGACGTCCGCCAGCGTGAGTACGCCCCCCGTGTGGCCGAGGACGTGGCCACCGCCGACGCCAGCGGCGTTGCCGGCACCCCGAGCTTCTTCATCAACGGACGCCGCCATCAGGGCGCCTATGACATCGAGACCCTGCGCCGTGCAGTCGAGCGAGCCAGGAGGCGTGCGCGGGCGGGCGAGAAGCCGGAGGGCCCGCCCGAGCCGCAGGCCGTCGGCTGAGGCCCCAAAGCCGGCCGATTCGTTTTGGCGAGGCCGGGGCCGGGTAGGCGCACGCGATGCGGGTCGTCGTCATCGGCGCGACGGGAAATGTCGGCACCAGCCTCGTCTCTGTCCTGGGGCGGGATCCAGGGATGCAGGAGATCATCGGCGTGGCGCGGCGTACGCCGGAGTGGGCCGCCCCGAAGACGACATGGACCGCTGCGGACATTCGTGAAGCCGATCTGGTCGAGACCCTGCGGGGCGCCGACGCGGTCGTTCACCTCGCGTGGCTGATCCAGCCATCGCGCGATGAGCAGGAGCTCGCCTCGGTCAACGTGGACGGGACGCGGCGGCTGCTGCGCGCGGTGGCGGATGCCGGAGTGCCCGCACTGGTCTACGCGTCCTCGGTCGGGGCTTACTCCCCCGGACCGGGGGAGCACCGCGTGGAGGAGTCCTGGCCGACCCAGGGGATCGCTTCCTCCTCCTACTCGCGTCACAAGTCCGAAGTCGAGCGCATGCTCGATCGCTTCGAGGCCGAGCACCCCGGCGTCCGCGTCGTGCGGCTGCGGCCGGGACTCATCTTCAAGCGGGAGGCGGCGTCCCAGATCCGGCGGTACTTCGCCGGGCCGTTCTTACCCGGATCACTGCTCAAGCCCGGCCTGCTGCCGGTGCTCCCGCTGCCCACCAGGCTGGCCGTGCAGGCCGTTCACGCCGACGATGTCGCCGAGGCCTACCGCCTGGCCGTCACCGGCTCGGTGCAGGGACCTTTCAACATCGCCGCCGAGCCGGTCCTGACCGCGGAGGAGCTCGGATCGGTCTTGGGGGCACGGGTGGTCGCAGTGCGCCCGTCATTGGTACGGGCGGCCGTCCGCCTGTCGTGGAAGGCGCGACTGCAGCCGATATCCCCCGGCTGGCTGGACATGGGGCTCCAGGCTCCGATCATGAACACGACGCGTGCGCGTGAGGAGCTGGGGTTCACGCCGCGCCGGTCCTCGGCCGACGCGCTGCTCGAGCTCCTGGAGGGGATGCGGGCCGGGGCGGGCGGGCCGACACCGCCGCTTGCGACTGGGGCCGGCGGTCCGCTGCGAGTACGGGAAGTCCTCACGGGTGTGGGTGCGCGAAACCCGTAGGCCGGGGTCCTCGGGCATTCCCGTGATCAGATGAGCGCTAGGCGCCGCGTGCACGTGCTCGAGCGCCACCAGCGACTCGAGCTGCCGGCCGAGGATGCGTTTCGGTTCTACGCCGACGCGAAGAACCTCGAGGCGATCACCCCCGGCTGGCTCGGGTTTCGTGTGGCCACCCCGGATCCGATCGAGATGGGCGCCGGGACGCTGATCGACTACCGGCTCAAGCTCCACGGCGTTCCGGTCCGCTGGCGCACGCGCATCGAGATCTGGGAGCCGCCCCTGCGCTTCGTCGACGTGCAGCTCAGCGGTCCCTACTCGCTCTGGGAGCACTGGCACACGTTCGAGGCTATGGGCGAGCATGCCGTCCTCATCCGCGACCGCGTCCGCTACGCGTTGCCACTCGGGCCGCTGGGCGCGCTGGCGCACCGGCTGTTTATCAAGCGCGACCTCGAACGCATCTTCGACTACCGCCGCGAGGCGGTTGCAGACCGACTCGGGGGCGCTGGTGGGTCAGCGTGAACCCGTCAGCTCTGGACCGACGGCGCTATCGCTCGACGCCGGCATCTTCCAGCGGGCTCGCCGCCATCACCGGGACCGGGCTCAGGGCCGGCGGCCCGACCGGCACCGATACATCTGTGGTCGGCGTCACGACCTCCCTGCGATAGACGGTTTCCGCAAGCGGACGGAGCACGAGCACGGCGGACGCCGTGTACACGGAGGCGAGCAGGATCGGGGGCCAGAAGTGCACGTCCAGCGGCGAGGTCATGTTGAGCGCCGCTCCGGCCACGACAGCGCCGAACGTGGCCAGCGGCCAGCCCACGAGCAGGATCTTCACCAGGAGGAGGCGCCGCGAGCTCGAGCTCGGGCGGCCGGTGGGGTTCCAGGGGAGCTTGCGGCCGGTGAGTCGGTCGCGGAAGGCGAACACATGCGCCCAGGCGTATACGAGCTTGGTGCGCATGACGTCCAGGCCGTAGCGCTGGCGGTGCCAGAGCGGCAGGAAGACGAAGGTCTGCAGCAGCGCCGGAACCAGGAGGATGTAGTTCCACCAGAACACCTTGTCGGGGAACACGCACACCATGAGCACCGCCGGCAGCGGGGCGAAGAAGATCGCCATGGCGGTGTAGAGAAAGTAGGACATGCCCGACAGGAAGGTCAGCCGGCGACGCAGGCCGATGGGCTGGTGCCAGAACTTGCGGCTGCAGCGTGTGCGGGCACAGCCCCTTGGCCAGGATCACCGGCACGTACTTCGTGTGGTAGCCCTTGGTCATGAGATCGAATCCGGTGTGGACGTCCTCAGAGTTCTCGACCAGCGCGCCGCCGTCGGTCGCCTCCAGCGCGCTGCGCCGGTACAGCGCGTTGGTGCCCACGCAGATCGGGCTGTGGCGCACGTCGCGGGCCGGCATGACCCATCGGTAGAAGAACTCCTGCACGGACCCCGCCCCGTTCTCCAGCCAGTTCTTGTCATCGCGCACCTCGAAGTACTGCGGGCTCTGCACGATCCCCACGGAGGGGTCGGAGAGCGCGTAGGGCATGAGCCCCCCGATGAAGTCCCGTCGCGGGCAGAAGTCGGCGTCGAAGATGACGATGAAGTCGCCGCGTGAGCGCAGGTAGGCGTAGCGCAGGTTCCCGGCCTTCTTGAACTCGCCCTTGTTGGGGCGCGACAGATAGACGAACCCATAGCGGTGGGCCAGCTCCTCCACCGCCGGGCGGCCCGCGTCGTCCAAGCAGTACACGGTCACCTCGCCACAGTGCTCCAGCTCTGCGACGTGACGGAACGTGTTGTCGAGCACCTGGATGTCCTCCCCGCAGTTGGGCAGGAACACGTCGACCGAGGGCCGGGGCCAGTCGGCGAACCGCGTCGCAAGCGCGTCGTGGGCAGCGAGGTCGAAGCGCTTGTACGTGGTGTTGGCGACGTAGCTCAGCGTGAAGTAGGCCACCCCGAGCACCACCCAGGCGGCGAAGGGCGCCAGCCAGATGCTGTTGAGGGAGAACAGGAGAAGCGCCAGGCTCAGCCCCACCCACGCCAACAGCTGGGTTACCATAAGCAGCCGGTTCTTCGGGTCGACGTAGAGGACCCGCTCCCGGTCGTCGGGTGGGCTCGGCAGCGCGGACACCTGGGGCTCGTGCTGTCGACGTACATGCATGGCGGTCTAGTCGGCGGGCTGGCCGCGGAGCTTGAGCACGCGGGTGTCCGGCCAAACGCATGGGTAGCGATGACCAGCAATGAGCGTCTCTGCGTTGGTTTGCGGCCTATAGTCGCGTCGTGCACGTTGGGCGATCGATCGCCTCCCTGCGACCCACTTGGATCGCCGCAGCCGAGAGTGGTGCGGCCGTGGCGCTTGCCACGGGCTGCGTCGCTGTGCTGGAGGCGGTGGCTCCGATCACCGGCCTTGGGGTGCTGTACATGCTCGCCGTCCTGTTCGTGGCGATTCGCCGCGGCGAGCTGGCGGCCCTGCTCACCGCATTGGCGAGCGTGCTGGTCCTCAACTACTTCTTCATCGAGCCGCGCCACCAGCTGACCATCGCGAGCTCGCAGAACGTCGTGGCGCTGGTCGTGTTCCTCATTGCCGCGGTCGTAGTCGGGCGCCTCGCTGCGGCGTCCCGGCAGCGCGCGGCGGAGGCCGAGGAGCGAGCCAGGCAGGCGGCGGCGCGCCAGCGCGAGGCCGGCATGTTGGCGGGCGCCGCCTCGGCGGTCCTGGAGGGCGAGGACCTCGACGCCCAGCTCGCAGCAGTTGGCGAGAGCCTGGCGGCGGCGACTGGCGCGGCCGCGGCCCGGCTGGAGCTCGCGGCTGCGCCGACGTCCGCCGAGGACGAGGTAGCGATTCGCCTACCCACGGCGACGCGCCCCGGTTGGCTGTACGCGATCCCTGCGGAGGCATGGGAACGCGAGGATCTCGAGCGCCTCGCGAAGCCGCTCGCCCGCCTCGTCGATGTCGCCGTGGCCCGGATGCGAGCACTCGACCGGATAGCGGACGGCGAGGCGGCGCGCCGCGCCGACGTCGCCAAGACGGCTGTGCTGCATGCCATCTCGCATGACCTGCGCTCGCCGTTGACCGCCATCACCACCGCCGCGGGCGGCCTCGCCGCCTCGGAGCTGAGCGCCCGAGACCGCGCCGACCTCGTGTCGGTCCTGCAGGGCGAGTCCGCGCGACTCGCGCGGCTGGTCGAGGACCTACTCGATCTGTCGCGCATCCAAGCCGGCGCTGCCAACCCTCAGCGCGACTGGTGCGACCTGCACGACGCGATCGCCAGCGCCGCGGCCCAGGTCCGAACGCAACACGGTGAACACCCAATGGATTTCGCGCTGCCCGCGGGACTGCCCCTCGTCCAGGCCGACTCGGCGCAGCTCGAGCGCGTGTTCGCCAACCTGCTCGAGAACGCAGTGCACTTCTCGCCGCCAGAGGCTCCGGTCCGGATCAGCGGCAGGGTGGTCGGCGATCATGTCACCGTTCGCGTGATCGACCGTGGCCGCGGAGTGGCTCCGGCTCATCGCACGCATGTCTTCGAGCCGTTCTTCCGCGGGAGCGGTAGTCGCGGCTCTGGGCTCGGCCTGGCGATCTGCCGCGGGTTCGTGGAGGCAAACGGGGGGCGGATCCTGCTGCAGGCCGGCGCGACGGACGGCACGTCGTTCACCGTGAGCTTTCCCTTGCTCGCACAGCCGGTGGCGGCTTCGTGAGCACGGGCCTGCCGCGCATCCTCGTGGTCGACGACGAGCCGCAGATCGTGCGCGGACTGCGGGTCATCCTGCGCAACGCCGGCTATGAGGTGAGCACGGCTACGACCAAGGCCGAGGCGCTCGACGCCGTCTCGGTGCGCCCGCCCGAGGCGATGGTGCTCGACCTCGTGCTGCCCGATGGAACCGGCGTCGAGGTCTGCGAAGACGTGCGACGCTGGAGCGGTCTGCCGATCGTGGTGCTCTCAGCGGTGGGTGATGAGCGCGAGAAGGTGCGCGCACTCGACGTGGGAGCCGACGACTACATCACCAAGCCCTTCGGCACCGAGGAGCTCTTGGCCAGGCTGCGCGCCGTGTTGCGCCGCTCGGGTGAGACCGACGGCGAGCCGACCGTGCACGCCGGGGACTTGGAGGTGGACCTCGCCGGGCGCCGGGTGCGCCGGGAGGCACAGGAGCTTCACCTCACGCCCATCGAGTTTGACCTGCTGGCCGCGCTGGCGCGGCATCAGGGCAAGCTCGTCACCCACCGTCAGCTGCTCGAGCAGGTCTGGGGGCCCGCCTACGTCACCGAGACGCACTACTTGCGGGTGCACGTGGCGCATATCCGGGCCAAGATCGAGCCGGATGCCTCCAGGCCCCGCTACGTGTTGACCGACCCCGGAGTCGGCTACCGCCTGGGCGACCCTTCGGCAGCTCCTTAGCGTTTTCTCTACGCGGCGCGCGCAAATCTCGACGCCGTCTTGACGGTGGCGGGCCTAGCGTCGCAGGTGTGAAGGTGCGATCCGCCTTGGCAGCAAACGGCGGGTAGGCATGGCGAACCTGCGCCAGCTGGGCCTACGTCGCACGGTTGGTGTGTCGGGCATGTTCGCTACGGCGTATGGCAACGTCGGCTCGTCGATCTACTACGCGCTGGGGCTGGTCGCCGCTCATGCGCTGGGCCTTACGCCGGTCGTGTTCATCTTCGCGGGTGGACTGTTCGCGCTGACGGCCAAGACCTACGCCGAGGGCGCGGCGATGTTCCCCGAGGCCGGAGGCTCATCGTCGTTCGCGCGCCACGCCTTCAACGAGGTCGCGTCGTTCTTCGCCGGCTGGGCGCTGACGCTTGACTACATCATCACGATCGCCATCAGCGCGTTCTTCGTCCCCCACTACCTCGGGGCGTTCTTTCCCCCGCTGCGCCACAACCCGGGGGACATCATCGGCGGCATCGCCGTGGTGGCGGCGCTTGCGGCGATCAACGTCAGAGGAATCGGCGAGTCCGCCCGGCTGAACATCCTGCTGGCCGCGGCGGACCTGGTGACGCAGATCCTGCTGGTGGTGTTGGGCGCGGTGCTCGTGCTCAACCCGTCGCTGCTCGTCAACCAGGTCCACCTCGGCGTGGCGCCGAGCTACCGGGAGCTGCTCTTCGGGCTCTCGATCTCGATGATCGCCTATACCGGCATCGAGACGGTCTCAAACATGGCCGAGGAGGCCAAGGACCCGTGGCGTGACGTCCCCAAGACGGTCAACTACGTGCTCATCGCGGTGCTGGGCATCTTCGCGGGCATCTCGATCGTCTCCCTCTCCGCGCTTCCGGTCACCCAGGACGCCGCCGGGCACTTCAGCACCCGGCTGGGGACCGAGTTCGAGAACGACCCGGTGCTGGGCATCGTCTCGGCGTTGCACGTCGGGACGGGGGTCGAGACGTTCCTGCGCTACTACGTCGGCGTCCTGGCGGCGACGATCCTGGTCATCGCCACCAACGCCGGTCTGATCGGGATCTCGCGACTCTCGTGGTCGCTGGCGGAGCACCGCCAGCTTCCCGGCGCGTTCGCCCGGCTGAGCTCCCGGTTTGGCACGCCGAGCTTCACGATCGTGTTCTTCTCGATCATCGCCGCGATCCTCCTCATTCCCGGCGAGACCGACTTCCTCGGCAACCTCTATTCGTTCGGCGCGATGCTCTCCTTCACCATCGCCCACGTCTCCGTGGTCGCCCTGCGGGTGCGAAGACCCGATATCGAGCGGCCCTACCGCATGCCCTGGAACGTGGGCATCCGCGGAGCGGTGATCCCGCTCACCGCCGTGCTCGGAGCGCTGGGCACGTTCGCCGCGTGGGTGTCGGTCGTGGTGCTGCACGACGAGGCGCGGCTCGTCGGCGTCCCCTGGATGCTCGTCGGCCTTGGCGGTTACTTCCTCTACCGACGACGGGCCGGGCTGCACCCGCTCCGGCAATACCGCATCGAGCACCCCCAACGCCCGGCCGACTTCCGCGAGCTGGCCTACCGCTCGGCGCTCGTACCGATCTTCGGCACCGACGTGAGCGCCCGCGCGATTCGCAGCGCGGCGCGACTCGTCGGGCAGGACGCCCAGGTGGAAGCGATCTATGTGCTCCAGGTGCCCTCACAACTCTCGCTGCACGCAGGCATGGAAGCAGAAGAGGAACGCGGCCGGGCGGCCCTCGAAAGCGCACGCCTGGTCGGTCGCAAAGCCGGCGTCAAGGTCCACACCAACCTGATCCGCACACGCAACCCCGGCGCGGCGCTTGTCGAGGAGGCCCGCCGCCGAGAATCCGACGTCGTCTACATGGCCACCATGCACGCACCGCCGTCCGAGCGCGCGCTTGGCCCCACCGCGAGCTACCTACTCGCGCAACGACCCTGCCGCATCGTTATCGAAACCCACAATTAGGCCGGCGGCCAGCCTCAACAGCGGGGCGAGCCCGCCGCCCGAGGGTCTGACCCGACGAACGTCAGGAGTTGGTTGTGGCGCCGGCGGGTCTTGCGCTGGGGGCGGGCGTAACGTTGTGCCCATGGCTGATCACGCACGGCCCATGTTGCTCGGGGAGGAGCGCCCGTCGCTTCTGACCGGCGCTACGGCCGCGATCTTGGCGGTGGGGTCTGCGACGGCGGTGATCTACCCGCTCAAGTCGATCGCGCCGACGGTGTCGCTTGTCGTCGTGTACCTGCCGGCCGTGCTTCTCATCTCTGCGTACTGGGGTTTAGCGCTCGGCTTGGTGACCTCACTGGCGAGCGCGACGGCGTTCAACTGGTTTCATCTCCCTCCGGTGGGTCAGTTTACGATCGCCGACGGCCGCAATTGGGTCGCGCTGGCTGCGTTTGTCACGGTTGCCGCGGTCACCAGTACCGTGGCCGAGCTCGCTCGGAGTCGTGGGCTGGAGGCCTCGCGTGGTCGCCGAGAAGCCGATCTGGCAGCTGACGTGGCTCGAGGACTGCTTGCGGGAATCGAGACGAGCACGGCGCTGGGAGTCGCGGCGCGGCTGGTGGCCGAGGCGCTTGGCATCCGATCCGCGGCGATCGAACTCTCGGTCGTAGATGCCGACGAACGCCGTTTCGCGGTCGCTCTGCACGATCGCGATGGCGCGCAGATCGCCACGCTGTTGGTGCCCGGGGATCTGCCCGGTGAGACGGTGGCTCGCTTGCGCACCCAGGTGGTGCCCTCACTGGAGGCCTTGGTGGCGATCGCCCTGCAGCGAGACACGATGCAGGCGGAGGCTGTCGAGACGCAGGCGCTGCGTCGCAGCGACGACATCAAGACCGCCCTGCTGCGAGCGGTCTCGCACGATCTGCGCACGCCGCTGACGGCGATTGTCGTCGCCGGGCATGCGCTGGGCGCCCGCTCGTTGACCGATGAGGAGCGCGGTGAGCTCAGCGGTGCGGTCGTCTCGGAGGGCGAGCGGTTGTCGTCCCTGGTCGACAAGCTGCTGGACCTCTCGCGTCTGCAGGCGGGTCGGGCCGAGCCACGCAGGGAGTGGATGTCGCTGGAGGACGTTCTCATTGCGGCTCGCGAGGCGCTGCCGCCCGACGGCAGCGATGTCCGATTCTCGATTGACGCCGATCTGCCCGCGCTGCGCGCCGACGCCGCTCAACTCGAGCGTGCGTTCGCCAACCTGGTGGAGAACGCTCGGCGTTACTCGAATGGCTTGCCGGTGTTGGTCCGCGTCCATGCCTTGGGGCAGCGGCTGATGGTGAGGGTCGTCGACCGCGGACCGGGGATCGCACCGGCTGAGCAGGAGCGGATCTTCGAGCCGTTCTACCGCGGGGCGGGCAAAGGCGCGCGCCAATGGACCGGCTCGGGCCTGGGGTTGGCGATCGCCAAGGGCTTCGTAGAGGCCAACGGAGGTCGGATCTCGGTGGAGTCGCTGCCCGGCCAAGGCACGAGCTTCGTCGTCGGCTTTCCCATCGAGAGCACGACCAAGGCCCCGTCGTGAGTGTTCGGCCGAAGGTCTTGGTGTGCGATGACGAGGGTCAGATCCTGCGCGCCCTGCGGGTCATCCTGCGTGATGCCGGCTTTGAATCGGTGCCGGCCGAGACGGGGGAGGAGGCTCTGGACCTGGCCGCGGTCGGTCGCCCGGATGCTGCGATCGTCGACTTGGTGCTGCCCGATGTCGATGGTGTCGAGGTGTGTCGGCGCCTGCGGGAATGGAGTGAGATGCCGATCATCGTCCTGTCGGCAATTGGTGAAGAGGAGGCCAAGGTCCGTGCTCTGGCCGCCGGCGCAGACGACTACGTGACCAAGCCGTTCGGTCCGCGCGAGCTGGTGGCCCGGCTGGAGGCGGTGCTGCGACGGGTGGCTGCCGAACCCGACGAAGCCGTGATCAGCGCGGATGGCCTGGAGATCGATCTGGCGGCCCGGACGGTCCACCGCGATGGCGCCGAGGTCCGCCTGACTCCCACCGAGTTCGATCTGCTGCGCCAGCTGGCCCGCAATCGGGGTCGTCTGATGACCCACCAGGCCCTGCTCGGTTCAGTTTGGGGCCCGGGTTACGGCCATGACACGCAGGTGCTGCGCGCGCACATCGCCAACCTGCGTCGCAAGATCGAGCCGTCCGAGGCGCCCCGCTACATCAGGACCGACCCGGGGGTCGGGTACCGCTTCGCCGCCTGAGCGCACCTGATCTTCACAACATCTGTACGACACGACGCGGTTTGCCTACGCCGTCTTGACAGGGCCGGGCTCACCATGACGTCATGGCTGTCCATACCGCTCCGGTGCCCGCCTCAACTCCCCGCACGGCGCTTGATGGCGCTTTGCTGCACCTACGAGTCCTGCGCGTGCGGATGCAGCTCGAGGCCCGCCCCGCCGCGCGCGAAGCGCTCCTCGCACTCAGGGTCCCGCCAATCGAGCGTTGACCACATGCACCTGGCCTCGATCTCGATATCCGCCGTGTCTCACGTGCTGCCCAACTCGGGAAGCTCGGCCGGCGACGTCATCGCCGTCCTCGTGGCGGTCGCCGTGTTCGCGCTGCTGTACTGGCTCGTCGGTCTGCTCGCACGGGTATGAGCGGCGCTGATCTGTTCGGCTTGATCGTCTCCACCCTCGTGTGCCTCTACCTCGTGTACGCGCTGGTGCGGGGAGAGCGGTTCTAGTGACACAGAGCTGGCTCCAGGTCGCCGTGTTCCTGGCTGTCGTGGTGGCCTTGACTCCGCCCCTGGGCGCCTACATGGCGCGCGTCTACCGCAACGAGCGGGTGTTCCTCACCCCCGTGCTCGCAGGCGCAGAGCGGCTCACCTACCGCGCGTTACGGGTCGACCCCGATCGCGAGCAGGACTGGAAGGCCTACGGGCGCACACTGATCGTCTTCTCAGGCCTGTTCTGGCTCGCGCTGTACGTGATCCTGCGCACGCAGGGAATCCATCCGCTGAACCCGCAGGGCTTTCACTCCGGCACCTGGGACGTCTCCTTCAACACCGCGTCCTCGTTCGTGACCAACACGAACTGGCAGTACTACGGCGGCGAGACCACGCTGAGCGACTTCAGCCAGCTGGCCGGGCTGACCGTCCAGAACTTCGTCTCTGCGGCGGTCGG
Organism: Actinomycetota bacterium; assembly: GCA_030945905.1. Lineage (GTDB taxonomy): Bacteria > Actinomycetota > Thermoleophilia > Solirubrobacterales > Solirubrobacteraceae > JALYZC01. Next base: position 13,109 of record JALYZC010000003.1, read on the forward strand.
GATGTCGGTGCTGGCCGCCCTGATCCGCGGGATCGTCAACCGAACCGGCACCAGCCTGGGCAACTTCTGGCAGGACACCGTTCGCGGCCTGTTTTACATCCTCCTGCCGCTGTCGATCATCGTCGCCGTACTGCTGCTCTCCCAGGGGGTGCTGCAGTCGGTCGGCCACGCGGTGTCCGCGAAGACGCTCGAAGGCGCTGACCAGGCGCTCGCGCTGGGGCCCGTCGCCTCGCAGGTGGCGATCAAGCAGCTCGGAACCAACGGCGGGGGGTTCTTCAACGTCAACTCGGCGATGCCCTTCGAGAACGCGACCGCATTCTCGAACTTCGTCGAGCTGCTCTGCATCATCCTCATCCCCGCCGCGCTCACCTACACCTACGGGCGCATGGTGGGAAGCCGCCGCCAGGGGTGGGCGATCTTCGCGGCCATGATGGCGCTGTTCGTCGTCTTCGTGCTGGTGATCCTCCCCGCCGAGCAGCACGGCACTGTGGCCGAGCATGCGGCCGGCGTACACACCCAGCCCGTCGCCGGGTCCACCGGAGGCAACCTCGAGGGCAAGGAGCAGCGCAACGGGATCGCGGAGTCCGCGCTGTGGGGTACGACGACCACGGTCACCTCCAACGGATCGGTGAACTCGGCGCTCGATTCGTTCACGCCGCTGGGCGGCGCGGTGCCCATGTTCGGACTGGCCTCCAGCGAGGTGATCTTCGGCGGAGTGGGAACCGGTCTGTACTCGATGCTGCTCTTCGTCGTCCTGGCCGTGTTCATCGGCGGCTTGATGGTGGGCCGAACCCCCGAGTACCTGGGCAAGAAGATCGAGGCGCGCGAGATCAAGCTGGCATCCCTCGGCGTGCTGTTCACACCATTGGCGATCCTGGTGACGACCAGTCTGGCGCTCGCTACCAAGTACGGATCCCCGTCGGCCTTCAACAAGGGACCACAGGGCTTCTCCGAGACGCTCTATGCCTACATGTCGCAGGCCAACAACAATGGCTCCGCATTCGCCGGCTACACCGGATACGTGCAGCCGAACGCGCCGGGCAACCAGGGCGCGTTCGGGATCTCCTTTGCGGACGTGCTCGGCGGGGTCACGATGGTCACCGCGCGGTTCATCCCGATCCTGATCGTGCTGGCCATCGCCGGGTCGCTGGCGGGAAAGAAGGTCGCCCCGACCGGCCTGGGAACCATGCGCACCGACACCCCGACGTTCGTCGTCTTGCTGATCGGCGTGATCGTCCTCGTGGGTGCGCTCACGTTCTTTCCCGCCCTGCTGCTTGGGCCGTTCGTACAGACCCTGTCGACCGATCTCTTCTAGATGCGACGAGACCTCCTCAACTCCGCCATCGCCGTGATCGTGCTCACCCTCGTCCTCGGCCTGGCCTATCCGCTGCTGTTCACCGGTGCCGCTCAGGTGCTGTTCCCCGGCAACGCCAACGGTTCGAAGATCCACCAGGGCGGCAAGGTGATCGGCTCCAAGCTGATCGGTCAGGACTTCCGCAAGCCGGTGCTCGACCGCAAGGGCAAGCCGGCGATGGACAGCAAGGGTAAGCCCGTTCTCACCGCCGATCCACGCTGGTTTCAATCGCGGCCCTCGCAGACGGGCTATGACCCCTCGGGGACCTTCTTCAGCAACTTCGGCCCCAACAGCACCGACGCACGCGATGCCTTCAAGGCGAACCTCGACGCGTACTTGAAGCTCGAGGGTCCCTACGACCCGGGCCTGACCGCCGCCAAGGTTCCGGTGGACGCGGCAACCCAATCCGCCTCGGGCGTGGACCCGCACATCTCGCCGGCCAACGCCCGCATCCAGGCGCACCGCATCGCCGCGAGGCGCCATCTGACGCCCGGCCGCGTACGCCGGCTCATCGACGACCACACCGACGGGCGCTTCCTCGGGGTGCTCGGAGAGCCGGGCGTCAACGTGCTCGAGCTCAACCGTGCCATCGATCGGGAGGCCCCGCGGCCATGACCCAGACGCCGTCAAAGTCGATGCTCGATCTCCAGATCCTGCGCCCGGCGCTGCTGGCCTCACTGCGCAAGCTCGACCCGCGGGTGCAGGTCCGCAATCCGGTCATGTTCGTCGTGGAGATCGGGGCGGTGATGACCACCATCGGATGGCTGATCCAGGTCTTCGGTGGCACGCCGTGGGGCGGAGGCCACGAGCCGTCGTGGTTCACGTTCACCGTTGCGCTCTGGCTGTGGCTCACCGTGGTCTTCGCCAACCTCGCCGAAGCCCTGGCCGAGGGGCGGGGCAAGGCGCAGGCCGACGCGCTGCGGGCCATGCGCAGCGAGACCACCGCACACCTGAAAGACGGTGGCGAGGTCCCAGCCGGTGAGCTCGCGCGCGGAAACGTGGTGCTCGTGGAGGCGGGCGAGGTGATCCCCGGCGACGGGACGGTGGTCGAGGGAATCGCCTCGGTGGACGAGTCAGCCATCACCGGTGAGTCGGCGCCCGTGATCCGGGAGGCCGGCGGAGATCGCAGCGCGGTGACCGGTGGCACGCGCGTGCTCTCCGATCGCATCGTCGTCGAGATCACCCAGGAGCCCGGGCAGAGCTTTCTCGACCGCATGATCGGGCTCGTGGAGGGCGCCGCGCGGCGAAAGACCCCCAATGAGGTCGCCCTGGGGATCCTGCTGGCCGCATTGACGCTGATCTTCGTGCTCGTGATCGTGTCGCTGCGGCCCTTCGCGCTGTTTGCCGACACCGAGATCTCGGTCACGACGTTGATCGCTCTCCTGGTCGCGCTCATCCCCACCACCATCGGAGCCCTGCTCTCCGCGATCGGCATCGCCGGCATGGACCGCCTCGTGCGTCGAAACGTCCTCGCGCTCTCGGGCCGTGCGGTCGAGGCCTCCGGCGACGTCGACGTGCTCCTGCTCGACAAGACCGGGACGATCACCATCGGCAACCGCGAGGCCACGACGTTTATCCCGATGCCCGGCGTCACCGAGGCCGATCTGGCGGAGACCGCGCAGGTGGCGTCGCTGGCCGACGAGACCCCGGAGGGACGCTCGATCGTGGTGCTGGCCAAGCGGTACGGGATTCGGGAGCACGAGTTCGGCCCGCAGGAGGCGCAGTTCGTCCCCTTCACCGCGCAGACCCGGATGAGCGGCGTGGACCTCGACGGTTCACGGCTGCGCAAGGGAGCCGGCGACGCGATCGTCGCCTGGGTGTCCGAAGAGGGTGGCCAGACACCGCCGGCGCTCAGCGACGAGCTCGAGCGTATATCGCGCGAGGGCGGCACGCCGCTGGCCGTCGCCCGCGACAACCAGGTGCTCGGCGTGATCGAGCTCAAGGACATCGTCAAGGAGGGAATGCGCGAGCGCTTCGAGCACATGCGGGCGATGGGCATTCGCACGGTCATGGTCACCGGCGACAACCGCCTGACCGCGGCGAAGATCGCCGACGAGTCCGGCGTCGACGACTTCCTCGCCGAAGCCACGCCCGAGCGCAAGTTGGAGCTGATCCGCGACGAGCAGGCAAGCGGGCGCATGGTCGCGATGACCGGGGACGGCACGAACGACGCTCCGGCTCTCGCTCAGGCGGACGTCGGCGTGACGATGAACACGGGCACTCAGGCTGCGCGCGAGGCGGGCAACATGGTCGACCTGGACTCAAACCCGACGAAGCTGATCGAGATCGTCGAGGTCGGCAAGCAGCTGCTCATCACGCGCGGGGCGCTCACGACCTTCTCGATCGCCAACGATGTGGCGAAGTACTTCGCCATCCTGCCGGCGATCTTCGTCGCCACCTACGCGGCGGCGGGCCAGGCCAACGGCCCCCTGGACAAGCTCAACGTCATGTCGTTGGGCACCCCCCGATCGGCGATCATCTCCGCGATCGTCTTCAACGCGCTGCTCATCCCCATGCTCGTGCCGCTCGCCCTGCGCGGGGTGCGCTACCGCCCGATCGGCGCCAGTGCCTTGCTGCGGCGCAACATCCTCATCTACGGGCTGGGCGGGATCGTCGCGCCGTTCATCGGGATCAAGCTCATCGACCTCCTGGTCCACAACGTGCTCGGAGCCTGAACGGTGACCCGGGATGTCCTTGACCCATGACGTCACGCGGGCTTGGCCGCTACAAGATCTTCCTCGGGATGGCGGCCGGGGCCGGCAAGACCTATCGGATGCTCCAGGAGGGCCGGGCGCAGGCGCAAGCCGGCCGCGATGTGGTGATCGGCTATCTCGAGCCCCACGGCCGCGTCGAGACGGTCGCCCAGGCCGAGGGACTGGAGCTGCTGCCTCGCCGGCACGTCGCGTATCGCGACACCACGCTCGAGGAGCTCGACCTCTCGGCGATCGTCCACCGCCGACCGGACCTGACGCTCGTCGACGAGCTCGCGCACACCAACGCGCCGGGTCTGGAACACGACAAGCGCTTCGAGGACATCCGTGACGTCCTCGTCGCCGGCATCGATGTCTTCTCGACCGTGAACGTCCAGCATCTGGAGAGCCTCAACGACCAGGTGGCGGAGCTCACGGGCGTCCGCGTCCGTGAAACCGTTCCCGATGCCGTGATCGGGGAGGCTGACGAGGTCATCCTCATCGACATCACCCCGGAGACGCTGCTGGACCGCCTTCGCGCGGGAAAGGTGTACCCCCATGCGCGCATCGACGACGCGCTCAACGGCTTCTTTCGCATCGAGAACCTTGCGGCCCTGCGCGAGGTCGCCCTGCGCCAGGTCGCCGAGGAGGTCGAGTCCAAGCGCCTGACTACCGAGACCGTCGGATCCCGGGAGGAGTCGGTCGCCGCCGAGGGACCGCAGGCGGTGGGCGAGCGACTGCTCGCTCTGGTCGAGCCCCACCCCGGAGCGCAGCGCCTGATTCGCCGCGCCTGGCGCTCGGCGCAACGCTTGGGTAGTGACCTCGACCTGCTGTGGGTTCGCCCGCCGTCGGGTCGGCTCTCCGATGAGCAGCAGCGCGCCCTCGGAGCGCTGCGTGAGCTCGCCTCCGCGCTCGGCGCCGAGCTTCTCGTTGAAGAATCCGACGACGTGCCGGCGGCGGTCGCGGACCTGGCACGACGCCGCGGCACCACCTACATCTTCATGGGACGGCCCAGGCCCGCGCGCGGAGTCGGCCGCGTGCGGACGGCGCTGTCACAACGGCTGATGGAGCTGCTTCCGGGAGTCGATGTACGCATCGTCGCGGACCGTGCCCGCCGGCCCATGCGCGGGGAGACATGAGCACCGGAGCCGTCGTCGCGATCTCGGTCGCCGCGCTTGCGTTGGGAACCGCTACGGGCTACTGGCTGCCGCCCCACGGCCGGCGTCCCTTTCGCAACCGCCCGGGAGCCGTGCGTCGGATCCTGCTGCCGTTCACCGGCCAAGCCATCTCCCGCCGTGCCTTCGAGGCGGCGGTGCGACTGGCCAGGGCGGAGAACGCGGTCATCATGCCAGCGTTTCTCGCGCGGGTGCCGATGGATCTGCCGTTGACCGCGCCACTACGGGCTCAGTGCGCCTTCGGCATGCCACTGATGGAGGCCATCGAGCAGCGCGCTGCCTCCCAGGGCATCCAGGTCGATTCGCGCATCAGCCGCGGACGCTCCTACCGCGACGCGCTCCGACATCTTCTGGAGCAGGAAACCTTCGACCGGGTGATCGTGTCCGCGAGCAACGATGTCCGGATGGGGCTGAGCAGCGGTGACCTGGAGTGGCTGCTCCGGCGTGTCCCCGCCGAGGTCCTGATCCTCCGCCCGGCGCCGGAGGACACCCGCAACCTTGCGGCGGCCGGGATGAGTGGAGCCTTCCACGCCGGGCGCGGGCCGGACAGCTCGCCCTTACCGCGTGATGGTGAGCGGGACTCCGCCCCCGATGCGCTCTGAGAGCCATGTGACGGCGCGGGGGCTCAGCCGGACGCAGCCGTGGGAGGCCGCCGTCCCGAGGGCGCCGGAGAGGTTGTCGGTTCCGTGGAGGGCGATCTGGCCGGGGCCGCCGTCGAACTCCTGGAGGACGTTCGATCGGGCGCTGGTAGCCAGTGCGTAGGGGCCGCCGGGGTCTTGGGAGGAGAGGGCAAGGGCTTCTTCGATGAAGAAGCGGCCGCGTGGAGTCGGTGTGGAGGGCTTGCCGATGACGGCGCGGAACCGGCGCCTTGGCTGGCCGTGGTGATAGACGGTGACCCGGCGGGTGGAGAGCGCGATCGAGATGCGCCAAGGGGTGGATGTGAGCGTGGTGTGGCGTACGGGGATCCAGCCCGTGTGCCCGTTGGGCCGGCCTGGCAGCCGGACGCGCACCCAGGACTGGCGGTCGCGGCTGATCGCGTGGCCGAGTACGGGAAGGACGGTTCGTACCCGCGTCAGCGGTCGCCGGCCGGGTATCACCTCGATCGGGCGTGCGTGCGTGTCTGGACGGGTTCGGGCGACGTGTTCGGCGCGGAGCACGACGAGCGGTTGACTCGCGGGGACCCTGGTGCGGGAGGCCTGCGCGGGAGTGACGAGCTCTCCGCCTGCAGAGGCGGCGAGGATTGCCGCCGCGACGGCGAAGACCCCCCGGCGCAGGCCGGGGGGTCGGGGAACTGCACAAGCCGCGTGGGTCATCCGGTGAATCGCGACGGGCCACGCCGCGGGTGGAGCACCGCTGCGGCACAGGCGCGATAGCCGAGCCTGAGCGTCTTGGCGCGGGTGGCGTCGGTGAATGTCACGCGTGCCGTGACGTTGTGGCGGCCCGGGGCGGCGCGCACGTACACCCCGAACGGAGATCTGCTGCGGCTGCTGATGCGCCGTCCGTCGAGGCTGAAGACGACCTGCCTGATCAAGCGACCGCGAACCGAGGCCTGAAACCCGGCGGTGCAGGCGGCATGCGGCGCACGCAGCAGGATCGACGTACCGTCATGGGTCACGCCGGGAACCGTCGTCTGACTGACGGGCACGCTCTGATTGATCGCCGTCTGCGCGTCTCCACCGCCGGTTGGAGTACCGCCCGCCGGCGTCCCGCCGGACGGGGGCGTCCCGCCGGGTGGTGGCGTCCCGCCGGGTGGTGGCGTCCCGCCGGGCGGGGGCGTCCCACCGGGCGGCGGTGTGGTGGACGTGCCGCATGCGGAAGCATCGATTACATCGTTGATCAGGCTGACCGTCCCGTTGCGGGCCAGCAGGCGCCCGAACACGGTGACCCCGTCGTTCAGCGAGATGGAGGTGAGCGCCAGCACGTTGCCCCGGAACACGGTGCTGCTGCCGAGCACCGCGGTGTCGACCTTCCAGTAGACGTTGCACGGGGAGGCGCCGTTGGTCAGCGCGACCCGGCTGGACGATGCGGTGGTCAGCTGGGTGCCGACCTTGATGACGAACTGGGCGTTGGGGTCGTTCTGGGCGTCGAGGGTGACCGTACCGGTGAGCTGAGCGTCCGAGGTGTAGTCATAAGCCCCGGCCGTCAACGTCAGACCGCCGAGGTCCTGGCCCGTCAGGTCGGTGGCGGGCGTCTGCCCGGCCGCAACGTTGTAGGCGGCGGTCAGGTCGGACTGCGCCTGGGCGGCGACGCCGTCGTTGTTGTGGGTGACGCCGTTGACGGTCGCGAACTGAAAGCCGGTGAGCGATGTCCCGGGGGCGACGCCGAGGTCGCCGTTGAGCACTGACGACCCGCTGTTGGTGACCGCTTGGCCGCCCAGGACCACGAAGGGACTCGCGGTGGCCAGATCGACCGGGGACAGCGCGGCCTGCGCGGCCGCCGGGACGGCGACAAATGCGAAGCTCACGGCGAGGGCGACGGCCGCACGTCCAGCGTGCCTGACATGCATGGGGTTGGACAAGGAGTCCTCCCTGATTGGCGAGCAGCCTCTGCGACGGTCCTAGGTCCCACGAAGCGCTGATGCGATCGATCAGCGAGGTGGCGCTCCTTCGGTAGCCCGGCGAACTCCGGTGGAGTTCCGTGGCTTTGCGGACCCGCCTCGCGACGAGGGTGCCTGAGTCGAGAAGATCTCCTCTGATGTGTCCTCTGCTTCGACACAAACCACCCACGCCTTGAGCGGCAGCCGCTGCGGACTAGACAGGTGGGGGTAGAGGACGGCCGAGGAGCCCCTCTTTGTCGGTTTGGGCCTTGGAGGCTCACGTAATACGGGGGCGGGTCGATATGCGCGTTGTGGACGACTCCGTCAACCCAGGCGTTTCCCCGTCGCGGTCCGTCGTGGCCGCGCGGCTGCGTCGGCTCCTGCCCCGAGGGGGCGGACTACCGCCTGAGGAGTGGCATCGCCGACATCGGGCCCTGGTGGCGTTCCTGTGGCTCAACGCGCTTGCGCTCCCGATATATGGCCTCGTGAGCCACTACCGAGGCGGCTGGCACGATCTCGCCCACGCCGCCGGCCTGCTCCCGTTCGCAGTTCTTGCCAGCAGCGGCCGCTTTTCCATGAAGCTGCGCTCGGTCTTCTTGTCGGTCGGTCTGTTGAGCGCGGCCGCGCTGCTCGTGCACCTCACGGGCGGCCTGATCGAGGCCCACTTCTACTTCTTCGTGCTCATCGTCGCTCTCACCCTCTACGAGGACTGGCTTCCGTTTTTGGTGGCGGTTGGGTACGTGCTCGTGCACCACGGTCTGATGGGGACGCTCAATCCCCACGAGGTCTACAACCGGCCCGAGGAGTGGGCCCACCCGTGGGTGTGGGCGGGAATCCATGCCTCCTTCATCGCACTGGCCGGGGTGGCCGGGGTTATCGCTTGGCGCCTCAACGAGGACGTGCGAAACAGGATGCGGGCGGCGCAGATCGAGCTGGCCAAGATCTCCGAGACCGACAGCCTCACCCAGCTGTCCAACCGTCGCAAGGCGATGTCAGACCTCGAAGCCGCCTTCGGAGCGACGCGTGGAGGCAGCGTGCTCGTCGTCCTCGACCTGGACGGCTTCAAGAGCTACAACGACACGTTCGGTCATCCCGCGGGGGATGCGCTGCTCCGCCGCCTCGGCCACCGCCTGGCCGCAGCGGTCGGCGGCCGCGCGACCGCCTACCGGCTCGGCGGTGACGAGTTCTGCGTCCTCGGAGGAGGCTCGAGCGCCGAGCGGGCGAGCCTGGAGGCGGCCTCAGCCGCCGCGCTGTCCGAGCGAGGCGAGGGCTTCTCCGTTGCGGCCTCGTATGGCTCAGTCCTCATCCCGGTCGAAGCGGGCTCCGCGGAGGAGGCGATGCAGACCTCGGACTCGCGGATGTACGCTCACAAGCAGTCCTCGCGACCGTCCGCGCTCAGTCAGAGCAAGGACGTGTTGCTCAAGGCCTTGGCGGAACGCCACCCCGAGCTCAACGGCCACAGCGGCCAGGTGTGTGAGTTGACCGAGCTCGTGGCTCGCGAGCTGGGGCTTCCCGACGATCAGGTCCAGCCGATTCGCCACGCCGCCGACCTCCACGACATCGGCAAGGTCGCGATACCCGACGCCATCGTCAACAAGCCCGGGCCCCTGGACGAGCCTGAGTGGGAGTTCATGCGCCGCCATACCGTCATCGGCCAACGCATCGTCGTAGCGGCGCCGGTGCTCAGCTTCGTCGGAGAGTTGATTCGCTCATCGCACGAGTACTGGAACGGCGCCGGTTATCCCGACGGCCTGTCCGCCGAGGAGATACCGTTGGGCGCCCGGATCATCTGCGCCTGCGATGCCTACGACGCCATGGTCAGCGACCGGCCCTACCGGCTGGCGCGCTCGAGCGAGGAGGCCCTGGCGGAGCTCCGCCGCTGTGCCGGCACCCAGTTCGACCCTACCGTCGTCGCGGCACTCGTGCGCGTGCTCAACCTGCTGCACGAGCTTTCCCTCATGGCGGACCCGCCAGGCGACGGTTGCCTCGCGCCGGTCCTCGAGGGCACCCTGGTTGAGGCCTAGAGGTCTGCCCCGGCGGCGTCCACGACGACCCATGGTCGCCGCGGGTCGTCTGTCAGCCGCAGGGTCCAGAGCTGGCGCGTCGTGGTCCTCCTGCGCTTGCTGCCCGCCAGTACCTCGGTGGTGTCGCGGTCCTCGACGTATTGCACTCCGTTGACGTCGAGCTGGAGGCGCACCTCCGGAGGCGTCCCCCGGGTGACCCCGACGATGGTCATCGCCTGTAGGTCTTCGCCGCGGATGACCAGGCGGGCGCGCGGCGAGGCAGTCGGGTAGAGCAGCGCTTGCAGCGCCTGCGGGGTCGCGCGGGCGGCGAGCGGATCGTCTGGGCCGTCGATGGCCTGCGCCCACGCCTCCACGACCTCGCCCACGGCCGTGGCCAGCACGTCCGGGGCGAAGCGCCCATCGACCAGCGAGAGGTCCAGGGCGGCCGCGCGGGCGGTGCCCGTAAAGCCGGGGGAGAGCAGCTCCCCGACCTGATCGGCACGCACGGTGTCGGCCGCGGCCACCTCCATGACCGCTTCGGCTCGCAGCCGGGCGTCGTCGCTCTCGGGTACGGCTAGCAGCGGCCCGGAGAGGTGGTGGGCGCCTTCACGTTCCTGCTCGATGGAGACCACCACCCACTCCCCGGTGCGCTTGCCAAGGGTCCAGTACTCGCTGATGCGGGCAACCTCGCCCTCGTCGCTTGGCAGGACGTCGCCGTCGCCGTCCACCACGACGTCACGCAGCCGGGCGGTCAAGTGCACGACGGCCCGGTCCTCCGTGTCGCCCGCGCGGTTGGTCACGCCCACGTAACGCACCTCGGGTCCGTCGAGCACGTCGACCTGGTTGCGCCAGCCCTTGCGGCGAAAGTCGGCGAGCCTGGCCTCCCATTCCACCATGAGCTCGGGTCCCACCAACCGCTGGAGCGTCGTCACGTCGTCGAGGCTCCACGCCCGTTGGATCGCCACGAACAACGTGGCGGCGCGCTCTTGGACGAGCTCCGCGTCAAAGAGCGGATCGTCCTCGGCCGCCTCGACCGCGGCGAGACGCACCGCTGCCTCCCGGTCGGCTCGGGCGCGCCCCCGCCCGCCGAGCAGCGAACGCAGGCCCATCGTCAGGCGCGGCGCCGCCGGCGAACGGTGAAGATCACGAGCACTACGACGAGGGCGATGACGATCAGCACCAGAAAGCCGCCCCCGCCGCCACCACCGAAGAAGAAGAAGTGGTGGCGGCCGCCGCCGCCGAAGCCGCGCCCAAATCCGCGGGACCCCCCGCCACCGGAGGGCGAATGAAAGCTGTGCGACCCGCCCCCTGCCCGCGCGAGCACGTCGGCCGGCAGCAGCACGAGCAGCGAGAAGGCGAAAAGACTTAGGCGGCCGAGCACTCCAGCGAGCTTACCTGCCCGCTTGTTGACGGCCGGGTCGGACGGCTTGAGGGGGCGAGAACCGCACCGCCGTGGCGCCCGGCGAGCGGGCGGATTCTCGGCATGCTCCGCTTCGACCTTTACGATCGTCAGACTCTGAGCAGTGGGGGGAGACGGTGCGCCGCAAAGGCCGAGTTGGCAGCTCGACGAGCGAGCCAGTGCCGGGAGGGAGAACCTTGATGCCGGCCACGTCTCGCGCTATGACGCCAAGGAGGACGGCGACGCCCTCGGCGAGGTTCGGCTCCTGCAAAGCCTCGGACTCGACGCGAGGTCGACTGTGCTGGATCTCGGCGCCGGAACCGGCCAGTTCACGCTGGCGGTCGCTCCGAACTGTTCCCGGGTGATCGCCGCGGACGTCTCGCCGGTCATGCGAGAGCGTCTCCGCGCAAACGTACAAGCTTCAAGCCGCAGGAATATCGAGTGCGTCTCCGCCGGCTTTCTGACATACGAGCACGCGGGCGAACCCATTGATTTCGCGTATTCCCGCTACGCCCTCCATCATCTTCCGGATTTCTGGAAAGCCCAGGCGTTGGTGAGGCTCAGCAATTTCATGCGCCCGGAAGCGGTGCTCCGCCTATGGGACGTCGTGTACAGCTTTCAGCCCGTCGAGGCGGCGCAGCGAATCGAGAGCTGGTGTGCGACCGGCGGGACCGGCACGGAAACAGACTGGACACGCGCGGAGCTCGAGGAACACGTGCGCGATGAGCACTCGACATTCACCTGGCTGCTCGAGCCGATGATCGAGCGTTCGGGCTTTCGGATCGAGGTCGCCGACTACTCACCCGATGGCATCTTCGCGAAGTACGTCCTACGCAGGCGGTAGAGCGGGGTATCCATCTCGCGTCCAAGTCGGCCCCGGCGTGCGCGCACAGAGCGTCCAAACGAGACCGGCCGGCCGCCAAGGACACGCCCCGCCCCGGTAGCGGGAATAGTCGCAGCGCGCCTCGGTTACCCTGCCCGAGGGTGAGCGACGCGCCCGAGTCCTTGCCCCACCGGCTGCGGCGCGCCCATGCCGGGCGACATGTGCACTGGCGTCTGTTGCGGCTGCGCCCGCGGGGGCTGCGGCGCGGGTCGCTGGCGGCGTTCTTCGTGGTGGTCGGCCCGGGATTGCTGGCGGGCCTGTCCGACGATGATCCGGCCGGGATCACGACGTATTCGATTCTCGGCGCCCGCTACGGCTATCGCCTGCTGTGGGTGCTGGCGCTCTCGACCGGCGCCCTGATCGTGTTCCACGAGCTGGGCGCCCGGATGGGCGTCGTCACCGGGAAGGGATTGCTCACGCTCGTGCGCGAGCGCTACGGGCGGCGTGCCGCGATGTTCGCGATCGCGTCGCTCGTGGTCGCCAATCTCGGGACCCTGTGCGCGGAGTTCGCTGGCGTGGCCGCCGGTGTGAAGCTGCTCACCGGCGTGGGACGCGGCGTCAGCGTGCCGGTGGCCGGCGTCGCGGTCAGTCTGCTCGTCCTACGAGGATCGTTTCACCGCGTCGAGCACGTGCTGCTGGCGCTCGCGAGCGTCTTCGTTGCCTATGTCATCTCCGGGTTCTTGGCTCACCCTGACTGGGCGGCTGCGGCCCGCGGAACGGTCGTGCCGGGCATGCCGCTCACGCGCGACGCCGCCCTCGTGGCGGTAGCCACCCTCGGTACGACGCTGGCGCCCTGGGGCCTCGCGTTCATCCAGTCTTACGCGGTCGACAAGCACTTGACGGTGAAGGACTTGCGTTACGAGCGGGTGGACGTGATCACCGGCGCGGTGCTCACGGGCGTCATCGGACTCTTCGTCGTGGTCGCATGCGCCGCGACGTTGCACCCCCGCGGCATACGCATCAACGATGCCCGTGACGCCGCCGAAGCGCTCAAGCCGCTCGCCGGTCGTCTCGCGTCGAGCCTGTTCGGCTTTGGCTTCGTCGGAGCGGCGCTGCTGGCGGCGGCCATCGTCCCCCTCTCCACCGCCTACTCGGTATGCGAATCGGCGGGCCGCAAAGCCGACATCGAGGACAGCTTCAGCGATGCGCGCTCCTTCTATGGCACTTTCGGCGCCATGGTGCTGATTGCCGCCGTGCTGGTGCTCATCCCCGGCGCGCCGCTCGTGCCCATCCTCTTCCTCTCCCAGGCGCTCAACGCGTTGCTGTTGCTCGCGCTGCTGCCCTTCATCCGCAGCCTGGCCCGCGATCCCTCCGTTATGGGCGAGCACGCGATGGGCCGCGCCGGCGCGCTGACCTCAGGCGCGGCGCTCGCGCTCGTCGCCGTCTCGATCGCCGCACTGGCAATTCTCACTTTCACCTAGGAGGGTTTGGCGAAACTCGTTTGCCCGCCTGTGGGGCGGGATTGCGGGTGTCGAGGAATCGGTGACACCCCAAGAATCGTAGAAGGCTACCCCACTCACGACGGTGGCCGCTCTAGGAGTTCATCTAACTTCCGAACGCGGAAGTCCACTTCCTCTCGCAAGCCCCAGAAACCAGCGAGGCGGAAACTCGTGCGGGGAGGTCCCTCCACAAACTCATCTACAAAATCATCGGAGGCATAGCTGCGAAGAGCGGTGGCTGCACGATTTGTCCACGCATCCACCCGTCGCTGGTAGTGGGCTTCTACGGGATCGTCGCCAGTGAGGATGAAACCTTGAGAATTGGGATCCCCGAGATTGATCCCGGGTCGGTTGAGACGGTTTGGATCAAGCTTGTCAAGGAGGACAACCCCCTCATCGCGCAGTTGCGGCAGCCCCGCATATCCAGTCAGTCGAAGCGGAGGGACAGCCGTAGGAATAGCCGGAGTTTGGCTCCGGCGACGACTCGGTGGGGGCACATGGCCAGCGACGCGTGGAGGATGGCGGCGCTCATAGACCTCTGAAACGACGGCCGCGACCAGCACCCCCAACCCCAGCAGCGGAATAACCCAGCTCCCGATCACACCATCGACCCACTTGAGCCAGTGTGCCCAGCCTTGAACGTCCGACCGAATACTCGGAAGGCCGAGGAGCGTAAGGATTCCTCCGAGGATGCCGCCGGCCAGCCGCACCTTCGGAGGAATCCGTTGCACGGCCGCGAGTCTAAACGCGTAACTGAGGCGGCGTATTCGGGTGTTTTCCGTCCGACCCGGCTGGTAGTTTTCCCTGCTATAGAGTCAAAAGTGACCCCCGCGAGGGTGCAACCTCCGGGGGTCAGAACCAAGAAGGGTGTAGCTCCTTGGTCGGAGAAACCGTACCACCGCGCTCGGCAGCGGCCGAGCTTGCAGGACTCCTCGAATCGCCTGAGATTGCAGGCCTGATCCGCGAGCTTGAGGCGACGCGGTGGACGGGCCGCCCCGGCTACCCAATCCGGTCGCTTGTCGGAATGGCGCTCGCCAAGTCGCTCTACGCGATCCCGACGTGGACGCGCACCGTGCGACTCGTACGCGAGCACGCCGCGCTGCGTGCCGCCGTGGGCGGCAACGTGCCGTCCGAGTGGGCGTGCTACCGCTTCACCCGCAAGCTGCGCGAGCACTCCGACACACTCACGCGATGCCTTGACCGCGTGACCGGGGCGCTGCACGCCGCGAACCCCGGCATGGGCGCCAACGTCGCAATCGACGGGTCCGACCTTCCCGCCTATGCCAACGGCCAGCGGTTCGTCTCGAAGAACGGCCCCGAGCGCGAGCGGTTCAGCGACCCGGACGCGACGTGGGGGCACCGCTCCGCTGTCTCGACTCGGAAGGGCGGCGGGTACTACGGCTACAAGGTCCACGCTGCCGTCTGCGTCGTGACCGGCCTGCCGGTCGCATGGACGGTCGAGACGGCCAGCGCCGCCGAGCAGCGCTTCGCGCTTCCGCTGATCGACAAAGCGCGGGGACGTGGCTTCAAGGTCAGCACCGCGATCATGGACAAGGGGTATGACAAGGGGCCGATCCACGATGGCTGCATGGACCGTGGGGTCGCTCCCGTCGTCGCGCTCATGGAGACTGCGCGGGTCAAGCGCGGCGAGCACAAGCCGCCCGCCTGTGAGCATGGCGAGTGGACGTTCGCCGGAGCTGACTACAAGCGCCGCGCTACCAAGTGGCGCTGCCCGACCGGCGAATGCTCCCCCGCTTCGCGGTGGGTGAAAGCTGACCGGCTGCACCCGCTGATCCCGCGCGAGACTGCGCGGTCGCGGAGGCTCTACCGCTCGCGTGGTGCGGTCGAGCGCGAGTTCGGCAGGCTCAAGCACGAATGGGCGATGCTGCCCCTCCGCGTCCGTGGACTGGACCGGGTACGGCTTCACGCCGACCTCACGATCCTCGCCAAGCTCGGATGCGCGCTGGCGATGGCGCGCGGTTAGATGTGGCGCCCGAGGCACCGGATGGTATGGTCGCCTGGATCGCTGGCCGCCGCTCAAGCGCGACTGGGCGACAGGCGATAGATCCCTCAACGCAGAAACGAGGATTCTCTTGCAACCTGCTTCCGCACCTCAGCCGACCACGATCATCTTCAATTTCGCCGATAAGACAGTCACCGGGGTTGGCTCCGGGCCGGCTGGCGCACAGCAGCTCGCACAGATCGCCGCCGAGCAGGCTCGTATGCAGATGACATCTAGCCGTCCGTCTTAGCGTCCGCGCGTGCGGATCGACTGGGCGGTCACGTGCCGCTACGCCGAGTCTGACGGTCATATAGCCACAATCGTCGGAGCAGGCGTCAACGTGCTGAACGTTCCAGCGCTGCCGGCAATGCTCGGCGTGATGTTCGCGGTCCGCCTCGCTGCGCCCGCCGACGAGTTCGAAGGCGGCGTACAGCACGAAGTGATTTGCCGCGTACTCGATCCTTCAGGCGAACCGGTGCTCGCTGAGGACGGAACCCCCGCTGAAGAGCTGAAAATGGGCTTCGCAGCCCCAGAAGAAGGAGTCCAGCAACGAGTCACAGGCTGGCTCGTAAATCCGCTGTTTGCCTTCCAAATCGCGTGGATTGCACGCGAACCAGGCACCTACTCAATCGAGACGAGGGCGGGAGAGGACACCCACCTGAGCCCGATCCATGTGCTCCCCGCCGATGCCCCACCAGCGAGCTAGCCTGCGTTTCGTCACGAGTTTCGCCAAACCCTCCTAG
>JALYZC010000085.1 GCA_030945905.1 Actinomycetota bacterium
CTCGTCCAGATCCAGGAGCTCGCCCACGCGGAGCGTGAGCCCATGGGGGCGCAGTGACGGGTCCGGCACCTTTTCCGACAGCGCGACGGCACTGACCACGACGACCGGCGGCTCGTGATCGGCTGACGGGCGCAGCAGTGAGTCCAGCGCGGCCACGCGGAGGCCGATGAGGTGGGGCGGCGGAGCCAGATGGGACTCGTATGCCACACCGCGCGAGGGGTAGAAGCGGACCGGTCGCGGGTGCATCCAAGCGTGCATGTCGGCGGCGAGGTCGCGTGCGGCGCGGTCGTCCCCGGCGACGATCAGGGCCGGTCGCGCGTCCTGCTCGTCGGCTAGCGCAGCCGCGAGGTACGCGCGCAGCGAGGGCGACACGAACGCCTCACCGCCGCCGTGCGCCAGGGCGGCGGCGGTCGGGTCCTCGAGGGCGTGGCGGAGGAGCGGGCGGAGTGGCATGGGCACGCGGAGCGACCGCGCGAAGGCGCGGCCGGGCCCGATTCTACGCGGGGCCGCTGGTCAGCGGCCGAGGCGCAGACGGCACCGAGTAGGGCCGCAGCGCCCCGCCGCTCACGCGGACACCGACGCCGAAACGGTGGTTTCGGCCGCCTCGCGGCCCGCTCGGATCAACTCCCGCACCTGATCGGGAGGCTCGCGGAACCCGGCCAGCACATAGGCGGCGACGACATCGGGGTCGCTCGAATCTGGGCGTCCCACGCCCACGCGTATCCGTGCGAACTCGCGACCGCCCAACTCTGCCGCGACCGATTTGAGCCCGTTGTGACCCGCCAGCCCGCCGCCGGTGCGAGCCCGCACCTCGCCGAAGGGCAGGTCGATCTCATCGTGGATCACCAGCACCCGGTCAAGCCGCACCTTGAAGGACCCGCGCGCCGGCCCCACGGACCGGCCCGCCTCGTTCATGTAGGTCTGCGGCAGCATGACGGCCACCCGCGGACCGCCGGGTCCGGCGCGGCCCTCCGCGAGCTGGGCGCCGAACTTGCGCCTCCACCGGCCCAGCGACCAGCCCTCTGCGAGGGCGGAGGCGATCTCGAAGCCGACGTTGTGCCGCGTGCCGGCATACCGCTCGCCCGGGTTTCCCAGGCCCACGACAAGCCAGTCGATGGATGCGCCGGACAGGCGCAGCGCTACTCGCCGGAGTCGCCGCGGGAATCCGGCGCCCCGTCGGCCCCGGTGGAGGCCGCGTCGGCCTCACCCTCCTGGCCCACGAGCAGGGTCTCCTGCTCGATCTCCGAGTCGGGCTCCTCCTCCACGCGCGGCGGGGAGAGCGTGGCCAGCACTGTTTCGTCGGGGTCGTCCAGCAGCGCAACGCCTTCGGGGGGACTGAGCGCCGCCAGCATCAAGGTGTCGTTCATCTGCATGCCCGAGACATCGTGCTCGATCATGTCCGGAATTGCCGTGGGCAGCGCTTCGACGTTGAGCTCGCGCGTGATCTGCTCGAGCGTTCCGCCCTCCTTGACCCCCGGCGCGTCATCGGCCCCGGTCAGCTCGAGGATCGTGGTGGCCTGAATCGGCCGATCGAGACGCACGCGCAGCAGGTCCAGATGCAGGATCGCGCCCGTAACCGGGTCGGTCTGCTGGTCCTTGACGACAACGGGCGCCCCTTCGCTCCCGTCGACGCTCAGGTCGATCACCGCCCCTCCATGCGCGAGGGCGAGACGCAACGCCCGCGCCTCCACCTGAAAGGCCGCGGGATCCTCGCCGCCCCCATAGACGATGCCGGGCACCAGACCCTCGTGGCGCAGCCGGCGCGAAGCGCGCGAGCCGGCAGCCTCGCGGCCTTTGACGGCGAGCGTGGTGGTATCCGTGGCGGTGGCCATAGGCGGGGACGATGGTAGCGAAGGCCTCCCTCCGAGCGCCGTGGCGGGACTCGCGATCGCCCTCCTCGCGCGGTACCCTGAGCTCATGGCGGGAGACGCGAAGCTCGTGCTGCTGATGGCGGGCCTGCACCTGGTCGGGCTCGTATTCGTGGCGGTTCTTCTACTCATGTTCCTGCGCAGTGACACGACCGCGAGATACCGTCCGCCCGACGATCCCGGTGGCGGTGGCGGTGGCGGAAACGACCGCCTGACACCGCGCGACCTCAACGGGCCGTCCGGTGACGGGGTCCCGCTACCCGACGCCGCGCCGGCGCGCGTGCGGCTGCGAGACCACTCGCGCCTGAGCGAGCGGCTGCCGCGACCGGACCGGCGGCGCTCCGACGAGCCCGAACGGGCGCCTCGGCGCCTCCCGGCGGAACGCTAGCCGCGGAGGGACGCGGTCGGCGTCAGCACGACGCGTCAAGCTTGATCGGGTCGGCGATCGAGACCACCCGGACGCGGTAGCCCTGCAGAGGGTTCCCCTCCGTACGCAGGCGAAAGCACTGGACGATCGGCAGGGCGTCCCCCGCCTTCCAGGCCAATCGCGCGGTGCCGCTCCGGCCGGCGATCGCCACCCCACTCGGCCCGTCGAGTCGGAGGATCCTCACTCGGCCCGGATGGCTGACGCGAGCCAGAATGCGCGGCAGGCGCGCCCGGCAGGCCGACCCCGTCCGGCAGGCGCTGACCCTGCGCAGGACGCCCGCCTCGTCCGCGTGCGCCTCGGCCCGAGCGAGTTCCAGCATGGCCGTTCGCTCCGCATTTCCCACCGTGAGGACGCGCGCCAACAACGCGCTCACCACCACGAAGGCGAGAACGCCGACGGTGATTACTGCGATGCGAGGCCGGCGGGACACCGCCGGGAATCATTGCCTACTCGGCTTCGCCGTTGAGCTCGAGGAACCGCTCGACCGACGCCTCCTGATGGTCGAGCCGCGTCGCCAGCGCCTGTGCGTGGTGGGCGGCCAGGAGAAGGAAGTCGTCGAGGCAGCGCTCGGGATCGTCGGGCAGCGGATAGACGCGCGCGACGTCCTGCTGGGCGCAGGCGATACCGAGAGGGGGCCGGCCCTCGGCCAGCGTACGCGCCCCGCAGACCGGGGTCACCACGAGCCGGCGCTCGGGCGCGACCAGCGCCACAGGCAGCAGGCGATGGGCGGGGAGCGCCACGTCGAGCTCCAGCGAGCGCTCGATCGCGACGCCGCTCTGCGTCATCTCGGCGAGCGGCTCGCGCCAGATGTCGAGCACGGTATCGGCACCCACCAGCGCGTCGCGCATGACCGCCGCCTGCGCGGCGTAGAGGAGCTCGGCCTCCTCACGATCCTCAGCGTCGGCCAGGTCGAGGTCGCAGGGCACCCGCATCAGCTCGGCGGCGGACACGGCCGCGCCTGCCCCCCTGCGGCCGGGGGTCACGAAGGTCTGGATCGTCCCGAGGTCGCGGCGTCCGTGAAAGATGACCGTGACCTCGTCGCTGAGCGGCAGGCCGCGCACGGTCAGGGCGACGGCCGCCGATGCGTCTGCGTCGAGCAGCGCCTGCCGGAGCAGCTCGTCGACATCGGGAGGATCTGGGGTGACCTCATCGTCCATGTCTGAGATCTGTCGATCTGGGTAGATCATGACCGCCGCCTCGGCGGCAGTCCAATCAGTATCGACCGCGAGGCAGGAAACGTGAAGCTGCTCTACAAGCCATTCGGGATTGCCCTCGGACTCGCCGCCGGTTTCGCCTCCAAGAAGCTCTTCGAGCAGCTGTGGAGCATCATCGACGACGAGGAGCCTCCGTCGCCCACCACCGAGCGGACGACGTGGCCGAAGGTGCTTGCCTCGGCCGCCCTGGAGGGCGTGACGTTCAAGGTCACGAGGGCCGCGGTCGACCGAGCAGGGGCGCAGGGCTTCTCCTCGCTCACGGGGTTTTGGCCGGGCGAGGAGCGCCCGGACCCGAAGTAGTCCTCAGGCGTCTCGATCCGGGGCGCGGACGACGAATCCGCGCTCGGCCAGGGCTGCGAGCGAGTCCTCGAAACCCGAGAAGTCTCGCGCCAGGAGCTGGTCGATGGGGCGTCCGGCGGGTCCGGAGGCCCTCACCCAGCGCCGCAGTACCGAGGGCGCCACTCGCTCCTGCGCCTCGGCCAGGAGTTCGAGGAGAATGGGCAGCTCCGGGCGGTGGTCGAGCTGGCCGGACAGGAGGGTGAGTGGGGCGGCGTCGAGGATCGCGCAGAGCTCGTCCTCGGAGAGTCCGAGGACGTCCATCAGCGAAGCGGCGCGCTGACTCAGAAGAGCTGGTTCTCGCCGCCGAACACGTCGCTCACCGAATGGTCGGTGAATATGCTGCGAATCGACTCGGTGAGGATTTCGGCGCAGGAGAGCACGCGAATGTTGTCCGGAGCGCCGCGGCGCAGCGGGATCGTGTCGGTGACGACGATCTGCTCGAAGCCCGAGGAAGCCAGATTCTCGTATGCGTTCCCCGAGAACACGCCGTGCGTGGCCGCCGCGTACACACGCGCGGCCCCCTCGTCGAGCACGGTCTGAGCGGCTGCCTTGAGCGTGCCCGCGGTGTCGATCATGTCATCGACTATCACGGCGGTGCGACCCTTCACATCGCCGATGACGTACCCGATCTCGGCCACCTGCTGCGCGGGGCGCTCCTTGTCGAGGATCGCCAGTTCGGCTCCGATCTCGTTGGCGAACTTCTTGTTGAGCTTGACGCGGCCCTCGTCGGGCGCGACGACGACGAGGTCGGTCAGTCCCAGATCCTTGAAGTACTGGGTGAGCATGAACAGCGCGGTCATGTGGTCGACCGGCTCGGAGAAGAATCCCTGCACCTGTCCGGCGTGCAGATCCATCGTGAGGACGCGGTCGACCCTGGCGGCCTCGAGCATCCGTGCCACCAGGCGGGCGGTGATCGGCTCGCGCGGTGCTGACTTCTTGTCCTGGCGGGAGTAGCCGAACCACGGCGTGACGGCGATGACCCGGTGGGCCGACGCGCCAACGGCCGCGTCGATCATGACCAGGAGCTCCATCAGGGCATCGTTGGTGGTCACGTCGGTGTCCGGATTCGCGCAGGTGGGCTGGACGATGAACACATCGGCTCCGCGGATGGATTCCTCGTAGCGGCAGTAGACCTCCCCGCTGGAGAAGGTCTTCAGCGTCACCGGGCCGAGGTCGACGTCGAGCTTGGTGGCGATGCGGGCGGCAAGCTCCGGGTTCGCCCGGCCCGAGAAGAGCATGAGCCGCTTGTTGTAGTTGAGGTCGAGGCTCCGGCGCAGGTCGGGGCGCTCCTCGGTGACGCTCATGGGCCGGAGATTGTACGCGCCGCCGCCGACGGCGCGCGGGTGCTCAGACGCCGCGCTTGCGCTCGTCAAAGCCCTCGACGATGCGCTGTCGGGCCCGTCCGATGCCCAGGGCGCCGGCCGGAACGTCCTCGGTGATGACCGAGCCCGCCGCAGTCCACGCCCGGTCACCGACAACGACCGGGGCGACGAAGGCGGTATCGACGCCCCCGCGCACACCGGCGCCAATCGTGGTGCGGTGCTTGTTGGTGCCGTCGTAGTTGGCGGTGATGGTGCCAGCGCCGAGGTTGCTGCGCTCCCCGATGTCGGCATCGCCGATGTAGGAGAGGTGGGGAACCTTGGTGCCGGCTCCGATGTCAGAATTCTTGATCTCGACGAAGGTGCCGACCTTCGCGCCCTCTCGCAGCAGGGCTTCCGGGCGCAGGTAGGCGAACGGGCCGACCGTACCGCCGGCGCGCACCTCGCACCGGTCCAGATAGGAATGCAGCACCGTCACCTCGTCGCCCAGGATCGCGTCGCGCAGGGTGGTGGCCGGACCGACCCGGCAGCGCGCGCCGATCCGCGTGGCGCCGTGCAGGAACGTCGCGGGCGCGATCACGGTGTCGGCGCCCAGCCGCACGTCGGCGTCGATCGTCGTCGAGGCGGGGTCGACGATCGTCACGCCCGCGCGCATATGCGCCTCCTGGATGCGCCGCTGGGCGATCTCGCGGACCCGGGCGAGGTCGACGCGGTCGTTGACTCCGAGCGTGAGCGCGGCATCCTCCACCTTGAAGGCAGCCACCGGCCGGCCGGAGTGGGCGATCGCCCGCAGCGCATCGGGAAGGTAGTATTCGGCCTGGGCGTTGTCGGGCTCCAGCGCCGCCAGCGCCTCGATCATGGTTTCCGGCTCGAACGCGTATACGCCCGCATTGACCTCGCGGATCGCCAGCTGCGCCGCTGTCGCATCGCCCTCCGCCTTGGTCTCCACGACGCGCTCGACGTTGCCCTCGGGACCGCGCACCACGCGGCCGTACCCGGTGGGGTCTTCGAGCTCCATCGTGACCATCGTCGCCGCCGCGTCGGCCACGACGTGCACCTCGGTGAGTTCACGGATCAGCTCCGCCGTGACCAGCGGCACGTCACCCGAGAGCACCAGCACCGGAGCTCCGGGAACGATCTCCGCGGTGGCGGCCCGCACGGCGTCACCGGTCCCGCGAGCGTCATCCTGGACGACGAGGGCGACATCGTCGGGCAGCAATCCAGCCAGTGCGCGGTCCGGCCCGCCGACCACCACGACCTTCCCCGCCCCGGCCTCGAGCGCTGCCGCGACCGGCCAGCCGACGAGCGGACGCCCGCAGAGGTCATGCAGGACCTTCGGCGTCGCCGAGCGCATGCGGGTCCCCTGGCCGGCGGCCATGATCACGACGGTGGGCGCGGGCACGGGCCGGATGCTATTGCGGCGCGGCAGCGTGCTGAGTCTCGTACGCGCGCACCCACTTGCGGATGGCGTTGTCCGAGACTCCGCGCCGACGACCCGTTCCGGAGTAGCCGAGTGCTCGCACCTCACTCAGGAGCGTCTCATAGTCAGGGCGCGTGGCCTTCCGGAGTCGCGTCTCGCTCGGTCCACGCTTGCGATGCAGAGCGCAGTAGCGCGAGCAGAATCGCTGCGAGCCGTACTGCGGCATGAAGCTGTTTGCGCACAACTCGCAGGCGCGCTCGCCCAGGCTCGACCGGTTCCGGCCGCAGTGGGTGTCTAGCGTCGCTGCGCAGTTCGGACAGACGATCCGCAGGTTCTCGAGTCGGTTGTCGTCCGCGACGCCGTTGACGTGGTCGAGGATGAGAGACATGTGTCGCCCCCGCCAGTTCTCCCCCTGCCCGCACATCTCGCAGCTGCGGATCTTGAGCCCAGACCAGACGGCGCTGTGACTGGGGAGCAGGGACTTGAACCCCGTCTTCGAGAGCCAAAGTCTCGCGTGCTGCCGATTACACCACTCCCCATCGGCGATCGGGTCGCTGCCACAAAGCCTACGGCTCCAGCGGTATCCGGAGAGGACGCCTCGACGCCGCCTACCGCACCTGCCGATACAAACGCGCCAGCGGTCCCGCGGGAACGCCGGCCAGGTACAGCCACCGGATCACCACCCATGAGGTCACCGTGCGCGCGAGCCCCGCGCGCTGCCAGCGCCGCGCCGACGTGATCGCCGGCCCGGGGAGGCACGCGGTGCAGCCGTAGCCCTCCATGCGCCGCACGAAGTCGTAGTCGTCCATGATGGACAGCGGGCGAAACCCGCCCAGCGCGGCGAAGGTGGCGGCCCGAGCCCACACCGCCGAGTCGCCGTAGTAGATGCCCAGGCGTCGCTGCACCGCGTAGATGGCACCGAGGATGCGTGAGAAACGATCGCCGCCGTCGAAGCGCAGGGTGAAGTTGCCGCCGACGATCTCGAAGTCGCGCAAAGCCGCCGTCAGCGATTCGTAGGCGCTGACGGGCAGGCGGGTATCGGCGTGCAGGACGACCATTATCTCGCCCGTAGCCTGTGCGCCGGCGGCGTTGAGCTGGTGGGCGCGCCCGCGCGCGGTGACGACGCGCGGGGTCAGCGGATGGCCCGCGGCGGCATCGGTCGTGCCGTCCGTGGATCCCCCGTCGGCCACGATCACCTCGAAGCTCCCCGGCAGCGCCGATAGGTGGGTCAGCGTGCCCGGCAGCGCACTCACCTCATTGAGGACCGGGATGATGACGCTCACCAGCGGCGCGTCGTTCATCGCAACATCGCGGCGATGTCCTCCGGAAACTGGGGGTCGGCGAGCGCGGCACGCGCGTCGGCAGGCGTGTCCAGGTCCCGCTCGCCGCGCAGCAGGCCGAGGGAGAGCTCCGCCGTCGCGGCGGCCTGGAGTGAAAGCTCGAGCACCTCGGGCCCGCCCCACGCCGCCGACGGGAGGTCGAACAAGCAGGGGTGCGGGGCGCTCAGGGCGACGAGGTAGTACCCGCCGTCGAAGGCCGGCCCAAAGCAGACGTCACACCCATCCGCGAGGTCCTCGAGCGCTGCGCGGGCGTGCTCGGCTGACAGCGTGGCCAGGTCCGTCCCGACGACGAGCAGCGGGCCGGGGTGCAGTACGAGCACCCGCGCGATTGCCGCCGCCAGGCGCTGGCCCAGATCTGTCCCCTCCTGGGCGAACAGATCCGTCCCTGCGGGGACCAGGTCGAGCGTCTCCTCGAGGCCGTCCTCGGGCGCGAAGGCCACGAATGCAGCGCCGGGGGCGACGGCGTGCGCCCACCCGGCCGCCCGACGCAGCAACGCGGCCTGCAGGCGCGCGCACCCCTCGGCCCCCAGGAGGGGTTGCAGACGCGTCTTCACCTCGCCGGGGCGCGGCGCCTTGGCCATCACCAGCGCCGCCGGCGCCGTCACTGCGCGAAGCGATAGACGACGCCCGGCGGCTGAGGCGAGGCCTCGTCCAGCATCGGCAGCCCCGCGGCGAGCACGTTGGCGAACATTGACGTGCTCTCCCCCATCAACCGGACGAGCTCCGACACGGGCGTCGGCTCATCGCGCACGCCGTTGGCGTAGTCGGTGGCGTAGCCCATGAGGGCATAGGGCAGCTCGGCCTCACCGCACAGCACCGTCTCGGGGCCGCCGGTCTGGCTGACGGCCGTCACGCCCGCGCCTGCGAGCGCCGCTATCTCGGTTCGAGTGTTGAAGCGTGGGCCGTCGACGTGCCCGTAACAGCCGCTCGGCCGCACGTCCACGTCTGCGGCCTGCGCCGCGCTCACGAGCGTCTTCCGTAGCGAGGCCGAGAACGGCGGCCCGATGATCCAGTGCCCGCGCCGTGCATCGCCGGGCTCGACGAACAGCGTGCACAGCGACCCGTCGGGCAGACGGTTGGCCAGGAAGTGCAGCTCATCGAAGACGATGAGCCCTCCGAGGACCTGGTCGGGGTGCAGCGCCCCGCATGCGGTGCACCCGATCACGCAGTCTGCGCCCAGCTCCCGCAGTGCCCAGATGTTGGCGCGGTGGTTCACATGGTTGGACAGGCGCAGGTGGCCCTCGCCATGCCGTGACACGTGCAGCACCGTCTGCCCGGCGAAGGCACCTTCGCTGACCGCTGCGGCCCCGAACGGCGTCTCGAAATGGTGCGCCTGAGAGACCTCGACGTCGGGCAGGGCATACGTGCCCGACCCGGTGATGATTCCGACCCTTGCCATCGCCAGGCCAATGCTAGGCGACGTGCGGCGCCCGCCTCGCCACGGCCGGGGCGTTCAGATCGCGCACTGGAACGCCGCGGGCAGGCTTCCGTCCTCCAGGCGCAACGCCAGGAAGCGCTCCACGATCGCCCGCTTTCCTTCCGCCAGCGAAACCGCCCCAGCGGCCACCAGCATGTCGGGGCTGGACTGTAGATCGCCGCCGATGGGGTGCCAATGCACGCCGTCGGCAGTCACCGTGAGCTCGGGGACGACGACCTGATCGGAGACCTCCATGCCCTCCGCCGCATCCTGCGCGAACCCTCGCTTGACCAGCGGACGTACGGCGAAGGCCTCGCCCACGATGTCGAGCCTGGCCAGGCGCTCGCGCAGCTCTCCGACCTCATCACGGTTCTCCGGCGTCTCGGTCATGGCGACGCGGATCGGCAGGCCCAGCTCACGGGCATAGGCCAGGCCGTCCATCGCCCGCTGCCAGGAGCCGGCTCCGCGCCATGCGTCGTGGGTCTGTGCACGTGCGCCGTCGATCGAGCTCTGCAGCACCAGGTTCGCGCGTCCGGCCAGCGCGGCGAGCTCCGCCCTACGACGACCGGTGAACAGCATGGCGTTGGTCAGCACCACCGTGGGCAGCCGGTCCGA
Source organism: Actinomycetota bacterium (assembly GCA_030945905.1). Classification (GTDB taxonomy): domain Bacteria; phylum Actinomycetota; class Thermoleophilia; order Solirubrobacterales; family Solirubrobacteraceae; genus JALYZC01. The sequence continues at coordinate 9,960 of JALYZC010000085.1, forward strand.
CGCGTACTCGAGCATCTGCACGATCCCCGGTTCGATGAACGGCTCGCCGCCGGTCACGTAGACCTCGGCGAACCCCTCGCGCACCGCCTCGTCGATCAACGCGCGGAATCGCTCCAGACCGATCGAACGCTTGCGGGCCCGGGGCGACGATGCCACCACGCAGTACTCACAGGCGAGATTGCAGTGGAAGTTCGAATAGATCCACAGCCGCGGGGGAAATACCTTGGAGCCGAACAACGGCATCACGGGCAAACCGTCGTCCGGGGACGCCGGCGCCTGCGCCCACCCCACGCCCTCGGCGGCGAATCCACTCGGCATGGCGTCGCGGTAGATGTGGTAGCGGCCGCGGGAGCGCTCGGCTGGCGGGACGACCTCCAGGCACGTGGTCCACCACCCGGTTTCGACCGTCTCCACGAAGGGCTCTGGCAGACCGGCCGCGCGCATCGCGGCGGCGTGGGCCTTCCAGTCGTATCCCAGCGCGACGAGCTCCGCGCGAGCCTCGCCCTCCCCGAGATCGATGATCGCGTACCACGTCTCCGGCCGGCCGTCGTTGGCCGGACGCCCCACCGTGCCGACGTTGACGATCAGGGTGCCGTCCACCCTGCGCTGCCACGGCAGGCCCGTATGCGTGCACAGCAGGACGTCCGGCGCCGGACCGTCGCCGACGCGCATGCGCAGCCGCAGCTCGTCGTCCTCGAGGGATTCCCACAGAAAGTCGTTGAACACGAGCGGGGAGCCGTGGACGAAGTGAACGTCGAGCCCGCCCAGCGTCTCCCGACGGTCGCCCGGCAGCGTGCGCATCCACGCGGCGAACTCCGGCGAGGTGTGCTCGCGGGTGTAGTCGTACATGAGCTGGGCGAACTGGTTGTCGCGCTCGTCGGAGTAGCCGCACCCGCAGTCCTCGTCGCCCCTGCCGATCGCGATGTCGTAGTTGCCCGCGATGCACTCCACGCCCCCATCGGTGAGCAGCGGCCACACGGCGTCGACCTCCGCGCCAAAACCACCGAGGTCGCCGAGGCAGAACAGCCGCTGGGCGCCGCGCCTACGGGCGTCGGTCAGCCACGCCCGCAGCGCGTGGGGATTTGCGTAGGGGCCGCCGCAGACGGCGATCCTGGGCATGACGCGAACCTCCTCCCTTTCGGTCCGGCGACGCCGGACCGACTATAACCGCGGCCAGTGGGATTTCGTGGCGCGCAGCCCGGCGGATCATCGGCCGGCGAGCGTGCGTGCGCCGGCGCCGCGGGGAAGCGGCCCGCGGCCTTGAAAGGGCTTGCCGGTCAGACCCTCCGGTCGGTAGCGTTGGCTTCCGCATCCGAACGTGACCGGGCTGCGTAACCCCAGCAGACCGGAACTCGACACACGGAGGACCATGCCGCAGGCCGCGCCCCGTATCGCCATCCTCGGCGCTGGACCGATCGGACTGGAGGCGGCGCTGGCGGCTGCGGACCGCGGCCTCGAGTTCACGATCTACGACGCGGCGCCCACGGTGGCCGGGCACGTGCGGGCGTGGGGCCACGTGCGCGTCTTCACGCCTTGGGAGATGAATGTCTCCGAGCGTATGCGGTGCGCCCTGCACGACGCGGGCGTCGACCCGCCGCGTGGCGGCGAGCTACCCACCGGCGACGAGCTCGCGGACCGCCTTTATGACCAGGTCGGCGCGCTGGTGACGATCGCTCCGCACGTACGACTGGATACGCGCGTGGAGGCGGTAGGCCGCGACGGACTGCTCAAGCACGACGAGATCGGCACGGGCGGCCGCTCAGGCCACCCCTTCCGGCTGCTGCTCACCACGTCGGCCGGCGAGGAGCTGGTCGAGCACGCAGACGTCGTCCTCGACTGCACCGGCACCTACGCCAATCCCAATGCGCTCGGCGACGGCGGCATCCCGGCGCCGGGGGAACGGACGCTCGGCGCGCGCATCGAGCACCGACTGCCCGCGTTCGCCGATGAGTCCGCAGCCTGGGCGGGGCGGACCATCCTGCTCACAGGCGCCGGGCATTCCGCCCAGACCGCGGCCCGCGAGCTGGCCGCGTTCGCCCGCGATGCACCGGGCACGAGGGTGATCTGGGTGGTGCGTAGCGCTGAGCCGACCTGGGGTGCGGTGGCCGACGACCCCCTGCCCGAGCGTGCCGCGCTCAACGCCGTGGCCGACGAATTGGGGCGAGGTGCCTCGCCCGCCATCGAGCTGCGCCCGGGTCGGGTGGTCGAGGCGCTGAGCCCCCGAGAGGATCGCGTTGCCGTCACCCTGCGCAACGGTGCCGCGGAGGACGTCGTGGTGGACCGCGTACTCGGGCTCAACGGGAGCGTCGGTGACTTCACGCTCTACCGCCAGCTCCAGGTCCACGAGTGCTACGCGACAGCCGGCCCGATGAACCTTGCCGCGGCCCTGCTCGGCGCCGCGGGCGGCGACTGCCTCGCCCAGGAGAGCCATGGGCCCGACACGCTGCGCACCCCCGAGCCGGGCTTCTTTCTCATGGGCGCGAAGTCCTACGGGCGCAACAACCAGTTCCTGCTGCGCGTCGGGTGGTCACAGGTCGACGACGTCTTCGGGCTCCTCGACGCCGAGGCCGCGCGATGACCCCCACCTTGCGTGAGCGCCTGCGCCGATTCGAGCTGGCGACCCGTCCCGTGCACCCGGATACCGAAGCGGCGCTGCGTCGCCGCTGGGACGAGCTCCCAGACCACGTCAAGCACGAGGGGCAGGCGCTCGGCCGCCGGTCCACCGGGTGTGAGGGGACCCACGGCGTCTTTCCCCGCTGCAACCTGGCATGCACCCCCTGCTATCACTCGCGCGACGCCAACCGGGTCCGCGTCGACGCCGACCACACCATCCGCGAGATCGACGAGCAGATGGCGATGCTGCGCCGTGAGCGAGGCCCGGGGCAGTACGCGCAGCTGATCGGCGGGGAGGTGACCCTCCTCCCTCCCGAAGACCACGCGCAGGCCCTGCTCACCATGCGCAAACACGGGCGCAAGCCGATGAGCATGTCCCACGGCGACTTCGACTACGACTATCTCGAGCGCCTCGCGTGCAACCCCGACGGGAGCCCCCGCTTCACCTCGATGTCCTTCGCAGGCCACTTCGACTCGATGATGTATGGGCGCCGTGGCATCAAGCATGTGAAGGACGAGCGTGAGCTCAACCCCCACCGCGAGCGCTTCTGCCAGATGTTCCAGCGCCTGGAGCGCGAGCACGGTGTCAAGAGCTACCTGGCGCACAACATGACCGTGACCCCCCGGAATGTGGGCCAGCTCGCGCAGGTCATCGCGGACTGCCGTCACATGGGCTTTCGGATGTTCTCCTTCCAGCCCGCGGCGTTCATTGGGAACACCAACCGCTGGAAGGACGACTACGAGGACGTCAGCGGCGACCGCGTATGGGCCGAGATGGAGCGGGGAGCCGGCGGTCACCTCGCATGGAACGTCTTCCAGATCGGCGACGAACGCTGTAATCGAAGCGCGTACGGGGCGTTTGTCGGTGATCGCTACGTGCAGCTGATCGACGACCGCGGCCCCGGCGACTTCGAGGTCCGTGATGCCCTCTATGAGTCCTTCGGCGGCATGGACTTCGAGGCGCCGCACCTGGCCGTCAAGCTCCTGCGGGTGTGCGCCCGCCACCCGCGCACGGTCCCGGTGGCCCTGCGCTGGCTGGGGCGCTTCGTCCGCCGGGCCCGGCCCGGGCCGCTCCTGCGCCACGGCGTAAAGCCCGTCACATTCGTCATGCACTCCTTCATGGACGCCAAGGACGTGCGGCCGGCCTGGGCCGCCCTCCAGCGCGGCGAGATCTCAGACGACCCTCGGATCCGCGCTACGCAGGAGCGCCTTCAGGCGTGCTCCTACGCGATGGCGCACCCGGAGTCAGACACGCTGGTGCCCGCGTGCGCCCAGCACTCGGTGCTCGACCCCCAGGAGAACCTGGAGCTGATGAAGCTCCTCCCCCTCCTCGAGCCGCACGAGGTGGCCGTGCCGGCCGCAGCCGGCCCGGCTTCCGGCTGACGCTCACGGGTTGCGAATCGCGGCGATCAGCTCGGCCATCGTCGGGCGATCGGCCGGCCCACGACTTCTGTAGATCCAGCGCAGCCGTCCCTCGGCGTCGAAGACTGCGTCGCCTCCGAGCTGAAGCGTGTCCTGCTCGGTTCGTCTCAGACGACGTCCGCGGGCCAGCAGAGTCGCGTATCGCAGCCACACCCGCGGGTCCAGCCACACCCGCGCCACCGAGGCCCGCTCGAACCCGAACGCGGTGTAGACCGCGCGCTGGGGGTCGCCGTAGAGCGGGACGTCAAGCGCGATCTCCCGCTCGAACGCCGCCAGCATCGACGCCGGCGCGAAGGTGAGGCACATCGTCCGCGCCGCCAACTCGCGGCTCCGCTGTGACACCTCGACCAGGTGCTCGCGGCAAGCCAGTCAGCCCAGGTGGCGCAAGAAGATCACGAGCGTGGCTTCGCCGCTCAACAGCGAGCGCAGCTCCACCTCGTCACCCGCCGGTGTGAGCACCGGCAGGCCCTGCGGAACGTGGTCGCCGGCTGCCAACGCCATCAGCGGGAGCGGTCCTGGGAGCCTCCGGGCACGCGGCCGCCTTCGGTGCCGGGCTCGGAGGCGGGACCTCCCGGCGCGGCGATGCCCAGGACCCGCATCGACTTGAGGCCGAGCGAGAGCTTCTCCCTCCCGTCGCTGGAGAGGATGTCGATCCCGGACAGCTCGCGCGCGCGCTTGAGCCGGTAGCGGATGGTGTGGCGATGGGCGAAGAGGCGTTCCGCCGTCTGCGCCACATTGCCGTCGCAATCCAGGAACGTCTCGAGCGTGCGCACCAGGCCGGTCTCATACTGCTCGTCATAGGCGCAGATCGGCTCCACGGTGTCCGCGTAGAAGCGTTGGAGCTCCTCGGGCCCCTCGCTCATCGACGTGAGCAGGATCGTGTAGGTCCCCATGTCCTCGAACGCCAGGACCGTCGAGGCCTCGTCGGCCATCGCCACGTTGGCCGCCAGCAGAGCCTCCTTGCCCGCCCGCGCAAGCTCGAGCGGATCGTGCGCAGCCCGACTGCGGCCCACGACGAAGCTGTAGCCGTGCAGGTTGGCCCGCAGCTCACGCAGCACTGCGTCGGCCACCCGGCGCCCCGCGCCGTCCTCATCGCCGGGGACCAACAGCACGATCTCCCCAGGACGCGCGTCTGGGCGCTGCGCCAGTGCGGCCAGGGCCCCCGCCACGGCGCCTCGCGCGCCGCGCTCGGCGACCGTCAGGACCCGGCGCCGCCAGTCGCCGTCGGTCGGGGCCAGCGGCTGGACGTGCGCGACCACGAGACTGCCTCCGGACTCCAGCGCGACGCCCAGCTTCGCGCCCGCGGCGAGCAACGCTTCCCGGCTGGCGTACCGCCGCTCCAGCAGATCCTTCAGGAAACCGGACACCGCCTGCTCGGACGCGCGCTCGGGGGCTCGAACCCGCTCGGCCTCGGAGGCCAGCACGGTCCGGACCAACGTGACGAGCGTCGCGGACGGCCGGGTGCCCCGGGCCCGCAAGCGCAACCGGCCCACCGGCTCGGCGGCCACTCGCAGCTCCAGGTCCTCAACGCCGGCGCCCGCGTTGAGCAGCAACTGCTCGTCGGCCGGCGAGGTGAAGTCGATCGCGAGCGGACTGCCGCTGGTGTCGAGCAGAGCGAGGCTGCAATGCAGCGCGCGTCCAGCCGCGCGCACGACCACTGGGAGCCCGGCACCGGACTCGACGGCGTCGGCGATGGCCTCGATCGCGCTGAGCTCGTCTACCACTGGCGCGTCAGCGGGAGCCGGCATGACATGAAGGCGCCGCACGGGCGATGACATTGCGCAAGTGTAGGCGCGGAAGCGCGGGGATCGCGGGGCGTGCTACGCGATGCGATCCCAGAAGTACACGACCAGGAGCCCCGCGCCCGCGCCCGCCCCGATCATCGCCAACAGGACATACAGGGCCAGGAACATCGCCGCCGCGCGCTGCCACCCCCGGCCGTAGGCGCTCCAGGCCGGGACAACCACGTAGGCGGCGAACGCGGCCAGCGAGAAGACCCCTGCGCACGCCCCGACGAGATAGCTGATCGACGTGTTGCTCATGGCTGGTGGACCACCAGGTCCCATTGTGCCGAAGCGAGCCGACAACCAGAGCTACGAGCCCGCACGCGAAGAACAGCACTGGCGGCGAAAGATCAGCGGGCCGAGCTTCACTGCGTCAGGGGGCGCAGCACGCGCGCGGACGGATAGCGCTCCAGCGCGTCGAAGTCCACCGACGGCTCGGCACCCGGGAACACGCCGAACACGGTGGGTCCGGAGCCGCTGACCAGCGCCCGCTGCGCCCCCGCCGCCCGCGCTGCCGCCAGTGCATCGTCGATGCCGCGGCACAGCGAGCGCGCGGCGAGCTCGAGATCGTTGTGAAGCAGCTCGGGCGCGAGGGTGGCGCCACGCTCGAGCGCCGTCTCGACCTCCCGGTGCTTCGCCGCCAGCTCCGCGGGCGGGCGGGCGAGACCGAGGCGATCCGCCTCCCGGTAGACATCGGCGGTTGAGAGGCGCTCTGGGAGGACGAGCACGAGCAACCTGAACGGCTCCAGCGCTGGTGCTGGCGAGACCTGTTCGCCGGCTCCGGTCATCAGCGCGAGACCGGGTGCAAGCAGGCTGGCAACGTCGGCGCCCACCCCCGATGCGATGACTTCGAGTCGCGGGTCGCCAGGTCTCCCGGCCGCCTGGGCGGCGAGGCGCAGCGCCGCGGCGGCGTCGCTGGAGCCGCCGCCCATCCCGGCCGCCACCGGGATGCGCTTCTCGATGCTCACCCGTTGTGGGGGGGCGTCCCAGCCAGTCGCCGCGCGGTAGGCGGCAAGCGCGGCCACGGCGATGTTGGGCCCCTCGACCCCGGCGCAAATCGCTTCGTCGCCGCTGGTTCCCGGCGGCGCGGGTTCGAGCACTATCTCGTCGACCAGATCGACGGCCTGCACGAGTGACACGAGCTC
>JALYZC010000010.1 GCA_030945905.1 Actinomycetota bacterium
CCCGCAGCCGCAGCGGTGGCGTGGCCTGGGCCGCCTCGACGGCGGGTCCGCCGCGCCGCAGCCGTCGAGGGCGGGCTCATCCCGTCCCCCTGATCTTGCGGGCGACGCGCAGCCGCGCCGACCTCGCGCGCGGATTGTCGGCCACCTCACCCGGGGTCGGCACCACCGCGCGACGCGTGATCGGCGCCGCGTCGGGCGTACGCCCGCACCCGCACACCGGCAGGTCGGGTGGGCAGATGCAGCCCCGTGCGCGGTCGGCCAGGAAGCGCTTGACGCGGCGATCCTCGAGTGAGTGGAAGGAGATGGCACCGAGCCGGCCTCCTTCGCGCAACACGCTCCAGGCCAGCGGAAGGGCTCGCTCGAGCTGGTCGAGCTCGTCGTTGACCGCGATGCGCAGTGCCTGGAACGAGCGCTTTGCCGGATGTCCGCCGGCGAAGCGGGCCGGTGCGGGTACGGCGGACTTGATGACCTCGACGAGCTCCTGCGTGTCGTGAATCTCGGAGCGGCCTCGCTGTCGCACGATCGCTCGGGCGATCGGGCCGGCGTAGCGCTCCTCGCCGTACTCGCGCAGCGTTCGCGCCAGGCGCCGCTCGTCCCACGTGTTGACGATCTCGGCTGCGGTGAGCTCCTGGTCCGGATCCATCCGCATGTCCAGCGGCGCGTCGTATGCGTAGGAGAACCCGCGCTCGCGGGTGTCGACCTGCAGGGAGGACATCCCGAGATCGAGCGCGACCATGTCCACCCGGGCCCCTTCCGAGTGCAGCGCAGCCAGTCCCTCGGCGAAGGGCATACGCAGGAACCTCGTCGCGCACTGCACCTCGGCGGCAAGGTCGGCGAAGCGCTCCGCGGCGACCGGGTCGCGGTCGATCCCGACCAGCGTGCCGGCGGAACCGATCCGATCGGCGAGCAGGCGGGCGTGCCCCCCCGCCCCGACCGTGCAGTCGAGAGCGGTCTGGCCCGGGCGCGGGTCGAGCAGATCGATCAGCTCACCCGACAGCACCGCGACATGTATGGCGCTCATGTCAAGAAGGATGGTCAAGGCTCTCGGTGATCTCGTTCATCCGGCCGGTCAGCTCGCGGTTGTACTGCGCCCACGCGTCGCGGCCCCATACCTCCAGGCACTCCTCGGCGCCGATGACCACGACCTCTCGGTCCAGGCCGGCGTGGTCGACGAGGAAAGGGGGCAGCATCACCCGTCCCGCCGCGTCGAGCTCGGTCTCATGTGCGTTGGCGGAGAAGAAACGACGCGTATCGCGGGCGCGCGGGGAGACCGGATTGCTGGCCTGCAGCGCGGCGCTCACCTGTGACTCGTAGGCGCCCGAGGTCCAAACGGCGACGCAGCGCTCGATCCCGGCGGCCAGGACGACTCCATCGGACAGCGCCGCCCGAAACCTGGCTGGAACGGTGAGCCGATTCTTGGCGTCGAGCGTGAAGTCAAAGGTTCCGCGGAAGGCCACGTCGAACATCCCTGAAGTAGGTCCGGACCGAGGTGGCGGAGTGGGAGGAGCCCCGCCACCCCGGTCCGATCGATGCGAAGCTACTCCACTTTCTCCCACTTTGCAACACAACTCTCGTCGAGTCCCCCACCGGACCGGACCGACCTCAGCTGGAGCGTGGAGAAACCCCGTGGCTACCGGCCCTTTTCAGGTGGGAGGCCCGGTCCTCCGGAGCCCCCGGAACCTGCAACCTGGGCTGCACCTGCGCAGCGTGCATGCAAACGTGCATCGATTCGCGCGCTTCGCGCCTCCGACCAAGGCTTCCAACCGGGCTCGGGCAATACAGTTCCCCTCCCCAGCAACTCAAGGAGCCGCCGTGTCCGTGCTGCCTCTCGCCCCCTTCATGCGCTTCGCGCGCCTCACCACCCTCGCGCTCGTGGTCCTTGCCGCCGGGCTGGTCGCCGGGTGCGGCAGCAGCTCGGGAGATGGCAACGCGGACCCCGCCCGCGTGGCGCCAAAGGGTTCGGCGGCCTACGCGGTGGGCACGGTCTCCCCCGACGGCAGCCAGCGCGACGCCGTCAACTCGATCGCACGCAAGCTGTTCGGCGCGAACGATCCCGGCAAGTCGATCTCGCAGGCGATCCAGCGCTCGATCAACGGCTCGAGCAACACGAGCAAGCTCGACTTCGAAAAGGACGTGAAGCCGTGGCTCGGCAAGCGCGCGGCCGTCGCCGTCACGCAGGTGCAGGCGGGGCGAAAGGGGGTCACGGGCGCGGTGATCGTCGCCAGCAAGGACCTCGATGCGACCCGCGCCGCGCTCAAGAAGGCCGAACGCGGCGAGTCGGTCCGCAAGAGCTACCGCGGGGTCAACTTCGACGTCGACCAGTCCGACCAGTCCGCGACGGGCATCGTGGGCGGCTTCCTGGTCCAGGGCTTTCAGCCCGACGGGTTCCGTGCGGTGGTCGACGCCTCCAAGGACGGTGGTCTCGTCGACGCGCCGAGCTTCCAGGGCGCCAAGCGCCGCGGCCAGGACAAGCTGGCGATGGCTTACGTGGACCTCAAGACCTTCGCCGGGACGGCCCTCCAGCTTCTGCCCCCCGCGCAGCGGTCGACCGTGCTGGGGGCGCTGGGCGGCGCCAACGCCCAGCCGCTGACCGCCACGGTGGACGCAAAGGACGATGCCGTGAGCGTCGAGCTGGTCGCGCCGACCGGGACCGCTGCAAAGCGCAGCCCGGGCGCCGGGGGGACGCCGGTCATCGCCGGCCTACCCGGCGACTCGTTCGCCGCGTTCGGGATACCCCGCATCGGTCAGACCCTGACCACGACGCTGCGCAACTTCGAGAGCGGGCTCGCCGGCGCCGCGATCGGCCCCGTCAAGGCCGCGGTGGCCAAGCGCACGGGGCTCGACCTCGAGCGCGACATCCTGGCCGCGGTGGGCGACGTCGGAGTCTTCGCGCGCGGCAACTCGCTGATCAACGTCGGCGCCGGAGTGGTGATCGAGGCTCCGAACCCGGCGGCGGCGCGGCGGGTGGTCTCCAAGCTCGGAGCCTTCATCACGCGGCAGGGCGCCGCCAGCGGGATAAAGGCCGTCGCAACCCGGGTCGGGGGCGCGCAAGGGGTGAAGATCACCACTCCGCGCCTGCCCGGGGCGATCAATTTCGTGGTCAAGGGCGCCAAGCTGGTGCTCGCCTACGGCGACCCGGCAACCACCCAGGCCCTCTCGCCGTCCACCAAGCTCTCGGAGTCCGGCAGCTACCGGCGAGCGCAGACATCGCTTGGCGGTATCCCTCCCTCGCTGCTGGTCGACTTCGCGCCGATCCTCTCCCTCGCCGAGGCCGCGAACAGCGGCAGCACGAGTTCGAGCTTCACGCGCGTCAAACAGGTCCTGGGGTCGCTCGACACGCTGGCGCTCGGCGGGCGCATGGAAGGCAACCAGCAGCTCGTGCGCTTCGTGCTACGCGTGAAGTAAGGGCCGTCGCCGGTCAGCCCAGCGAGGCCAGCAGCGCCGCCGCGACGAGCAGCATCGCGGAGGGAACGAGCAGGAGCGCGACGACGAGCTGGATCTTCGGCGCCGCCTTGGCCGCCTGCTCGCGCAGGCGCCGGGCCCGCGCCTCGCGCGCCTCGCGGGACTGGGCGGCCAGGGTGTCCGCCAGCGGAGCGCCGTGTCGCTCCGCTCGCTCCAGTGCGGCCACCAGCACCGCCATGCCCGTCAGCGGGCAGCGCCGGACCAGCCGCTGCATCGCCTCCGAGCGGGGCGCGCCGAGCTCGAGCTCCCCGGCCGTCACCCGCCACTCCCGAGCCAGCGTGCCGTGATGGCGCGCGCCGACAGCGCCCAGCGCGCCCGCGAGCGGCATCCCCGCCTGCGCGGACACACGGAGGAGGTCGAGCAGGTCGGGCAACTCGAGCTCCATCGCGCGTCCCCGCGCCCGGGCGCGCCGACCCAGCAGCACGTCGGGCGCCAGGAACGCCGCCAGCGGCAGCACCAGAGCCGCCAGCACCGGCAGCCGCCCCGGAAGCGCGGCGGCCAGCGGAGCGCCGGCCACCAGCGCCACTCCGCCGGCCGCCCCCTTGACGGCCATCAGGTCTCCGACACTCAGCCCCAGCGGTGGGCCTGCCGCCTCGATCCGGCGAGCCAGGTCGCGCGG
>JALYZC010000121.1 GCA_030945905.1 Actinomycetota bacterium
GGGTCCGCGCGGAGCGCGGCGCTCTATGGCCGCGAGCAGCGAACGACGCGGCGGCGAGATCGGATCCGGAGAGCCGACCCCGCTGTGGCACATCGCCGCGATCGTCGCCATCCTGGCCGGCGCCGCCGGGCTGCTCGCAGGCTGGGACGCAGGCATCCGCGTCACCTTGGGCTGCGTGCTCGTCGGCGTCGCCCAAGCCCTGCTCCTCGGCGACATCGTCAGGCGCGAGGAGCACAGGACCTGCCGCACCTTCTACCGAACGGCCGGTTCACGCATTCTCCGAGGCACTCGCCTCCTGCACGTACTCCGCCAGTGACAGGGCGACCTGCCTCGGATACGCGACAGCGAGGCGGTCACGGCCGAGTCTGCACGATCGAGAGGGTCGACGGTCACGTCGCCGCAGCCAAGGTCCGGTGGGTGCGCAGTACGTCGGGGCAGACCCGAGCTCGAGCCAGCGACCACGTGTAGACCTCCTGTGCTGAGCGGCGGGGGGGCAGGTGCTTCCTAGGCGATCCCTGCCCAGCGCTCCCCGCTCAGGTACTCGAGCACGTCGGCGATGCCAAGGGCGAGATACTCGTCCTCGCGCCTGCCCTGAACTCGAGGCTGCGCCACTGGGTGTCGGACGTCGATGCCGCGGTCGAGGCGGCCAACGAGCGGATGCACGCCACGATCGACGAGCTGCGTCGCCACGGACTGACCGTGACCGGCGAGGTCGGGGACGGCACCGCTTGAGGCCATAGCCGATGCTTTGGTTGGCTTCTCGGCAACCCGGGTCATGATCTCCACCTGGCCGGCCGGGACGTCCAACTGGCTGGAGAAGGACCTCCCCAACCGGGCAGCCGAACGCCTCGGATTGCCGATCCACCACGTCGTCTCGCCCTACGACCTGCCTGTGAACCGGGCCGCTGCCTGAGGCCGTGGACGGTTGTCGGCGTCTTGGGCCCCATCAAGAGCACGCCGGTGCTCACTCCGCTGGGGGCCGCCCCGAGCGGGCAGCGCCACGAGTCGGAGAGCTTGTCGCTTCAAGGGGTCACAGACTTGCGGGACGCAAGCTTTTAGTTGTAAGCGGAGTGATGGCGAACTGGCGCGGCGTTTGCGCGGCAGCAGCGAGCACGACAACTCTGGACCATCGCCAACGCGTAAGCTGCCTCGGCCGGCCGAACCCAGGATAACGTTCAGCCGCGGACAAGGGACACAGCCCTAATGCGGTCCTCGGCAGCTTCGAGTCTGCCCGGCGGAGGACCGGAGGTTTGCAGTCGGGCTGCGTATTGGCCGCGACGCGGTGGAGCGCAGCTAACGGGTTCCGGGGCCGTTTCAGCATCGGCTTGCGAGGCAGTTCCGGGAGGTCGTTACCCAGCGGTGTTGAGTTCGGCTGCGGCCGGGGTCTGCGAGACTCAGGGGCTGATGTCGACCCGTGAGGAGGTGGTGGTCTACACAGCCCGGACGTGCCCGTACTGCGTCCGGGCCGAGCGCCTCCTCAAGCGCAAACGCGTCGATTACGAACGCGTGGCAATCTGGCGCTTTTCCCCCGAGTGGTCACCCGTCACGTGTAGACCGCTGGGGGATCCAGCACCGCACGCAACGGCGGTCGGCACGCAGAGCCAATCCGCCGCCGGCGACGGTGAGGGCCGGCGTCGAATATGAGGTGTTCGCAACTTTCTCGCAGCCCCGGGGGCTATACGAACAAAGCGATCATGCCGCTCCGCCGTACACGCGCCAGCACGAAGGCAGGGCCAAGTGTCGGCTTCAGCACGAGACTCGCAATTCGCCAGGACCGGGGAGCTCGACGATTAGCGGCCCGGCGCGTTAGCTGAGGACGACCGCGGTGCGCGTTTGTGGGAAATCGACAAAACCGCCCGCTCCGGTCGGGCCGACAGAAGTCCGTCTGGTCCGCGATCACGTGGCTGCTGCTGAGCAACAGCGAAGACGACCCCATCGACGCCGCGGTGGCTGCTTTCACGAAGATCGGGACGCGCGACCGTTCGGCCGATGTGCCGATCGCGCTTCCGCTTTTCGTTCGACGAAACCGCGAAGGAGAAGCAGTCGCATGCGATGCCGGTGCCAGCCGTTGGTCTCCAAGCCGACGAGTAGGCTTCTCGCATGGGGTTCACGCGAATCACGGTGCGGAGCGAGCAGATGGGCGGAGTGCCATGCATCCGCGGCCTGCGGATCCCGGTCGCGACCGTTGTCGGGATGGTCGCCGACGGGATGAGCTCGCAGGAGATCGTCGCGGCCTACCCGGACCTCGAGCTCGAGGACGTGCACGAAGCGCTTCGCTACGCCGCCGAAGCGGTCCGTGAGCGAGAGCTCCCGCTCGCCGGGTGAGATTCCTCATCGACAACGCGCTGTCCCCGACCGTCGCGGAGCAACTCAGGGCAGCACGGCACGACGCCGTTCACGTCCGCGACTACGCGATGCAAGCGGCCACCGACAATGAGATCTTCGACCGCGCGAGCGCCGAGCAGCGAGTCGTCGTGTCGGCGGACACCGACTTCGGGACGCTGCTCGCTGCCCGCAACACCCGTTCTCCATCGGTCATCCTCTTCCGCCACGGCAGCCAACACCGCCCCGAGAGCCAGGTAGCACTACTCGCCGCGAACCTCCCAGCGCTCGCAGACGACCTCGAGGCCGGCAGCATCGTTGTGCTCGAACCGGACCGAATTCGAATTCGAGCGCTCCCGATCCTGCCCTGACCCCAGGAAGATGAGGGCCCGTTGCCGTCGATGCGCACGAGAGCGGCGGTGACGAGCAAGCGCGGGTTGGGGGGCGGCGGCGGCGCCTCGCGCACGAACACCGTGCCGAGCATCCGTGCCCGGCTTGGACACCGCGCGCGTCACGGCGGGTCTCAACGGGCGTCTGCGACTTGTCGAACAGGTGAATGCACGCGCGCGGACCCGATCGCGGTGATCAAGCATCCGTGCTCGATTCAGTCACCACGCGCGCGCAAAACGTTCGACCAAGCCCAACCGCTCCCCGGCGCTACCCGAGACCACCCGCTCTCCCAACCCAAATTCAGGCATACACTCCACGCACTCGGTGCTGAGGCCCCAGACGTCCCAAGATGTCCCCGCTCTGCCGCGTTACTGCACCCGCAAGCAGGTTGGAAGCGATCACCGAGGACGCCCGCCAGCAGACTCGGCCCGGCCCAGCGGCGAAGACGTCCCGAGATGTCCGTAGACGTCCCCACGAGTCGTCCCCAGATGTCCCGGCGCTCATCGCCTACTCTCCTGGCGTTCGAATGGATCGACGGTCGCCGGGCGGAACGCCTCGGCCAGGAGCCGCGCTTCGCCGCCACGATCCCGGTGATGGACATAGCGCATCGTGGTCTGGATGTCGGAGTGGCCCATCCACGCCTGGACCGCCGGCACCTCGGCCCGGCGCACGGCGAGCGTGCCGAACGTGTGCCGCAGGTCGTGAAAACGGAGCTGACGGAGCTCGGCCCGCTGAAGCACCGCGCGATAGCGCACCCGAATCGACGAGGCGTCCTGATGGCGACCGAGCGCACCTGGGAAGACGAGGTCCTCGGGCGTGGTGAAGTCCTCTCGGCTGGCGAGCACCGCGAGGCGCTGCGCGACGTCCGGGACCAGCGGGACCGATCGCACCTTGCCGCTCTTCGGCGAGCCGACGCCGCCGTGCACGTTGTAGCTGCGCCGGACACGAACGACCTCGCCGGCGTAGTCGATGTCGCGCCACTCGAGCGCGAGCAGCTCGCCCATCCGAAGACCCGTAAAGGCCGCCATCAGATACAGCGCGGCGTCCTGCTCAGACGACGCCGCCCTCACCAGAGCCCAGACCTCCTCGGGCGAGAAGGCTTCCAGATCGTCGGAGACGCGGAAGCGCGGTCGCTCGACCGCCGTCAGCGGATTCCGGGGCAGCCCCCATACCTTCACAGCGCGCCGGAAGATGCCGTGGAGGATCACGAGGTACTTGGCCACCGTCCGGTTCGACACGGTCAGCGTCGCCCGCCAGCGCTCAATGATCTCGGGCGTCACCGCCTCGAGCTGATGCGAGCCGAGGTCGCGGACGATCCGGTCCGCGGTGTGGCGGTAGTCGGTCAGCGTCGACGGCTTGCACACGCGGTCATGCTCGACGTAGCGCAGCCACTCGGCCGCCGCATCGGCGAGCGTCGCGCCGGTCACGATCATGCCTGGCAGCTCTGCTCGTCGCGCCTGCGCGAGCACGTCGTCGAGCCACGCCTCGGCCAGACGCTTGGTCACGTAGCCGGCCGCAGGACGGCCACGCCCGGTCCATGCCGGCCCGACCTTCTTCTGAACCTGGCGCCCGTCAGGCAGCCGGTACTTGGCGTACCAGACGGGCCCGCGCGCCCGCTCAACGCGGAACACGTGCCCACTGGGTGGAAGCGCAGCCCCTCGTCGGACGGGATCCATGCTGCAACAGTAGCCGACCTTCGGGACATATTCGGGACATATTTGAAAATCCCCCGAGACGCCCGAGCCCAGCCACTAACCGAAAACCCGCCTATTTCCAGCCACGACGCGGCGAAGGAATCGAACCTTCCAAGCGGGGGGCTGCCCCGCCCTGCCGGTTTTGAAGACCGGATGAGCCACCAGGCCCCTGCCGCGCCGCAGCGGATCCTAGGGCGCGGGCGACCCGCTGCCTACTCGCCCTTCGGCTCGCTCGGCGCGTGATGCGTGATCAGGAGCAAGTCCGCCGGGGGCGCCCCGCCGGCAACCGGCAGATCCTCGAGCCGCCGGTGAAAGGCCTGCGCCACCCGTTGCGCGTGGCTCTTGGCCAGCTCGGCGCGCTCGCCGGCGAAGAGCTCGTCGACGGTGGCTCGCCACAGCGCCAGCCAGCGCTCGAAGTGTCCGCCGCGCAGCCTGACCTTCCGGTGCAGCGCCGCGTGGGGAGCGAAGGCCCCGCCGGCGTAGGAGTGGGCGCCGAGCAGGATCGTCTCCCAGAACGAGGCGATCTGCGGGACATGGGCCTCGACGTCGAGCTTTGCCACGTCGACGAAGATCCAGCCGATAATCGGGTCCTCGAGCGCTCGGCCGTAGAAGGAGCGCACCAGCCGCTCGCAGTCGGCGCGAGTCTCGATGTCGCGCAGGGCGTGGCTGGTCCGGGTCATTCCC
>JALYZC010000047.1 GCA_030945905.1 Actinomycetota bacterium
CCTCGGCCAGGCGCGCCTGCTCGGGCGTGACCACGTCCATGATCACGCCGCCTTTGAGCATCTCGGCCAGGCCGGCCTTGACGCGGAGGGTCGCCTCGTCGCGCATACCCGTCAGGGTACTAACTGCTCCTGCGCCCGGAGCGGGCTCATGCTGTCGACGTGACGGGTCCGCTGCGCGGACCCGCTCGCCCTCACAGCTCCGTCCGCGCAAACAGCGCGGGCTCCGCCGTTCGGGCAGTTACTTCAACCGAAACGCCTTGATCCGGTCCTCGTAGACGTCGGCGTCACGGGCGTAGACGCCCTGGGCGAGGCCCTGGATGAGGCTGAGCAGGGCGGTGTGCGAGCGTACGTAGGCCGGGCTGTTGGAGGAGTAGTACAGCGTGATCTGGGAGAGCTTGGCGATCTCCGAGAGGGTGGCATCGACGATGGCCACGGTGCGCGCCTTGCGGTGGCGCGCGAGCTTGATGGTGCGCGTGATCAGCGGGTGAGGGCGACCTGCGGTCAGCGCGACCACGACGGTGTCCTCGTCGATGCGGGTGAGGCGGCCGAGCGCCTCTTGAGAGGGACTCGCGACCAGCTCCGCGCGCAGGTCGAGCAGCATCAGCAAGTGCCGAAGGTAGGAGGCGAAGAACGCCATCTGGTCCGTGCCGGCGATGAGCAGCCTCGGGGCCTGCGCGATGACGTCGATCGCCGCCTCGACGTCGGTGCGCGAGACCTTGCGTGCGGTCTCCTCGACGTTGACGTGGTCGGCGGCCAGGGCGGTCTCGAACTCGTTCTGATCCAGCGAGAACAGCGGCGCGGCGAGCGGGCCGTTGCCGTTGTCGTTGGGCGGACGCCTGCGGTACTCGTCGCGGGCGGCCTGTTGGAGCTCGGGGAAACCCTCGAAGCCCAGCGCCTGCGAGAAGCGCACGACGGTGGAGCTCGACGTGTTGGCCCGGCGCGCCAGGGCCTCCGCGGTCTGGAACGCCGCCTCGTCGAGATGGTCGACGATGTACTGCGCGACGTCCTTCTGCGAGCGCGAGAAGTCCTCGAAGCGATGGCTGATGTACGTCGAGAGGGTCTGATGGGCGGCGATCCCGTTCGGGACCGGCGCCGTGGAGGCAGCACGCTTCATCGCCTGCCTGTGATTCGACCCCGTGGTCCGCGTTCCTTCTGCGCAGTAGTCTGCCCCGCCCGTGGAGCGCATGAGCACCCGCCTGCAAGGTCCTGTGCTGCTGGCACCCACGATGCACTCGGACGCCCGGGGGTTCTTCCTCGAGACCTTCCGGGCCGACGCCTGGGCCCAGCACGGGATCGACGTTGATTTCGTCCAGGACAACCACTCGCGCTCGGGCCGCGGCACGCTCCGAGGCATGCACTTTCAGACCCACCCGGGCCAGGCCAAGCTCGTGCGCTGCGCGCGCGGAGAGATCCTCGACGTGGTCGTCGACATCCGGCGCGGCTCGCCGACCTTCGGCGAGTGGGAGGGCCACGTCCTCGCCGACGACTCGGCGCGCCAGCTCTTCGTGCCGATCGGCTTCGCCCACGGCTTTTGCGTGGTCAGCGAGGTCGCCGACGTCGTCTACAAGT
This sequence comes from Actinomycetota bacterium, assembly GCA_030945905.1. Classification (GTDB taxonomy): domain Bacteria; phylum Actinomycetota; class Thermoleophilia; order Solirubrobacterales; family Solirubrobacteraceae; genus JALYZC01. The sequence continues at coordinate 1,570 of JALYZC010000047.1, forward strand.
GCTCCACCTACTACGACACCGCAACCGAGGCGGGCATCGCCTACGACGATCCGGCCGTGGGCATCGACTGGCCTCCGGGCCGGCCGACGGTGTCAGACCGCGACCAACGCGCGCCCACCCTGGCCGATGTGGCGGACGGGCTGCCCTTCGTCCACTGACCTCAGGGGCTCAGCGGCGTGTCTTCCAGGCCGTCGATCAGCGCGGCGAGCGACTCGAAGACCACCGCGGCGCCGGCGTCGAGCAGCTCCTGCTCCGCGAATCCGCCGGTGAGCACGCCGATCGAGTCGATGCCCGCGCGCTCGGCTGCCTCGAAGTCCCAGATGGAGTCGCCGATCATCACCGCGGGCCCCTCCCCCGCCTTTTCCATGGCGGCCTTGATCAGATCGGGCTCGGGCTTGGTCTCCTCGACGTCGGCCGAGCTGGTCCAATCGTCGGCGAGCTCGCGGGCATCGAGCAGATCGAGATAGTGGTCGAGCTCGTTCTGCTTGGCCGAGCTGGCGAGGATGACCTTGTGGTCTCGCTGCACGAGCGTCTCGACCAATCGCCGGGCGTCGGCGAGGAGCTCGACCTGCTCGATCATCGCCAGGTAGAGCGGCTGCTCGGCCGTCCGGATCTCGTCGCCCTTCTGCTCCTCGACATCCTCGTCGGTCAGAGCGGCCACCATCTGGTCGCCCCCCATCCCGATGTGGCGATGGATGCGCCACAGCGGCAGCACGATGTCGTGCTGACGAAACCCCTGATACCAAGCCAGGGCGTGCTGGTAGTTGGTGTCGACGAGGGTGCCGTCTACGTCGAGGATGGCGGAGGGCGGCACGCAGGGCACCTACCCCGTGGCGGCAACGCTCAATCGTCAGACCTAGGCGCGGCGGGGTGGGGACTCATCGCTGGGCCGGATGAGCGCCCACACGCACGTACCGTCTCCACTGCGCGAGATACCCCAAGCGTCGGCCAGGCTGCGGACGATCCGCAGGCCCCAGCCCGGCTGGTCCGGCGGCCTGAGGTCGGGCTCCTCCGGCGGGTCAAAGCCCGGGCCCAGATCGTGAATCTCCATGCGCAGACCGCCGTCGCGATGCTCGAGCGCCAGGCGGATCGGCCGGGAGTCGCGAGCGTGGCCGTGCTGCCACGCGTTCATCGTGAGCTCGCTGGCCACCAGGCGCGCGTCCGCGCTGCGCCAGCCAAGCGCTGCGTCCACCTCGGCCACCGTGCCGCGCGCCGTGCGGGGCGCGTGGGCGCTGCCCTCGATCACGCGCTCGACGCGCATCCCGAACACGCTGACCGGCTCTCGGCCGTTATGACTCCTCCGTTGCCCACGCTTGTATCGGATGGTACAACTCGCGGCGGGCATTGGCTGCGCTCGGCGCGAGCCTCCTGGCCGGCACGCGATACTGCCACGCCATGCATGTCCCGTATCGCGCTGAGTCTGGGTCCCGGGGCGCGTGAGCGTGCTACGCGTGGCGGGCGCGCAACTCCCCAACGTCGTCGGGGATCTCGACGGCAACTGCGACCGCGTCCTCGACGCGATGCAATGGGCGCAGCGCGAGGAGGCGGACGTGCTGGTGCTGCCCGAGCTCGCCCTCACGGGCTATCCCCTCGAGGACCTGGCCCTGCGCAGCGACTTCGTCGACGCGGCCAAGGCGGCGCTGAGCAGGCTCGCCGCGGCGTCGGGCACGGTGACCACCATCGTCGGCACGATTGACACCGTGCCGCCGCGCAGCAGCTGGGACACTCAGCCGCGAAGCGTGGCCAACGCGGCCGCCCTGCTCTGCGACGGAGAGCTCCGGGGCATCTACCACAAGGTGCTGCTCCCGACCTATGGGGTGTTCGACGAGGCGCGCACCTTCGCCGCGGGCGGCGAGGCGGCCGCGGTGTGGCGGATCGGGCGGACGGTCGCCGGGGTCTGCGTGTGCGAGGACATGTGGTCGGGCGACGGACCACCGGAAGCTCAGGCTTCGGCCGGCGCGCAGGTGCTGCTGGTGCTCAATGCGTCGCTCTTCCACCAACGTAAGCCGGAGGGAAGGCTCGCCCTGGCTGCATCGGTCGCCCGGCGCAACGGCGTGCCGCTCGTGTACGTCAACTGTGTCGGGGGCCAGGGCGAGCTCGTCTTCGACGGCGGCTCTCTGGTGGTCGACGCGAGGGGCAAACCGTGCTTGCGCGCCGAGCAGTTTGAGCCGACACGGTTCTGCCTCGATCTCGAGACAGCGAACGCGCGGCCGCTGGATGCGCGGGCGAAGACCATCCACACGCGCATGAATCGCGAGCGCCAGGTGACCGGGCCTCCCCCGTCGGCACGTGAGCTCGACGAGCTCGAGCAGATCTGGCAGGCCCTGGTCATCGGCACGCGCGACTTCGCCCACGGCGGCGGCCTCAGCACGGCGGTGCTGGGCCTGTCGGGAGGCATCGACGCTGCGGTGACCGCGGCCATCGCCAGTGACGCCCTTGGGGCAGACAGCGTGCTCGGCGTGGCGATGCCGGCGCCGGGCTCGCCGGCTCGTGACCTCATGGACGCCCAGCGGCTCGCTGAGGAACTCCGGATCGGCTTCGCGGTGGTGCCGATGGTGGCGATCATGGGCTCGCTTGAGGAAGGGCTCGTGCCGGTGCTCGAGGGGCGCCCCGCCGGAGAGGTGCGCCATGACCTGCTCGCGCGCATGCGGGGAGCGACGCTGCTCGCCATCTCGGAGAAGCTGGGGCACCTTGCCCTGGCCACGGGTAACAAGACCGAGCTCTCCATCGGCTCCGCGACCCTTTTCGGCGACATGGCGGGCGACTTCGCGCCGATCAAGGACTGCCCGAAGACGCTGCTCTACCGGCTCGCCCGGCACCGCAACCAGCGCGGCGCCGTGATACCGGAGGAGATCCTGTCAAAGCCGCCATCATCGATCCTGCGCGAGAGCGTGGACCTGCCGCCATACGAGGTGCTGGACTCCGTCGTCGAGCGCTACGTCGAGCTGGGAGAGAGCCTTCAGGACATCATGCGATCGGGCCTCGACCGCGCCGTCATCCGCGGAATCCTCCAGCTGATCGATGACGCCGAGGGAGACCGGAGGCTGGTGCCGCCGGGGGTCAAGATCAGCGAGCGGTCGTTCGGCAAGGATCGCCGTATGCCGATCCGTAACGCCTGGCGACCCTTCTCCGCCGAGGAGGCGCGGCTGGCACCGGGCAAGGGTCCGGGCGCGCAGGCCGGCGAGGCCCCTGGGCTTGGTCAGCCGCCGATGTAGGACATCTCGATCTTCGGCCGTGCGGCGGTCTCGTCGGTGCGGGCCTCGGAGTAACGGTCGGTTCGAGCCATCCAGGTGGCGCGCAGGCGCTCGGCGAGCTGGGGATCGCTCGCTCCGCCGCGCAGCAATCCACGGAGATCCTGGCCTGCGGATGCGAACAGGCAGGTGTAGAGCTTTCCATCGGCCGACACGCGAGCCCGCGCGCAGGCTCCGCAGAAGGGCTGTGTGACCGAGGCGATGAGACCGATCTCCCCGGCCCCGTCGCGGTAGCGGTAGCGGGTGGCGACCTCGCCGGGGTAGCTGGGTGGCAGCGGCCGCAGGGGCCATTGCGCATCGATCAGGTCGTGGATCTCCGCGGCGGCCATGACCTCGTCCATGCGCCAGGCGTTGGTGTTGCCGACGTCCATGTACTCGATGAAGCGCAGGATGTGCCCGCGGCCCCGGAAGTGCTCGGCCATCGCCGGCACGCAGTGGTCGTTGACGCCCCGCTTGACCACCATGTTGACCTTGACCGGCGCGAGCCCGGCCGCCTCGGCGGCGTCGATGCCATCCAGCACGCGGGCGACGGGAAACCCGACGCCGTTGATCGCGCCGAACGCGTCATCGTCGAGGGCGTCGAGGCTGACGGTGACCCGAGTGAGCCCGGCGGCCTTCAGCGCGCGGGCCCGGGCGGCCAGGCCGGCGCCGTTGGTCGTGAGGGCGATGTCCGAGATGCCCGCGATCCCGCTGAGCATCTCGACGAGGCGTTCGAGTTCGCGGCGCAGCAGCGGCTCGCCGCCGGTCAGGCGCAGCTTGGAGACCCCCAGGCCGGCAAAGGCTCGGGCCACCCGGGTGATCTCCTCGAAACTCAGCAGCTCCGCGCGGGGCAGGAATGCGTGGTCGCGGCCGAAGACATCCGCCGGCATGCAGTATCCGCAGCGGAAGTTGCAGCGGTCGGTGACCGAGATGCGCAGGTCGCGCACCGGACGCGAGCGTTGATCCAGTACGACGGTCATGTCGTGTCATTCAGGGTACCCGTGTGGTGAGCTCCGCCCCAGGGGAGGGTCGGAGGCCTAGGCTCTGGTCGCATGCCGGATGAGGAAGCCCCCGAGACCTTCACGCCGGAGGGCCCGCCACAGGGCGGTGCGGAGGCGGCCGGAGGCGATGGGAGCAGCGAGGCCGGCGCCTCAGGCCCTCGGGGTCGGCACGATGGCAGCCGACCCGCAGCCCCTCGCACGGTGGGGGTGGCCGTGCTGGCGTTGGGCGCGCTGGGCGTCGTCTTCGGTGACATCGGCACCAGCCCGCTGTACGCGTTGAAGACCGTCTTCACCGTCGACGCCCACGCCGTCCACACAGGCCCGGCGGAGGTCTACGGAGTCATCTCGCTCGTGTTCTGGGCGATCACGTTGGTGGTCTCGATCAAGTACGTGACCTTCGTCATGCGGGCCGACAACGGCGGGGAGGGCGGCATCATGGCGCTTACCGCTCTCATCCAAGCCGCGAAGCTCAAGAACCCGCGCGCCAAGATCACCCTGGTGCTGCTGGGCATCTTCGGCGCCTCGCTGTTCTACGGCGACGGGATGATCACGCCCGCGATCTCCGTGCTCTCCGCGGTCGAAGGGCTGAAGACCGCCGCTCCGGGCGTGGAGCATCTGATCCTGCCGATCACCCTGGTCGTGCTGGTCATGCTGTTCGCCATCCAGAGCTACGGCACGGGAACCGTCGGGCGATTGTTCGGCCCGGTGATGGCCCTGTGGTTCGCGGTGCTGGCCTTGGCCGGCGGAGGTGAGGTGCTGCGCCACCCGGAGGTTCTCAAGGCGCTCTCGCCCTCCTACGCGGTCACCTTCCTGTTCCAACACGGAGCCGTGGCGTTCATCGCATTGGGGTCGGTGGCGCTGGCGATAACCGGCGCCGAGGCGCTCTACGCCGACATGGGGCACTTCGGCCGCGCCCCCATCCGTCGTGCCTGGTTCCTTATCGCCTTCCCGGCGCTGACCCTCAACTACCTGGGCCAGGGCAGCCTGATCCTGCGCTCACCCACGGCCATCGACGATCCCTTCTTTCTGCTGCTTCCCAGCTGGAGCCGGATCCCGATGGTGCTGTTGGCCACCCTCGCCACGGTCATCGCCTCCCAGGCCGTGATCTCGGGGGCGTTCAGCGTCACCCGGCAGGCTGTGCAGCTCGGGTTCCTGCCGCGCATGGCCATTCGTCACACCTCCCACGAAGAGGTAGGACAGGTGTACGCCCCCGCAATCAACTGGGGGCTCTGCGTGGCGGTAGTGGCGCTCGTGCTTGGCTTCGGCTCCTCGGCCGCCCTGGCCTCGGCCTATGGAGTGGCCGTCACCGGCACGTTCGTGCTCAACACCATCCTGTTCCTGGCCGTGGTCCGGCTGCTGTGGCGCAAGTCCCGGTGGATGATCGCCGCCGGCGGGGTTGCGTTTCTCGTGGTCGAAGTGGCGCTGTTCACCGCCAACCTGACGAAGATTCCCCAGGGGGGCTGGCTACCACTGGCCATTGCCCTCGCGACCTTCGGCGTCCTCACCACCTGGGAGAAGGGCCGGGCCATCGTGACCGAGAAACGCGAGGAGGAAGAGGGAGACCTGCACGCGTTTGTCACGGAGATCCACGACATGGATCCGCCCGTCTACCGTCCGGCAGGCACGGCGATCTTCCTCAATCCCGGCATCGATACGACTCCGCTGGCTATGCGCGAGAACGTCGAGCACAACCACGTGCTGCACGAGAGCGCGATCATCGTCTCGATCGAGATGATGAGGGTTCCGCACGTCCCACCGGAGGAGCGGCTGAAGATCGACGACCTCGGCTACGGCGACGACGGGATCAGTCACATCATCGCTCGCTTCGGCTTCCAGGACGACCCCGACGTCCCCGGCGTGCTCCAGCTCGCGGACCAGCAGGGACTTGAACGCCCCATCGACATCGAGGGCGCCTCCTACTTCCTGTCCAGGATCACCATCGTCCCGACCGGCGGAGCAGAGATGTCCAGGTGGCGCAAGAAGCTGTTTCTCGCCCTCGCCCACAACGCCGCGGACCCGGCCGAGTACTTCGCCCTGCCCACGCAGCGTGTTGTCACGATGGGGGCCCAAATTCCGCTGTAGACGGGGGGAGCCGATGTCCCGCCTCGTTAATGACGCGCTGGGCTCGCGCGTGAGAGAGTGGCCCCGATCGCCGGAATCGACGAGGGAGAGACCGTGGCGCTCAAGGCCGTCCTACTCAACTGCACGCTGAAGAAGTCACCCGAGGTCTCGCACACCGCGGCGCTGATGAACATCGTCGTCGGACATCTTCATGACCTCGATGTCGAGACGGAGATGCTTCGGCCCGTCGACTTCAACATCCCCTTCGGCGTCGAGTCGGACCTGGGCGAAGGTGACGAGTGGCCCCAGATCCTGGAGAAGATCTTGGCGGCCGACATCCTGATCATGGGCATGTCGATTTGGTTCGGCGTGCGGAACAGCGTGGCCCAGATGGTCATCGAGCGCCTCGACGGCACCTACAACACGACGAACGACGTCGGTCAGTACCCGATGTACAACAAGGTCGGCGGCGTCGTCGTGACCGGCAACGAGGACGGCGCCCACGCCGCAGCCGAGACCACCGTCTTCAACCTCACCCACCTCGGCTTCACGATCCCGCCGAACGCCGACACCTACTGGGTCGGCGACGCCGGGCCCGGCCCTTCGTTCCTCGACGCGGGTGGCGAGCAGCATCCGTACACGCTCAAGACAGCCGGATGGATGGCGCACAACGTCGTGCACATGGCGCGGATCCTCAAGGCCAACCCCATCCCCCCGGAAGGCAACACGGTGCCAGGGGCGGCGATGGACGAGCTGGACGATATGGCCCCCGGCGCCGAGAAGCGGATGATGCATGCGGTGAAGCGCGACTCGTAGCCCAGTTCCGCTCGCGCCGGTGACATAAGTGTGGAGCGCTCCTGCGTGGTCTGGTGATGGCGGCGGTAACGGTCCTTGCCGGTGCGACTCCCGTGAGCAAGGCTCCCCTGGCCCCCAGTCGCTGAGCTCGAGGTCGGCAAGCACTCGCTCCTGCCAGGCGTCCTCCTCGGCGAGCGGCGCGTCGGTGAAGCGCCAGGTGATTGGCACGGGCGCGGGCAGCCCTTCGGTGCGAGCGACGTGGGCCGCGCGGGCGAGGATCACGCTCGAGTCGACGCCTCCAGAGAAGCTGACCAGGCACGGCGGGCGGGCGAGCGCGTCACGGACGATGTCGGTGAGGGCGTCCAACGGCGTGGCAGCCGGCGGGCCTACCGGCGTGCGGGGCGGCACCGCGCCCGGGAGCGGCATTCCCGCGGCGATCTCCAGGGCGGTCAGGTTCACGACGTGGTGAGCTTGGCGCGGCGCTTGAGCGATGCGAGCGCAGCGGCGAGGGCGAGCAGCGACAGGGGCAGGACGACAGCCGTGCTGAGCGCCAGCCAGCCCGCGTCGAGCACCCATCCGTGGCCGCGAAACAGGGCTCGGCGCAGACCGTCGAGCGCGATCCGGGGTGGCATGAACCGTGCGAGCTCGCCGAGCGCGTGCGGGAGCCGCGCGACCGGGAAGTAGGCGCCGCTGAGAAACACCATCGCGACGAGCATCACGCGCACGAGCGACTCGCCGCCGCGCACCACCAACGCCAGTGCGAGCAGCGCGATGGCCACCGCCATGAACGAGACGCACGCGAGCACCACAATCACCACCACCCCGAGCGCGTCGGCGCGCGAAGCGTCCAGCCCCAGCGCCAGGACCGCGAAGGTCAGGTAGAGCAGCGCTCGCACGGCGGCGAGCAGGTAGCCGGCTCCGGTGAGCCCGAACGCGAGCTCTGCCAGCGAGACCGGCTGGGCGACGACCGCCTCCAAGGTCCCGGTGAGCTGCTCGCGGCGCACCCGGCTCACCTGCTGGCCCGCGGCGCTCTGGACCACCAGCATCAGCGCGATCCCGACCGCCGCAAACGCGAAGTAGCCCGGCGCGCCGTCGAGCAGCTGCCGCGACGGACGACCCACGCTGCGCGCGATGAAGAAGAAGACGATCAGATTCAACGCCCCGAACGCGAGGTCGAGCACCAGCGCCGTCCACCGCCGCTGACCCTCGAGCAACTCACGCTGCCACAGGCACAGGACCGCGGCCGGCCTCACCGGACCCCCAGCTCGAGCGACCGCGAGCAACGATCGAGATCCTCCGGACGATGCGAGGCCAGTACCACCGCGGCATGGGGGCGACGCTCGAAGGCCCGCCACAGCCGCTCATCGGCCTTTGCATCAAGCGAGCTCGTCGGCTCGTCGAGCAGCAGCACCGCAGGATCGCCGATCAGCGCCCGCGCCAGCGCCAGCTGCCCGCGCATCCCCGCCGAGAAACCCGCCACCTCACGACCGGCGAGCCACCCCAACTCGAGCTCCGCCACGACCGCGCGCACCGCAGCCTGGGCCGCGCGGCGCCCCAAGCGCAGCCGCGCGAAGATCGACAGGTTCTGCGCCGCGGTCAACCCCTCAAAGAACGAGCGCTCAAACGCAAAGCACACGCCTGTGCCCGCCCGCGCCTCGACCGTACCCGCCGCGTGGCCGCAGACCAGGGCGCGTCCCGCATCCGCGTGTACCGTTCCGGCGAGGATCCTTAGCAGCGTCGTCTTGCCCGCCCCGTTGGGACCGACGAGGGCGACGAGCTCGCCCGCGCGGACCTCGAGGTCTACGTCGTCGAGCACGCGCAGCGACCCAAAGCTGCGCGTGACCCCAAGCAACTCGATCGCCGGCGGCGCCTCGGCTCCCATCGCGCGATTATCGCCGCGGGGCCGACCACGCCGCGCCCGGGGGGCGCGGCTCCCAACCAATAGCGTCGCCACCCCACCGTGGACCACACCGACCACCCAGCGCCCCGTCAGGGCTCCGCCTACGGACTGACGATCCGCTCGCACCTGGACCTTCGCCGCCTCCTGCTCTCCGCGACCCCGGGGTTGGGGGAGCTGACCATCGAGCACCGCCACGACC
>JALYZC010000195.1 GCA_030945905.1 Actinomycetota bacterium
CGTCGGCTGGCAGCTGGCCGGCAACATGCGGACCACGCTCGTCTTGGACGCGCTGCGGATGGCGCTCGGGCTCCGCGAGCCCGGCGCCGACGTGCAGTTGGTGAACCACTCCGATGCCGGCGCCCAAGGCGGATTCAAGCGGTCGTCGCAACACTCAGCGAGGAGGAGTTGCGATGGGCAGGCCAAAGGGCTGGGCAGCAGAGCTGACGGGACGGCCGGTGCTGCGCTCGCCGGGGCGGCCGCCGGCGGGGCGTCGGGAGCATCGCCTGCGGTTCTGGGCGGCGATCGCGCGCGGCGCGTCGACCGTAGACGCGGCGGCGGAGGCTGGCGTGTCGGGGATCGTGGGCGTCCGATGGTTTCGGGAGGGTGGCGGGATGCCGTCACTCACTCTCGCTCCGCCGTCCGGGCGGTACCTGTCATTCGCTGAGCGAGAGGAGATCACGATCTTGCGCGCCGGTGGTTGCGGGGTGCGGGAGATCGCGCGCCAACTTGGCCGCTCGCCGTCGACTATCTCCCGGGAGCTCCGCCGGAACGCAGCGACCCGCAGCGGCCGTCTCGAGTACCGGGCGTCGACCGCGCAGTGGCATGCGGACCGGCGCGGCCGGCGTCCGAAGCCGGCGAAGCTCGCCACGAACCAGGAGCTGCGGCGCTATGTGCAGGACCGCCTGTCCGGTGCTGTGCAGCGGCCTGACGGGATCGCCGTGGACGGGCCGACCGTCGCGTGGGGCGGGCGTCGTCACGGCCGACGCAAGGATCGGCGGTGGGCTCAGTCGTGGAGTCCGGAGCAGATCAGTGGCCGGCTGTGTCTGGACTTCCCGGATGATGAATCGATGCGCGTCTCTCACGAAGCGATCTACCAATCGCTCTATGTCCAGGGCCGTGGCGCGCTGCGGCGAGAGCTGACAGCGTGCCTGCGGACCGGGAGGGCGCTCAGGGTCCCCAGAGCCCGCGCGCGGCGCGGCAAGAACTTCGTGACGGATCAGGTGCTGATCAGTCAGCGTCCCGCCGAGGCGCAGGACAGGGCGGTTCCGGGCCACTGGGAAGGCGACCTGATCCTGGGGCTTGACAGCTCCGCGATCGGCACGCTCGTCGAGCGCTCAAGCCGCTTCACGATGCTGCTGCACCTCCCGCCGATGGACGGCCACGACGGCCCGAGAATCAAGAACGGCCCGGCGCTCGCCGGGCACGGCGCCGAGGCTGTCCGTGACGCGATCACCGACGCGATCACCACGCTCCCCGAGCAACTCCGCCGGTCGCTGACCTGGGACCAGGGCACCGAGATGGCCCAACACGCGCAGCTGCGGATCGAGACAGGCCTGCCGGTCTACTTCTGCGACCCGCGGAGTCCGTGGCAGCGCGGCACCAACGAGAACACCAACGGCCTCTTGCGCCAGTACTTCCCGAAAGGCACCAACCTCGCCAGGCACAGCGCCAGCGACCTCGCCGCGGTCGCCGCGACGCTGAACGGCCGGCCTCGGAAAACGCTCGACTGGCGAACACCCGCCGAGGCGTTGAACGAGTACCTGAGCGCGGCGGCCTGAACCGGGGTCTACTTCGCCCGACGGGGAGTTGCCGATCTGACACCCCGTCGACAGAGGACCGCAACCAGCAACACGCTGTCTCAACGGTGTGAGTTGTTCGAAGCCGCCGCCATGATCGTTGACCGCGACCCGAGGTGTCAATGGGCGCCTCAGGAGGGGGGTCCGACCGGCGCGCACGCGGCTATCGCCGCTGCGGCCCGCCCTCCGGGCGAGCCTCCGCGACGACAGCCGCGTCACCCCAGTCCCGTCACCGTAGAGAGACCCGGGACATCCCGTCACCTGCAACCCGTACATTCACCAGAACAACAACCGTTGCGACGACCGGTTGAGCGCGGGCTGCGAGACCGTGTTGTCAACGACGTTGGTGACGTAGGCGCTGTTGCCGTCCGGGGACACCGCGACACCGAACGGGAACGCGCCCGTGGCGACGGTCGCGGGGGTCTTGGGCGTCAGCGCGCCGCTCACCGGGTCGATCGTGTACTGCGAGACCGTGTTGTCACCATTGTTGGTGACGTAGGCGCTCTTGCCGTCCGGGGACACCGCGACACCCTGCGGGGCCGCGCCGGCGGCGACGGTGGCGGGGGTCTTGGGGGTCAGCGCGCCGCTCACCGGGTCGATCGTGTACTGCGAGACCGTGTTGTCACCGGCGTTGGTGCCGTAGGCGCTGTTGCCGTCCGGGGACACCGCGACACCGAACGGGCTCGCGCCCGCGGCGACGGTCGCCGGAGTCAGCGAGGAGAGCATGCCCCCGGCGCCGATCGCGTACTGCGAGACGTTCGCCGAATTTATGTTGGTGACGTAGGCGCTCCCGGCGGCCCCGGCGGAGGCGGGCAACGCCAAGCACGCCAGCAGCGCCACCCACAGCGCCAGCCTCCCAGCCGACGGCAAACGACACGCGATCCGGCTGGTCGCAGGACCCGATGGGCGCCACGCCAAAGCCATCTTCGGAGAACGACGGCGCAACGAGAACCGACCCGATACCCAAGTGAAGCAAGCCGAACTCATAGCAACCCAGCCCTCCCACTATTCAGCGAAACCGATGCTCCAAGACAGACGAGCGACAGCGCTCGGTCGAGCGAAAGCTACCACGAACACCCGTCAGCTCGGGGTAAGAACGAGACGAGGCCAACCCCCGACCGCGCCGAGGCACACGCGAGACGCGCCGAGACACACGCGAGAGGATCATGCAGGCCGATCGCTGGTCATTTCGAACATCGCTACGCCGGCGTCCGCGCCGAGCTT
>JALYZC010000030.1 GCA_030945905.1 Actinomycetota bacterium
CGTGGATTCAGAGCCTCCCAGGCGGTGGCGCGGACGGCCATCGACGGCGGCGAAGAGGCCCATGCGCGGTCGCAGTCGCCGAGCGCCCCGTCGCCCGCGACGTCCGGGCCGGCCCCGGCGTCCACCCCTGCGGCGCCGGCCCCCGCGCCCGCCACGGAGTTCGATACGGAGGCTTCGCCAACGGCCTCTTCGAGCCCGTCATCATCCGCCTCTGACGCGAGCGCCGCCGCCCCGGCTCGGGCGAGTCCGCCAGGCACAAGTGCGAGCTCCGGGGGAGGGGGGGAATTCGGCCCGTGAGCCGCTGCCGTCCACCGACGGAGGGCGACCACGGCATCGGTGCTTTGCCGTCCACCGTCGGCCGTACAGTCCGTTGCGTCGTAGCACTCCCGACGACAGCGGAGGTCTGGTGCCCCTGTGTTTCATCGAACCCAAGGATGCGATCCGCGTGATCGCCGAGTCCGTCGGCCGAGAGGCGCGCCGCCAGCTGCTCGGTGAGCTGGTCCGCGCGTGGGTCGACGAGATCCCCGAGGCGGAGCTGGAGTCTCATTACGTCAAGGCGGTGTCCGACCTCGACGAGCACGACCTCTCGATGCTCGCCGCCTGGCACGCCTCGCTGGAGGTGGGCACGCCGATCGCCAATAAGGAGTACCTCATCAACGCGTTCCCCGCACTCGGGACCAACCGCCGCGAGGCGTTGAAGATCGCGGCCGGGTTCCGAGGCGAGGAGGCGTTCGACGCGGGCGTAGCCGAGGAACAGGCGCTCGAGACGGTGCTGCCCTGGCTCACCCGCGAGCGGGCGATCGCGCTGGCCGGGGAATGCGTCGAGCTCTACTGCTGGGATCGGCTGGGCTCGGAGAACTGACCGGGAAGGTCCCCCGCGCGGTGCCGCGCGGCCGTGGGCGAGAATGCGGCGATGCCGCTCCCCGAGCTCGTGCGCCGGCTGGCTCCGGACCGCCTGCGCTACAGCATCCACCTCCGCGCCTTTGCCGTCGCCACCGGCTTGGTGCCGCCGCGGACCATGCACAGCGCGGCCGAGGCTGCACTGCTGGCCGAGCTCGCCCGCGGGCGGCGCACCGCCGTGGAGATCGGCGTCTACGAGGGCTCCTCGGCGGTGGTGCTGTGCTCCGCGTTGCCGCGCGATGCCGACCTTCACCTGATCGACCCGTTCACCGGCAACGCCCTGCTCCCCGGCTGGCGCGGAGTCGAGTCGGCGACCCGTCGCGTGGTCGGGCGCCAGGGTCGCGCCCGCGGGGGGCCGCGCCTGCACTGGCACGTCGAGCTCTCAGAGCAGGCGGCTGCGCGGTGGTCGCAGCCGCTGGACCTCCTGTTCATCGACGGCGATCACAGCGAGCACGGCTGCCGGCTCGACTGGGACCTGTGGAGCCCATTCGTCGCGCCGGGTGGAATTGTCGTGTTCCACGATGCGCGGGAGGGCCTGAATGGCGGCGGCGGCCTGCCTGGACCGACCGCGGTCGTCAACGCCCTGTTTCGAGAGCCCGGCCCGCCCGAGGGCTGGCGCGTACACAGCGAGGTCGAGACGGCGTTGGCGGTGGAGCGCCTCGCCTAAGCGCTCGCCGGGCGCGCCCCGTCGAGCACCGCCTCGATCTCGGCGATCGCCTGCTCGTTGCTGCGAAAGTGCACCGCGGTCAGGCCGAGGGCCCGCGCGGCGTCGCAGTTGACCTCGGTGTCGTCGACGAACAGGCAGTCCTGCGCGGGAAGCTCCAGGCGCTGGAGGGTGAGCTCGTAGATCTCGGCGTCGGGCTTGCGCATGCCGACGAAGCCGGAGTCCACCACGAGCTCGAAGATCTCGTCGACGGGCAGCTTGGGCCGCCACAGCGGTTCCCACTCGCGCACGTTGTTGGTCAGGATCGCCATGCGGTAGCCGCGCTCGCGCAGGCCGCGCATGTACTCGATCATCGCCTGATTGGGCTGGAGCTGGGCGAAGTAGGCCTCTCCGAACCCGTGGAGCTCGATGTCGCGGCCCAGCTCGCCCGAGAGCTCTGCTCCCAGGCGCGCGAGGAACTCAGCCTCGCTGAGACGACCCGTCTCGAGGTCGAACAGCGGATTGGCCTTCGCCTCGGCGGCGATCCGCATCATCGCGGCGGCCAGTTCCTCCAGGGAGACGCCCGTGGACTCCTGGATCGTCGCGAACGCCTCCAGCAGCGGTGCCGTGAGCACGCCGCCGAAGTCGCTGATGATCGCCCGGATGGAGGTCACGCTCGACGCAGGACCTCATAGCGTCCCACGCCCCGCTCCCCCTCCAGGCTCCAGGCGAAGAAGGCGCTGTCCATGCGCAGCCGGCCGAGCTCGAGCGTCGTTCCGCACACCACCTCGCCGGCCGCGCGCCGCGCATAGCCCTCCTCGTCGAGCCAGTACTCCAGGCCGGCGCGCCGGTGGTGGCCCGCGGCGTCATAGGTGGTCGACAGGCGGGGGTCCACGGCCGGCAGTACCTCCAGTCCGTTCTCCCCGGGCTCGATGGAGACCAGGCTGACGGACTCCGCGTCGTGTCCGGGGGCGTTGTGGGGCAGGGCGGCCTGGAGGACGAACGCACGGTCCTCGCCGATCCAGCCGGACACGCTCGTGGCTCGCTCGAGCGCGTTCCAGTCCGGGTTGCCCCAGGCATGCCCGCGCTGCCCCAGGCAGTGCAGCTGCGTGACCTGCCCGGCCACGGTGACCCAGCCCTCGACGTGGCAGAGGTGCTCGTAGCTCTCCATTCCGCCCGCGCGGGCCACGGCGCTGTCCGGACCGAACTCGAGGGCGGGGGCGAGCGCCGTGAACGAGAGCTCGAACTCGGCGTCGTCGTGGGCGAAGGCCGCCGACCAGTGTCGTAGGGGCTCGTCCACGCGTATGTGCAGGCCCGCGCCCTCTACGTCCTCCCATCCTGCGCCGTCGACGGCGAGGTCGCCTCGGGCCCGGACCGCCACCGGCTCGCGCCCGGAGAAGACCACGGCGAGTGCGCTCATCGTGTCAGCGCGCGGCGCGATGCCCAGCCGCGTCATTCCGTAGAGCTCGGCCTCGCCGTCCCCGAAGGCGAACGTGACCGCGTCGGTGAAGTCCTCGCCCGAGCCCTGGCGAGCCTGCTCGTGCTCGGCCTCGATCATCGAGGCAGATGGGGGGGATCGACGTCGACGGCGTCGCCCTCGACGTCGACGGGCTCCTCCGGCCGCGATCCCGCGCCGCTCGGCGTCCTGCCGCGCCGACCCGGCCGGCCGGCCGCGCGGCCGTCGCCGACCAGGAAGCGCCGGGTGAAGTAGCCCACCAGCCGGCGTCTGAACAGCGCCCGCGTCGGGGGTAGCAAGAGGAGGAGGCCGATCACGTCGGTGATGAAGCCCGGCGTGATCAGAAACGCGCCCCCGAAGATGACCAGCACACCATCGAGGACCTCGGCCGCGGGCGGGCGCTTCTCGCGCAGGGCTTGGTTGAAGCGGCGCCACGCGGCGCGGCCCTGCGTCTTGAGCAGCCAGCTGCCGACGATCGAGTCGACGATCAGGATGGCGATGGTCGGCAGCGTGCCGATCGTCCGGCCGACCTCGACGATGACGGCGAGCTCGGCGATCGGCACGACGACGAACACCATGAGGAGCAGCAGGGGCATGGCTACAGGCTACGGGAGCGCCGGTGGCGCGGACCGGGCGGCCGGGAAATTCAGCGGGTCAGGTGGTCGCCGGTGCCTGGCCCTCGAAGGCCACGCTCGGGAGCCTGTCGACGCCGATCAACTCGATCAGTCGGCGGATGTAGGGCTGGGCGCCGCGAATCCACATGACCGCGCCGCGCAGCCGC
The DNA here is from genome assembly GCA_030945905.1 of Actinomycetota bacterium. GTDB lineage: Bacteria > Actinomycetota > Thermoleophilia > Solirubrobacterales > Solirubrobacteraceae > JALYZC01. Next base: position 3,781 of record JALYZC010000030.1, read on the forward strand.
AGCCGCCGCGCCAGCAACGCGAGGTCGACCATGAACGACGCGTCGGCGAACGCGAGCTCGGAGAGGTCCACCACCAGGCCGTTGCAAGCCTGCGCCGCGCGGGCGGCCCGGCTGAGCGGACGACGCCGGCGGCCCTTGGTGGCGATGTCCTCATCCCCGCTGCATCGAAGGACCGGAAGGTGCGGCGAGCCCGCGGGCTGTTCGTCGAAGGCGATGATGTCCGCAAGCTATCGCAGCGGCGCTGCCGGCGATCTATCCAGCAAGTCCGACCGCCCTGGACGGCCCCGGATGACCGCCAAGGGCGCAGGACCCACGGGACGGACCACTACACTCAAACCCGTGCCCACCGTCGACGAGGTCACCGACGCCCTGGCGAACGTGATCGACCCCGAGCTCGGGCTCGACTTCGTCGAACTCGGGCTGGTCTACGACGTGGAGGTCGAGGGCCCCCGGGTGGACATCACCTTCACGCTCACCAGCCCGGGCTGTCCGATCGGGGAGCAGGTGGCCGACCAGATGAAGGAATTCGTCGGTGAGCTCGAAGGGGTGGCCGAGGTGGTCCCGAAGATGGTCTTCACCCCACCGTGGACGCCGGAACGGATGAGCGAGGACGCCAAGTTCGCGCTCGGCTTCTGACCGGCGACGCCGCCCCGGAACTGCGGATAGCGTGCGGGTTTGGCCATGCAGATGACTCGCGTGCTCACCATCGCCGTGCTCGGCGCCGCGGCCGCCGCCGGGTGGGCCGCCCCCGGCGCCGCGGCTGACGATCGCTTCGAGGTCCTGCTCCGCGGCAGCCATGCTGCCGCAGCTCACGCCTCCGCGGCGGGGGCGGTGCTGGCCAGAGCCGGCGCGCGGCGCGCGGGACCCCGCGTGCCGGAGATCGGCCTCGAGACGGTGGCGCCGCCGCCCGGCGGCTCGGTCGCGAAGCTGCTCCGCGCGCTGCGCGGCGATCCCCGCGTGCGCGCCGTGTATCCCGTTCAGCGGCTCAGCCTGCGGGCCGTGCCCAACGACCCGGCGCTCGCCCAGGCGGAGGGAGCACCGGGCACGCCGGCGGGCACCGTGCTGCAGTGGCCCTACGTCCGTGAGGGGCTGGACCGCCTGTGGGACATCAGCCACGGCGATGGAGCGCTGGTGGGCCTGATCGACACCGGAACGAGCGGCGGGCACCCCGACCTCGCCGGCAAGATCGCCGCCGGCGTCGATCAGAACGGGGACGACAACCTGCCGCCCGACGTCGACACCGACGGCCATGGCACGCACGTGGGGTCCCTGGCCTGCGGGGCCGTGGGCAACGGGGCCGGGATCGCCGGCGCGGGCGGCAACTGCGGGCTCGTCGTCGAGCGGACCGACCTCACGAACACCAGCGTCGCCGCCTCGATCGTCGATGCCACCAACCGCGGAGTGCAGGCGATCAACTTGAGCCTGGGCGGTCCGGGCGGCCGGCCGCCCGACGGGGCCTTCGTCTCGGCCATCGACTACGCCTACCAACACAACGTCGTCGTCGTGGCGGCGGCCTCGGACTTCGCGGGAACCGACCAGGGCCAACCGGCGAGCCTGCTCCAGCCCACCGGGACGGGCCCGGACCTGAGCTCCCCGGAGATCAAGGGCCTGTCGGTGACCGCCGCCAGCTTCGGCGATGGGCCCTCCGGCGGGGGCAGCGGCTCGCAGATCTCGCTCGCCGCCTACGGGTCGTTCAGCCCGTTTGACTCCGGAGGCGGCGGTCCGCGCGGCCTGGTCGGCGCCTTCCCGCCGACCACGATCGCCCGAGAGCAGATTGACTTCTCCGTCTTTCCGCCCCGCGCTCCGTGCGGCTGTCGGACGTCGGTCGGCGGCGACAACCGGTTCGGGTATCTCCAGGGCACCTCGATGGCCACCCCGCAGGTTGCAGGGGTGGCCGCCGTGGTGCGAGTCCTCAATCCTCTGCTGTCGGCCGCCGAGGTGATCCGCCTGCTCAAGCAGACCGCGCGCAGGCCCCCCGGCACGGGGTGGACGCCCGCATTGGGGTGGGGCATCCTCGACGGCGGAGCCGCCGCGGACGCGGCGCGGAGGATCGATCGGCAGGCCCCGACGTCTCGCCTGCGAGCACCGCACGTGGCCAAGACCCGCCGCTTCATCCTGCGCTGGTCGGGCGGCGATCCTTCGGGTGCGCCCGCCCTCGTGCCCTCGGGCATCGCCTTCTTCGACGTCTACGCCTCGCGCGACGGCAAGCGCCTGCATCGCATCGGGCACACGACGAAGCGGCGCATCAGCTTCACCGGGCGCCGGGGCTCGAGCTACCGCTTCTTCCTGGTCGCCGTGGACCGCGCGGGCAACCGCGAGGCGCGCCCCGCTCGCCCCAAGGCCACCACGCGCGTGGCCGCCGCCTCCAAGCCGCGCAAGTCTCCCAAGCGCTGACCGGGGGAGGCGCGAGTCAGGCGCGGGCCTTGGCTCCGTTGCCCGCCGGCGTGCGGCCGCGGCGGCGCTTGCCCTTCTTTCCGCGATCCTGCTCGCCGGCCGCGCGAACGAGCTCATCCAGCGATTGTTCGATGCCCTGCACCACGATGTCGAGGTCGGGCAGCGCGTCGTAGTCGGCGAGCAGCCCGAAGTTGAGCCGGCCGTTGTAGGACATGATGGCGATGGCCAGCGCATGGTCCTCGGGCAGGAAGGCGATGGGGAACAGGTCCTGGAGCTCGCGGCCCAGCACGTAGAGCGGGAACTGGGGACCCGGAATGTTGGTGACGATGAGGTTGAACAGCCGGGTGGAGAAGTTCAGCCGGGAGGCCTGCGCGAGGATCGTCGGGGGGGCGAAGTCGTTGAGGCTGGCCAGCACCTCCGCGCCCACGGCCTGCTTTGACTCCTTGAGCCCGTCCATGGCCGCCTTGACGAACGCCAGCCGAGCCACCGGGTCCTCGATGTAGACCGGCAGCGGGCCGCGCATGGCCGCGATGCGGTTTCCGAGCTGACCGTGCTCCTGCTCGCCGCGGATCGACACCGGCACGAGACCGCGCAGCTCGAGGCCTTCGGTCCGCACGGCGCGGGAGTGCAGCCACTCGCGCAGCGCGCCGGAGACCACGGTGAGCACGACGTCGTTGACCGTTCCCCCCAGCGCGTTCTTGACGCGCTTGAACGCCTCAAGCTCGCAGCGCACTACCGCCACCCGGCGGTGCGACCCGATCTCGACGTTCAGCGGGGTCTCAGGCGCCGGGTTGAGCACCGCCCACGCCACCTCGGCCACCCCCCCGATGGCTTCGCGGACCTTGTCCACGGCGGCCTCGGGCCGGGCGGCTGCCGATAACGTCCGCGCTCCGACGTGCACCGAGGTCCTGACCAGGCCTGTCAGGCCCGCCGCGACGAGCTCGGCGGCCGAGGGCTCGGGGCGGGGGATCCACTCCCCGCTGTCGGGCTCGACCGACTGGGGGACCGGCGTGAGGTCGAACAGGACGGTGAGCAGGTCGACGCCGGCGATGCCGTCGATCAGCGCGTGGTGGGTCTTGCTGATCAGCGCGAAGCGGTTGTGCTCGAGCCCCTCGACCACCCAGACCTCCCACAGGGGCTTTGAGCGATCCAGCCGCTGGGAGAAGATGCGGGCGGCCAGCCGCAGGAGCTGCTGCTCGCCGCCCGGCTCGGGGAGCGCGCTGTGGCGCACGTGGTACTCGAGGTTGAAGCTCGGATCGTCGATCCACAGCGGCCGGCCGGCCTCCAGCGGTGGGGTGACGAGCTTCTGGCGGTAGCGCGGGACCAGGTGCAGGCGGCTGCGGATGTGGTCGAGGAAGTCCTCGATCGCCGGCGGCGGGCCCTCGAACATCGTCATGCCGCCGACGTGCATGTGCGAGGACTCGCCCTCGTTGTGCAGGAACGATGCGTCCACGGCGGTCAGGCGGTCGAGGTGTCGTGTGTGCGCCATCGTCCGTCTCCGCTCGGTGGTCGTCTTCTCGCCCCGACACTAACCCATACCGGCCTAGACTCCGCACGTGACGCGGATCCTGTTCGCCCACAGCCGGCGCGCCAGCTTCATCGAGCTCGATCGCCGTCTGCTGACCGAGCGCTACGAAGTGAGCGACCTCTACCAGCCGGGGCGCTGGTCCAATCCACTGCGGGTGCTGCGCGCCGTGCGCGGCTGCGACGTCGTCGTGGGGTGGTGGGCGCACTGGCACACGCTGTGGCCGATCACACTGGCCTGGCTCATGCGGCGGCCCTCCGTGCTCATCGTCGGCGGCTTTGACACGGCCAACCTGCCCGAGATCGGCTACGGACACCAGCAGGGAGGAGCCCGCAAGTGGGTGAGCCGGTGGATCATGCGGCGGGCCGGCGTCCTGGCGACGAATTCGCATTACTCGCGCGGGGAGATCGAGCGCAACGTCGGCATCCCCGCCGAGCGGGTAACCGTCATGCACCACGGCGTGCCCGACCCGTTCGGCGAGCTGCCCGTCCGGGCGTCCGAGCCGCTTGCCCTCACCGTCGGGATGGTCGATCGCCCCAACCTCGAGCGCAAGGGGCTGCGCGCGTTCGTGCTCGCCGCAGCGCAGCTTCCGGATATCTCCTTCGTCGTGGCCGGGCGC
>JALYZC010000213.1 GCA_030945905.1 Actinomycetota bacterium
CACGGTGGCGTCCCGATCGCCGGCGAAGCGCGCCGCCGTCGCCTCGATCTCCTCGAGCTCCTGGGCCGCACTGGTGCAGGCCATCCCGTAGCGCTCCCGGACGCGGTCGCTGGCCTGGGTCAGCGCGGTGCGGCTGAGCGCCACGAAGCGATCGAGTGGATAGGCCGCGCCGGACTCGAAGTGGTCGCGGACCACGAGCGACGGCGAATAGCAGCGGCGGATGGTGCCGTCGGGCCAGCGCACCCGGAAGTACAACTCAGGCACGGGCGAACTCCCGGACCCGCACCGGCGATGCGGGCACCAGCTCGTGGTAGAAGGCGAGATGGGCGCGAGCTGCGGCGGCCCACGTGTGGCGCTTGGCCAGTGCGGCTCCACGCGCGCGCGCCTCGGCTGTCGACGTTGACAGCGCGGCCAGCAGCGCGTCGCGCATCTCACTCGGCGAGGACGCTAACCGCGCCGTGCCGTCGAAGACCTCCCGCAGGACCGGGCCCTCGCGCAGCACCACCGGCACGCGAGCCGCCAGCGCCTCCAACGCCGCGAGACCGAAGCCCTCCTTGACCGAGGCAAGCGCGAACACGTCGGCGCTCGCGACCAGCGCGGGCAGCTCGTGATGGTCGACCGGACCGAGCACCTCGACGTCGACCCCCGCGGCGCGCCGGCGTGCGTCGAAGCGCTCGCGATAGGGGCGGTAGTCGAACAGCGTTTCGCCACCCGCAATCACCAGCCGCGCGGACGGACGATCACGGCGCAGAAGGTCCACCGCCTCGAGCAGCTCGAGCGAGCCCTTGCGCGGCTCGATTCCCCCGACGGTCACGACCACCGGCCCTGGCCCGAGCCTCCGCCTCCACGCGCGCCGCGCCCGCGCACCTGCCGGACCGGCCGCCGCCGCGAAACGCTCCGCGTCGACCCCGTTCGGGATCACCCGCGGCTCCAGCTCCCAGCGGGCGCGTACCTCCGCGGCGACGCTGCGCGAGACAGACACGTGCGCCCGCGGCTCGACGATCGCGCGCTCGTGGCAGGCCGCCAGGACGGGGCTGGTGAAATCGTCGAGGTGGTGGACCGTGCGGATGCATCCGGGCACCGCGTTGGCGGCGATGCAGTCCTGGGCATGGACGACGTCGTAGTCACCGGGGTCCACCGCGTCGCGCAACGCGGCGATCGAGGCCAGCACGCGCTCCTCGACGTCGACCGCCGGGGCGCAGGACACGGTCCGCAGCTGCACCCGCCGATCGACCTTCCGGAAGAAGCCGCCGTCACGCGCCACGGCGAACACGGTCACCGACTGGCCCAGTTCGACGAGGGCCTCCGCCAGCGCCAAGGTGTGCACCACGCTGCCGCGCGGGCGCGTCGAGTAGGTCACGAGCGCGATCCGCATCAGCGGGCGCCCACCAGATCGCGGGCGCCGAGCGGATAGGCGGAGGGCCGGCGGTCGCGGAGGTAGTCGAGGCTGCGCCGAGCGCGCGCGCTCCCGGCGCGCGGGTCGACGCGGGCATGGGCGATCCCCTCCGACGGGCCGGTGGTCGCGAGCAGCTCGCCGCCGGGGCCGACGACCTTGGCCTGCCCGAGAAAGCGCAACGGCCCGAATGGCCCGACCTGGTTCGCCGACGCCACGACTACCTGGTTCTCCGCCGCGCGCGCCTGATCCCAGAGGTTGAAGAGCCCGGTCTGGCGGTCGTCCTCGATGCGCGGCGCGGCGTTGGTCGCGCTCGCCGGCCAGGCCGAGCTGCATGCGATGACCTCGACGCCGTTGAGCGCCAGCTCGCGCGCCGCCTCGGGGAAGCTCTTGTCGTAGCAGATGAGCATCCCCATGCGGCCGACGGGCGTGTCGAAGGCGCCGAGCTCCGTGCCGGTGCAGGTATGCCCGCCCTCGCCGAGCGGCAGGTGGACCTTGCGGTGCAGCCCGAGCAGGCCGTCGCCGGTGACGCATGCGACGCTGTTGTAGCGGCCGTCCTCACCCGCCTCGCAAAAGCCAGCGCAGACAACCGTATGTCCCGCCAGCAGCGCCAGCCGCTCCAGCTCAGGGCCCTTCGGGTCCAGCGCCGGAGGCAGCCCCGCCTCTCCCCCGTCCTCGCTGCGCATGTCGGCCAGGTAGCCACCCAGCGCGGCCTCCGGAAACACGACGAGATCGGCGCCGGCCGCCCGCGCCCCCTCGAGGATCCGCTCGATCTTCACCAGGTCGGCCTCGACGTCGCGGCCGAAGCTCGCCGCCACCGCCGCGATCCCGATCTCGCTCATGCCGCCACGCCCAGACCGGTGGTGACACCGGCGATCACGGTGATGCGCTCGTCGTCGGGCCACACGAGCGTGACGCCACCGCCGTCGACGAGGCGTCCGCAGGCTGCGCCCACGGCGGGACCGGCCGGCAGCGGTGGCGCCCCCGGCGCGTCGACCGTGAGCATCGCGTAGCCGGGGAAGCAGGTGAGCCAATCGGCCAGCCGCGCCGCTGGGGGGCGCTGCACGTCCGCGACGCGCAGCTCTGCGCCACAGCCGCTCGCCTCGGCCAGCATGCCCAGCGTGCCGGCGATCCCGGCCATGCTCACGTCCTTGGCGGCACGCGGTCGCGCACGCCGCACCCCATCGAGCATCGCCGCGATCTCCGCGCTGTCGCGTCCGCTGGTCGAGTCCCACTGGCTGGCGGTGTAGCCGGTCCGCCAGGCGCCCGCCACGTCGGCGGTCAAGCTCACGGCGTCACCTGGACGGCCGCCGCCGCCGGGGATCGGCTCCGCGGCGGCGCCCACACCGGTCACGCTCAGCGCGGCGGGCACCCCCAGCTGGGTGTGGCCGCCGAGCAGCGGCATGCCGAACGCCTCCGCGCCGCAGCGCAGACCGTCGACGACCCGCCGCGCGTGGCCCACGTCGCGCGCTGCCAGGGCATCCAAGGCCCCGCTTCGCGTGGCGCCCATCGCGGCGAGGTCGTTGGCGGCGACGAGCATGCCGCACCAGCCGGCCCACTCCGGATCGCGCTCCACCATCGAGGGCAGGATCGCGTCGACCGCGGCGACGACGCCGGTTCCCGGCACCGGCGCGCCGTCGTCGCCGACCCAGCCGGCGCCTCCGGGCCGCAGGTCGCCGAGCACCGCACCGATCGGGTGCTTGCTGCTCGAAGCGAGTGCGCCGATCCGCTCGATCGGCCACCGCATCAGGATGTGCGGACGCTCCGCCTCCTGCACCTCGCGGACGCGGCGCCATCCGAGCCGAGCGAAGAAGCGCTCGCGCGGCGGCTGCACAAACGCGTCGAAGCGCAGGGCGCCCTCGGACTCAGCGACCGCGCAAGCGGCGCGGACGAGCGGCGCGCCGATCTCGCGGCGCCGTTGCCGCAGGCGGGGGTGACAGACCAGCCGGCTGCCGCGCCACCAGGCGAGGTCGCGGCCGCGATCATGCGGAAAGAGCCGCACCCCCCCGACCACCGCCCCGCCGGGCTCGCGCGCCACGAGGACGATCGTCGCCGGGTCATCGTCGCGGTCGTCGTGGTCGTCGCGATCGAACAGCCCCTGGTCATCGACGAAGGCCTTGCGCCGGAGCGCCATGTACTCGTCGCGGGCGTCTCCCATTTCGGCACGCTCCACCAGCAGCGCACGCCCGGCGGCACGCGGCGGCGGCCCTCCCAGCCCCTGGACCAGGTCGCTCACGGGCCGGTCATCCCCCCGCCGCAGTGAGTGCGCTGCACGCGCCGCACGCGGCGCAGCCTGCTTCCTGGTCGGATCCGCGCATGCCGGCCTCTCGCAGAGCACCCGCCACGCGTCCGGTGACCTCCGCGACCAGCGACGCCGGCGGCGCCACCGCGCCGTCGGCCATCGCGAGGCTGCCTGCGAGCGGGCGGAAGGGCACCACGAAGGGATAGACGCCCATCTCCACCAGCTCGCGCGCGCCCGCGACGAGCTCGTCTGGATCCTCTCCCAGCCCAACCAGCAGGTAGGTGGACACCCGGTTGCGACCGAACACCCGCACGGCCTCGCGCCACGCCCCCCGGTACTCGTCGAGTGAAACGGTCGACTTGCCGGGCATCCAGCGCCGCCGGACCGAGTCGTCGAGCGACTCGACGTGGATGCCGATCGCCGTCGCGCCCGCAACCCGCAGCTCGGCGATCGCGCCGAGGTGGCGCGGCGGCTCGCACTGAACCTGGATGGGCAGGCCCGGCACGGCCTCCGCGACGGCGGCGCAGCAGCGGGCGAGGTGGCGGGCACCGCGGTCTGCCCCATTCGACGTGCCCGTGGTCATGACGAGCTGTGAAACGCCGTCGAGGCGCACCGCCGCCTCCGCCACCTCCGCCAGCTGGCGGGGTGATTTGACCTGAACCGTATCCCCGGCCCGCAACGACTCCTCGATCGTGCAGAAGCGACAGCGCTGGTCGGCCGCGTAGCGCACGCAAGTCTGCACGACGGTCGTCGCGAGCACGTCCGAGCCGTGCAGGCGGGCGATCTGCTCGTAGCGCACCCCGTCCGCCGTCTCGAGGTCGTAGAAGCGCGGACGGCCGACCGCCTCGAGCCGCACGTCGTCGACGGGCAGGCCCTCGCGCAGCAGCTGCCCGTCGCCCTCCAGCGAGAACGGCGAATCGCCGACCAGCGGCAGCGCGACACCCATCCCGTCGAGCAGCAGGTGCCCATCGTCGCTCGGACCCGCCCCCCCGCGCCGGCGGACCGGCGCGCGTGTCCGCACCCCTCGCACCGCAAGCTCGCTGCGGAGGGTCGAGTCCATCAGAACATCCAGCTCGTGTTGATGATCGCTCCCTTGCGCGAGTACTCGATGACCGCGTCCTGCATGTCCAGCGCGTGGCACGGGATGACGCCCTCCATCAGGTCCTCCTCGCGCGCGCCGTGAAGCGAGAGCCCGAGCCGGCACGCGAAGACCTTGCCCCCCTCGGACATGAACGTCTCGAGCTGCGCGTTCTCGTTGCGCATGCCGGGGAATATCTCGTCACCCACGTTGGGCAGGCCCCGGTTGTGGATGCAGTTCAACGCACCGATCCCGAAGAAGTAGAGCGCCGAATCAAACCCCTTGCGCAGCGCCCGCAGGCCCAGCAGCACCGCCACGAGGCTGACCGAGGACTCGTTGGTGATCCCGTGCACCATGCCGAACCACGTCTCGCCGCTTTCCGCCTCGTAGTCGGGAAACACCTTCGTCGTCCCGAGCACCGACTCCCCCTTCTCCTTCACCGGGTGCGGGATCTCCATGATCGAGGCCATCTCCGCCTCGCTGAGCTTTGGCTCTACCGCCATGTGCTACTCCTCTCCGTATAGGGCCGTGTAGTTGTCGTGGAAGACTCGCCGGCCGAGCTCGCCGTCGCCCATCGCCGCGCTCATGCGGGCGAGCTCGCCGGGGCGGTCGCTCCATGGCTCGTCGCTGGCGAACAGGATCCGGTCGTGGCCGAGTCCGCGCCGCTCGATCTCCGCCGCCAGCCAGCGCGGGGCGAAGCCGATCGCCCACGAGGCATCCGTGTAAACCTGCTTGCCCGCGGCGATCCAGTCGAAGAAGCGGCCGCCCACGAGCTTGATGTGGCCGCTCACCCCACCGCCGAGGTGCACGAGGTGGATCTTCGTCCGGTCGCCGTAGCGCTCGACGAGCTCTCCGACCTTGTCGATGTCAGACGCCGCGCCCGGCGAGGTGTGGATGTGCACCACCAGGTCGCGCTCGGCGGCGACGTCGAAGATCCGCTCGAGCATCTCTTGGCAGTCCGGGTCATCGGGCGCCCCTCCGAGCAAAAAGGAGAGTTTGAGCGCGCGCACGCCGCGCTCGCCGGTCAGTGCGAGCGCCTGCTCCGTGTGGCCGGAGTCCTCGGGTCGCGGTGACACCCAAAGCGCGCAGACCAGCCGATCGTCGGTCGTCGCCGCATCCAGGACCACCTCGTTGAGCGCGAAGGAGACCTCCGGGTCGGGTACGCCGTAGTTGGGGATCACCAATGCCCGCTCGGTGCCCTCCTCGTCCAGTTGCCGAGTCAGCGCCTTTACGTCCTTGGCTGCGCCGGTGGCCGGAACCATCGGCTCATCCATGCCGTAGAAACGCTGCGGCGGCAACAGGCCGATGTGCCGGTGGCTGTCGCAGATCGAGATGGAAGCCACTCCAAGGAGGATTTCAGCGCCGGGGCTCCGAGCGGATGGACCGACGGTAGGAAATCTCCGGACGTGCGCCCGCCAACCGGTCGAGCGCGTACGCGCCAGCAGCGCGGGCGCGGGCGCGGGCGAGCCTCCGAGCCGGCCACCGGCCCGACCGCCGAGGCTGAGCCGATCAGCCCGCGATCGGCTCAGCCAGACGCAGCACGATCAGCTCGTTGTCGTCGGGCGCTCCGCTTCCCTTGTGGCGGCCCGAGCTGAACGGGTAGTTGTTGTCGTTGAGCACGACCACCCTGCGCCTGCCCTCGATCACGATGTCCTCGATCG
>JALYZC010000024.1 GCA_030945905.1 Actinomycetota bacterium
TCTGCATCCTCACGGTGGCGCTCGTGTCGGGCGCGGTCGTGGAGCGGATGCGGTTCGGGCCGTTCCGGATCTTCGCCGGGCTGTGGTCGGTGCTCGTGTTCGCGGTGCTCGCCCACTGGGTGTGGGGAGGAGGGTGGCTCCAGCAGCACGGGACCTTGGACTTCGCCGGCGGCGTGCCAGTCGAGATGGGCTCCGGCTTCTCCGCGCTGGCAGCCGCCCTGGTCGTCCGAGAACGGAGCAACTACGGGCGGGCAGCGCTCCTGCCCCACAACGCGGTCTACGTCCTCCTCGGCGCGGGCCTCCTGTGGTTCGGGTGGTTCGGGTTCAACGGGGGCAGCGGCTACTCGACCGGCAACCCCGGCGTGCTCGCCTTCACGAATACGCTGCTCTGCCCGGCGTGCACCCTCGTCGTCTGGTTCGTGCTCGACCTGGTGCGCGGGGGCAAGGTCACCGCGATCGGGGCGGCGACGGCGATCATCGTCGGCTGCGTCGGGATCACGCCGGCGGCGGGGTTCATCAGCCCGACGTGGGCGATGCTCCTCGGCGCGATCGCCGCGCTGCCGAGCTACGCGTTCATCGTGTGGCGTCCGCGCACGCGGCTGGACGAGACGCTCGACGTGCTCGCAGCCCACGGCCTGGCTGGTTTGACCGGGATCCTCTTCATCGGCTTCTTCGCGCAGCTCTCATGGAACGGTGTGTCCGACGGGTTCGTCTACGGCGATCTGGGCCAGCTGGGCTGGCAGGTGGTGGCGGCCGTGGTGGCTCCCGCCTACGCCTATGTGGGGACCTTCGTGATCCTGCGCGGGATCGCGCTCGTGATGCCGCTGCGCGCGACCGAGCACGCCGAGGCGCTGGGGATGGACATCACCGAACACGGCGAGGAGGCCTATGCGAGCGGCGAGGGAGCGATCCTTGTCGTCCCCGACGCCGACGTCGAGGCAGAGGCGCCTGTCGTGAACCCGGATCCGATCCGCGCCTAGGTGAAACCGTCGGTCAAATTACAGGTGTAGGCACGCGACGTCCCGGGTACACCTTGGGTTCCGCTGGGATTCAGGTTGGCGGTTGGTTCCCCCGACTCGATCCCGGCTCGCGGGAGGAAGGTGCGGCTGTCGGCACGTACACCCGACAGCCGCGCCCCCGCTCTCATTGGCCAGCGGCGCTCGGCTGATCACCGGCTCGACAGGCACCGGGCCGCGCCCTGGCGGGCTGTCAGGTCGCCGTTGGCGACCTTGTAGGCGATCGTGTCGCGGTAGTCACCCCCGCCGTCTCGGGTCTTGTGGGCCGCCTGCTTGGGCGTCACCCCCATGTCCGCGAGCGCGCGTGCCGCCAGGGGATCAAAGCAGCGGGCCTCGAGCCAGTTCGCGGTGATCGGGTCGTCGAAACCGGCATCGGTCCACGCCTTCGCAGCGGTGCGAGCATCACCACCCCGGTCGGCGAGCTCTCCGTACTGCTTGATCGTCTCCGGACTGGTCGATACGGGCGGCTCGTACACCTTCACGGTGCCCACCTCCTTCGGTTTTTGCGTACCGGCCACATGATCGCACCGCCCCGGGGAGAGCGCCCGCCAAGTCGCGTCCCCCCACGTGTCTGGTTTCCTGCGCGCATGGATGCGGCGGTGGGGCACGCGATGACCGCCAGGCGCCTGTCGGCGCAACTGCTCGCGGGCCCGCCGGCCCGAGATCCCGTGGCTGTCGCGCAGCGGCTGCTGGCCGTGCAGGGTCAGGATCCGCGCGGTGCGCGCTTGGCCATCCGGGCGCGCACTGCGGGCCTCTGCGCCGCAGACGTCGACCGCGCCTTGACCGAGGAGCGCTCGCTGCTCATCACCTGGCTCAATCGGGGGACCCTCCACCTCGTCCGCCGGGAGGACTACGCGTGGCTGCACGCGCTCACCACACCGCCCCTGTTCACGGCCAACGCGCGCCGTCTCGCCCAGGAGGACGTGGGCCCGACGGCCGCCGACCGCGGCGTCGCCGTGATCAAGCAATCACTGCTCTCCGAGGGCCCGCTCACTCGCGAGCAGCTCGGCCAGCGGATCTCCGCAGCCGGGGTGCGTACCCAAGGTCAGGCACTCGTCCACCTCCTCATGCTGGCCTCGCTGCGCGGCCTCATCGTGCGGGGGCCGATGATCGACCGACGCCACGCCTACGCGCTCGTGGCCGACTGGCTGGGCGAGCCCGAGCCCGTCGACCGCGATCGTGCCCTGGCCGAGCTGGCCCGCCGCTACCTCGCAGGCCACGGTCCCGCCGGCGATCGCGACCTCGCCAAGTGGGCGGGGCTGCCCCTCCGCGATGTCCGCGCCGGGCTCGAGGCGATCGCCCCCGAGCTCGATCAGGCCGGCGGCGGGCTCGTCGCGCTCACCGGCCGGCCGGCCGTCGCCGAGCGGCCGCCGCCCCGCCTGCTGGGCGCGTTCGACCCGGTCCTCCTGGGCTGGACCTCACGCGAGCCGCTGCTCGGGACACACCAGGGCCTGATCACCGTCAACGGCATCTTTCGCCCGTTCGCTCTCGTCCGGGGCCGGGCGGCCGCGACCTGGCGGATGACCCGCGGCGAGGTAGAGCTCGAGCCCTTCACCCGGCTCGCTGGCCAGGACGCTGCGGCCCTGGAGGCGGACGCGGCGGATGTCGTGCGCTTCCTCGCCCCCGCCCACGCCGGGTGATGAGCGCGGCCGGGGCATCATCCCCAGTCGATCACGTCGAGCGGACTGGAATAGTCGTCCGTCCAGGTCCTCGCCGAGCGGTCGGCGGCGCACGTGGTCCAGCGCGAATCGGGTGCAACCGCGCCGAGATCGGCGGTGTGGCGGACCAGCAGCGCCCATCGTGAGGGCTCATAGCCCCGGTCGCGCTCGGCCGGCGTCGGACGGTACCTGCGCAGCCGGCAGACGACACCGAGCTTGGCTGCGATGTTCGCGAGCACGGGCTCGAGGTTCAGATACCGGTTCGTGAGGTGAAACAACACCGATCCGCCGGCAGCGGTGCGCGACAGGTAGAGCGCGAGAGCCTCGCGAGTAATGAGGTGAAGCGGGATGGCATCCGAGTTGAACGCATCCACCACCACAAGCCCGAAACGGCCCTTGCGCTCGCGCTGGAGCGAGCGCCGGCCGTCACCGGTGACGATGCTCGCGTGCACGGGACAGTTGCGCAGGAAGGTGAAGTAGCCCGGGTTGCGTGCGATCCGCACCACAGCCGGGTCGACCTCGAAGAAGGTCAGCTGGGCGCCGGGGCGCTGCAGGCAGGCGAGTGACCCCGCGCCAAGTCCGATGGCGGCCACCCGGCTCGTCGCTGCCGGGGGAAGCTCGGCGAACGCCTGGCCGGCGGGTC
>JALYZC010000036.1 GCA_030945905.1 Actinomycetota bacterium
CGACAGAGGAGACGACCAGCGAGGGCCTCGAGCAGCAGCTCCGGGAGATGCTGGAGATCGAACGATTCGACCCACCCGAGCATTTCCGCGAGCAGGCCCTGATCCAGGACGATTCGATCTACGAGGAGGCCGAGGCCGATCCGCCCGCGTGGTGGGGGAAGCAGGCCGAGGAGCTCCTCGACTGGGCGGAGCCTTGGGGTGAGGTGCTCGACGACTCCAACCCGCCCTTCTACAAGTGGTTCACCGGCGGCAAGCTCAACGCCTCCTACAACTGCCTGGACCGCCACGTCGAGGCCGGGCGGGGGGACCGCGTCGCCTACCACTGGCGCGGCGAGGAGGGCGAGGAGCGCGACATCACCTATGCCGACCTGCACCGCGACGTCCAGCAATTCGCCAACGCGCTGAAGGACCAGGGCATCGGTGCGGGCGACGTGGTCGGGATCTACCTCCCGATGATCCCCGAGGTGGTGGTGGCCATGCTGGCCTGCGCGCGCATCGGCGCCCTCCACAACGTGGTGTTCGGCGGCTTCTCGGCCGGGTCGGTGCGCGAGCGCATGGAGTTCTCCGAGGCCAAGGCGCTGGTGACCGTCGATGGCGCGCGGCGCAAGGGCAAGACGGCGCCGATCAAGTCACAGGTGGACGAGGTCCTGGGCGACCTCGCCTCGATCGAGACGATCTTCGTGGTGCGGGCGACCGGCACCGACTGCGAGATGCAGGAGGGCCGCGACGTCTACTTCGACGAGGCCATGGAAGCGGCCGATGACGAGTGTCCAGCCGAGCCGCTCGACGCCGAGCACCCCCTGTACATCCTCTACACGTCAGGCTCCACGGCCAAGCCGAAGGGAATCCTCCACACCACGGGGGGATACCTGACGGGTGTCGCCGCGACGCACAAGTACGTCTTCGACTTGAAACCCGACGAGGACGTCTACTGGTGCGCGGCCGACGTCGGGTGGGTGACCGGCCACTCCTACATCGTCTACGGGCCGCTGGTCAACGGTGCCACGAGCATCATGTGGGAGGGCGCGCCGGATTATCCCGACAAGGACATCTGGTGGGAGATCGTCGAGCGCTACGGAGTGACGATCCTCTACACCGCGCCCACCGCCATCCGCGCGTGCATGAAGTGGGGCCCGGAGCATCCGGGCAAGCACGACCTCTCCTCTCTGCGACTGCTCGGGTCGGTTGGCGAGCCGATCAACCCGAAGGCGTGGCTGTGGTACCACAAGGTGGTCGGCGGCGAGCGCTGCCCGATCGTCGACACCTGGTGGCAGACCGAGACCGGGCACATCATGATCACGCCGCTGCCCGGCATTACGCCCACCAAGCCGGGGTCGGCGACGAAAGCGTTTCCCGGCGTCAAGCCCGCGGTGGTCAACGACGAGGGTGAGGACGCCGGGCACGAGCAGGGCCTGCTCGCCCTCCAGCGCCCGTGGCCGGGGATGCTGCGCACGCTCTACCGCGACGACGAGCGCTTCGTCGAGACCTACTTCTCCAAGTTCGGCAAGGAGGTCTACTTCGTCGGCGACGCCGCTCGGCGCGACGAGGACGACTACTTCTGGATCATCGGCCGCGTCGACGATGTGGTCAACGTATCCGGGCATCGCATGTCCACGGCTGAGATCGAGTCGGCGATCGTCTCGCACGGGAAGGTGGCCGAGGCAGCGGTGATCGGCCAGCAGGACGAGGACACCGGCCAGGCGGTGTGCGCCTTCGTGACGTTGGAGGGCGACCTCGACGGCACAGACGACCTCGAGCAGGAGGTCCGTGACCACGTGGGGTCGCGGATCGGGAAGTTCGCGCGCCCCAAGCGGGTGATCTGGACGGGTGACCTGCCCAAGACGCGGTCGGGCAAGATCATGCGCCGGCTGCTCCGCGACATCGCCGAGGGCCGCGAGTTGGGCGACGTCACCACCCTGCGCGACCCCAACGTCATGAAGGAGCTCGAGGGCAAGGTCGCGGCCAGCGACGACGGAGAGGCGTAGCGCATGTCCACCGCCTCGGTCTCCTCCTACGAGGAGGCGCTTGCGCAGCACCACTGGGAGGTCCCCGAGCGCTACAACATCGCTCACGACGTGTGCGACAAGCACCCGGCCGACAAGCCGTCCATGGTGTGGGCGGACTGGCAGGGCAACCAGCGCCGCGTGAGCTGGGGCGAGATGCAGTCGCTCGCCGCTCGGGCGGCGAACGTGCTGCGCGCACACGGAGTCCAGCGCGGCGATCGCGTCGCCGTGGTCGCGCCGGCCTCGCCCGAGACCGCGGCTGTGTTCTTCGGGACGTGGAAGCTCGGCGCCATCCTGCTCTCCATGTCGGTGCTCTACGGCGACGAGGGGATCCAGCACCGTGTGCGCGATTCGCGCCCTCGCCTCCTCGTCACCGACGCGGCCAACGCCGACCGCATCCCCGGCGACCTCGTCGACGAGGTGCTGGTCCTCGACGACGCGCTGCTCGCCGACGCCGACGACCACTTCGACACCGTCGACACCGGGCCCGACGATCCCGCTCAGCTCTACTACTCGTCGGGCACCACCGGCCTGGCCAAGGGAATCCTGCACGCGCACCGCTACATCCTCGGCCACGAGGAGTTCCGCTACTGCCACGACGTCCGCGACGGCGAGCTCTTCCACGGTATGGGCGAGTGGGCCTGGGCCGCGGGGATCGCTCCGCTGCTGGGGCCGTGGCGGCTGGGCGCCACACAGTTCGTCTTCCAGCGCCAGGGCGGCTTCGACCCCGAGCAGCAGCTGCGGGTCCTCTCTGAGCACGGCGTCACCAATGTGTTCACCACTCCCACGGCCATGCGGGCGATGATGGGCATCGAGAACGCCGGCGAACGCTTCCCGCAGCAATTCCGCATCGTCTGCTCGGCGGGCGAGCCGCTCAACCCCGAGGCCATCCGCTGGTTTCGCGAGCAGTACGGGATCACCGTGCTCGACTACTACGGGCTCACCGAGTCATATCCGCTGTGCGCGAACTTTCCGTTCATGGAGGTACGGGAAGGATCGATGGGCAAGCCCATGCCCGGCTGGGACGTGGAGATCCTCGACGAGGACGAGCGGCCGGTCGATCAAGGCGAGCGCGGAGAGATCTGCCTGCGGGCCCGCTCGAACCCCCACTACCCGCTCGGCTACTGGGAGCAGCCGCAGGACAGCGAGGAGACCTTCGGCGGCGAGTGGTTTCACACGCGCGACGCGGCCAGTCAGGACGAGGACGGCTACTACTGGTATGAGGGCCGCGCCGACGACGTGATCATCTCCGCGGGCTATCGCATCGGGCCGTTCGAGGTGGAGTCGGCTTGCATCGAGCACGCGGCGGTGCGGGAGGCGGCGGCGGTCGCCTCGCCCGACGAGCAGAAGGGCAACGTGGTCAAGGCGTTCATCGTGCTGGCCGAGGGCCACGAGCCCTCAGACGACCTGGCCGAAGAGATCAAGGGCTTCGTCCGCAGCCACCTCTCCGCTTACGCCTATCCGCGCAGGATCGAGTTCGTCGAGGACCTGCCCAAGACGCTGACCGGAAAGATCCGGCGCATCGAGCTGCGTCAGGCCGAGCTGGACGACGCGAGCTGAGCTCGCAGGCGCGGGGCGCTCAGACGACGAGCCGCTGCACCCGGTAGCTCCGCGGACCGCGCGGGGTCTGCACCTCCACCGTGTCACCGGGTGCATGGCCGAGCAGCGCCCGGGCGACGGGAGATTCCACGG
Source organism: Actinomycetota bacterium (assembly GCA_030945905.1). Classification (GTDB taxonomy): domain Bacteria; phylum Actinomycetota; class Thermoleophilia; order Solirubrobacterales; family Solirubrobacteraceae; genus JALYZC01. The sequence continues at coordinate 3,696 of JALYZC010000036.1, forward strand.
AGAGCTTGCCCTGGGCGAGGTCCGCCTCCGTGGGCCCCACGATCGTCCAGGTATGCAGCTTTCCGCTGCTCTCGTCGAGGACCTCGGCCATGCGTCCGAAGGTCACGGTGACCGCGCGCTCGTCGGCCTCGACGACGACCGCGTTGCGGAGGCGCTGGCGGAGCCGCTTGATCTTGGTCTCCAGGTGAGCCTGGTCGTCCTTGGCGATGTGGTACTCGGCGTTCTCCTTGAGGTCGCCGAGCTCGCGGGCCGCCAGGATGCGCTCGGACATCTCTCGGCGCCCGGCGCTCTGAAGCTCGGCGAGCTCGGCCTCGAGCGCGGTGAGACCCGCCGGTGTGATGGCCTCGCCGTCGGGCTCTGATGGGCTCATACGGTCACCGCGGCGACATGATGGCAGCCGCGACGCCGCACGGAAGGAGGCTCAGAAGTGAAGGTGCTGCAGCGGACCGCTCATCAGGCTCGACGGGGCCGGGGGAAAGGCGCCGGGTCGCGACTCGATCGGGGTGACGTCGTAGGAGCCGCAGTTGCCGCAGAAGCCCGCGACCCGAAACGCGGAACGCCCCATGAGATGCACGCCGCAGCGGTCGCAGGAGCATCGGATCGCGTGCGCACGGCGTCGAGGGACGGCTGGTGCATCCTTCATGCCCATGGTCTCGTCCGTGTGCCCGGTGGAGCCGATGTCAAATCATGCGCCTGGACGTTCATATGAGCTATGGGCGAAAACGACGCCCGTCAGGCCTGGGGCAGAAACTGCCGCGCGAGCCACGCCGCGAGGCCGGGCAGTCCGACCTCGGCCGCCACGGCACGCTGGCGCTCCGCCCCATTGACCTCGACCAGACGGCGGGCCGAATCGAGCTCCTCGCGGCAGCCGATCTGCAACGCGCTCGCCTCGAGCTGGTCGAGCAGCGCGCCAACGCGCCTGCGCGCGGTCTGGGGCTCACCGGTGGACAGGTCGGCCAGCGGGGCCTCCAGGCCGTGACGGCAGGCCCGCCAACGGTTCTCCGCTATCCGCCAGGTAGGGGGGCGGGGAAGCACCTCCCCGGCGTCGTGACGATCCGCGAGCCAGGCGGCCAGCGCGTGCACGACCGCGGCGACAGCCGCTGCGTCGGTCACCGTGGTCTGTGCGTCGGGTACCCGGACCTCGAGCGTTCCGTAGGTGGGGTGGGGACGAACCTCCCACCACCACAGGCGCGGCTCGGGGAGAGCGCCGGCCTGCGCGCCCCACCGCAGCTCCTCGGCGAAGTGCTCCCAGCTGCGCAGCGCGGGGGGCACCCCCTGGCGCGGAAGCATCCCCGAGATGAGCGGACGGGCAGACGCGAGGCCCGTGTCGCGCCCTGCGTGAAACGGGCCATTGGCGGCCAGGGCTGCGAGCTCGGGAAGGTGGCCCCGCAGCCCGTTGTAGACCGCAAGCGCGCGATCGGCTCCCCGCACCGCCACGTGCACCTGTAACCCGCAGACGAGCTGCCGGCGAGCCACCGAGCCGTACTCCGCCTCGATGTGGTCATAGCGCGCCCCTGAATTGAGCGGCCCCTCGATCGCGGCGAAGGGATGGACGCCGGCGCACGCCGGCTTGGCCAGCGAGCCGGCGATCGCTGCCAACCGCTCCCTACCACGTGTAAGCACCTCGACGGCATCGCCCACGCGATCCACCGGCGGCGTGACGATCTCCAGCTGCGCGGCCGGAAGCTCGAGCTTGAACCTCGGGTCGCCGTCGAGCGCCTTCATGACCTCGGCCGCCCGCGGTGTGAGGTCTAGCGTGTCGGGACACAGGAGCATCACCTCCTCCTCCAGACCGAGCGTCAGCGCCTGCGGGCCGTCGAAGGCCGCCCGCAGGTCGGCGGCGGTGGGCGACGGTGGGTGCGGGTCGGTCACAGGGCGGTCACGGTTTCACGCGAGGCGGGCCGGGCAGGGAGCGACATGAACCTCATCACCCTTCCGGGGGTCTTCCAACCACACAGCGACACGTGGATGCTGGCGGAAGTCCTCCACGGGGAGACGACGGCGTCCGGCGGGACGGTGCTCGACCTCGGAACCGGGAGCGGCGCACTCGCGGTCACGGCCGCCCTGCTCGGGGCTCGGGTTACCGCGGTCGACGTCTCGCGGCGCGCGCTGTGGAGCGCAAGGCTCAACGCCCGGCGCCACGGCGTCGGTTTGCGGGCCCGGCGCGGAAGTCTGTTCGAGGCACTCGGCGGAGAGCGGTTTCACGTCATCGTCTCCAATCCGCCCTACGTCCCGTCTCGGACCGACCACCTTCCCCGGCGGGGGGCCGAGCGGGCGTGGGACGCCGGTGCGGCCGGGAGGAGCGTGCTCGACCGGATCTGCGCCGAGGCACCCGGCCACCTGGTACCTGGTGGAGTGCTCCTGCTCGTCCAGTCCTCGCTCGTGGGCGTCGAGGAGACCGTGCGCGCGCTGGAGGCCGGCGGCCTGCGGGCCGAGATCGCGGCCCGGCGCCCGGGCCCTCTGGGGCCGCTCATGGCCGGCCGCGCGCCGATGTTGGCGGAACGGGGCCTGCTGGGCGTCGGGGAGGGCAGCGAGGATCTCGTCGTGATTCGAGCGGCGTCGGAGATCGAGCACGGCCGCCGCCATCCCGGACGCTCCGCTATACAGGCGGGATGGCGCGGACCGACAGCCATCGTCGCATCGCCCTGACAACGCTCATGACCCTGGTCGCGGTTGGCGCGGCGGTTCCCCTTGTCGCCCTGGCGATCTCGGCGCTCTTCCCGGCCTCCGACCGGCGCTTCACCTTCTCCATCGCGTGCGACAAGGACGGCAAGCCCGCGCGGGTATGCCGAGTGGGTGAGCTTCCCCGTGCCGTGCTCCGCGACCGACTCGAGGCCAAGACGGTCTACACGCGCTGCGTTCGCAAGCCCAGCGGGGCCAGCTATTGCGACACGGGACTGACGACCGGGGTGCTGCCCGACCGCCCCGTCGCCGAACCGCTGGTCGTTGACGGTGTCGGAAGCTGGCGGGTCACGTGGTACGTCGCCGGTCGCCGGATCGGAGCGTGGAGCTTTCGCGTGCGGGCGTAACGTGCGCCGGGCCGCGCAGCTAGGTCTCGCCGGCGAAGACGTCCTCGACGATCCGCGATGCGTCGTCGCGGCCGAAGGTGCTTCCGAGGTACTCCTTCACCTCGGTCTGCGAACGACCCTCGAGCTTCATCTCGATCGCGAGTGACCGCACGGCGTCGTCACCGCCTCCGGGCAACTCGGGCTCGGGAGACTCGGACGGCGCCGCATCCGCGGACGGAACCGGTTGCTCTCGCGCCTGCTGTCGGTCGAGCTCGTCGCGCAACTGCTCGCAGTGCTGCTTGATGCGCGCCGCGTCATCCGCGAGCGCCGAACCCACGCCGGTCGATGGAGGCGAGGACAGCTCGCCCGACAGGCGTTGGACGCGCCCCAGCTGCGTCGCCAGGGCATCGCTGAGATCGCCGACCAGCCGGAGCGTCTCGCGTATGGCGTCGCGCTGCTGCTCTGGGGTGGAGGATGGAGTGGCCACGCTAAGCGGAGTCTAAGACCCGTCGAGAACCCGAAGCCGGGCGGGGGACGATGCGGCTGAGAGGACTCGAACCTCCATGGGGTTGCCCCCACAGGCACCTGAAGCCTGCGTGTCTACCAATTCCACCACAGCCGCCGGAAGCGGCCACTGTACCGGCTTGAACCTTGGTGCCCACTTTCCAGGATCTCACACCCCGTGCCGCTTTTCCAGGGCCAGTTCCGGGTCTCGTGGAGGCGCTGGGCCGGGGCCGGGCACGGTGAAGTCATTGCTAAGGTGAGGCCGCGCGCGCCGCTATCGTCTAGGGGACTAGGACGCCGCCCTCTCACGGCGGAAACCGGGGTTCGAATCCCCGTAGCGGTATGCCCGGAGCCCCGTAACCGCGGGGGTTTCGGCGTTCTAGGGTCGGCGGGTGAAAGTGCTGGTGAAAGCCCCGCGTTGGTTGCACAGGCAACGAAGTCGATGGACCCATCCAAGGCTATGCTCCCGCCGCCGTCGTGGAGTTCCTGCCCGTCGCACGGCAGCACTGTCGACTGGCGTGCCTGCGTCGACCTGCTGCCCGTCCTGCGCGACGAGCTGGCGAGATCAGCGAGACAGGCACCACGGCGGCCGGACGACTTCGTGTTCTGACGCGGATGGGAGAGCGGTTCGTCACCGCGAACGTCCACAACTGCGCGTTCGCCCCGGCAGTCGAGCGGGCCAGCGCCTGGTGCAGCGCCCTGACACGTCCGAGAAAACTCCTTCCCAGACCTGCTCTCAACCGGACGGCGAGCGCGCGCACCTGCGGTCGCCTAAGCCGGTCGGCCTCCGCGGACGTACCGCTGATGGGCGCTCCCTCTTGTCGCGATCAGACGAAGCACAGGCGCCGGCGGCACGGCGATAGTGGGCTGCGACCCCAGCTTTCTCGGCACGAGCGCCGTCGGCAACGCCACGTACCGTTCCAGTCATGGTCCTCGGGTCCTTCACGCATGGTGCGCTGGCCGAACTGACCGTCGAGGACCTCGATCGCATGCTCGACCTCGACGAGAGCCTGTTCGTCGAACACAAGAGCGATATTGGGACGGGATCGGCTCACGGTCTCGTACGCTCCGTCGCAGCGTTCGCCAACACGGTCGGCGGGTGGCTGCTGATTGGGGTGCACGAAGGCAAGCCAACCGGCGATGTGCCCGATTGGGGAGGCTCAGGCGGGACGCCGACCCTGGCGGATGCCGTCCGCGATCGCCTGCGAAGTGAGCTTGATCCCCTTCCAGCGTTCGAGGCGAGAGTGCTCGAGCACCCGGACGGCCCAGTCGGCGTCGTACGCGTATACGAGTCGACGGACACGCCTCACGTCGCGCTCGCCACGGGCGCTGTCTTCATTCGCGAGGGCGCCGGCGTCGGCGACGCATCGGACCCGCGACGTCCCGGCGGCGGTGCGCGCGCCGACCGCGCCTACCAGGCTGCCCAGGTGCGAAGCCATGCGCAGCTGCTCGAGCTCGCCGCTCGCGGTCGCCTCGCCAGCGAACGCGTGCAGGGCCTCGTCGACCCTCGGAAAGCGCTTCCCCTTGTCGAGGCGGGGCTCGGCCTGGGCTTTAGGCAGGAGGGCGCGCTGCTCGTGCCCAGACTCACGGGAGGGGCGGGCATCCACGTGCGGATCGCGCCCTATACCGTGACGCCGCGCTTCCGCGACTGGGCCACGACCGCCGATGCCGCGGCGGCGGTGCTTGCGGCGGCCGAGCAGCTTTCGAGCCGGCGAGGACTGGCGAACGACTGGGTGATCCCCGAGATGGCTGGCGCCCGTATCGAGGTCGGCCTGACGACGGGTGCCCGGCACACCGACGCCGCCGGCGCCAAACTCGATTCCAGCGTCCGCGTCGTGGTTGACGGGGCCGGAGTCGCCGGAGCTGCCCTGAAGCTCGCGGCTCCAGAGGACCAGCGCTACCGCCGCAAGGTTGCGCTCGACGAGCTCGCGTTCAACCTGGTCCATCCAGTCGTCAGCGCGGCGGCTGAAGTGTTGGGAAGCGGCGAGTTCCTCGGTCGCTCGTGGTGCCAGGTCGACGTTGTCGGACTGCCGTCGGTCCTTCTGCCCGCGCAGCATGGGTCCCGGGAGGCAAGCCGGTGGGTCCCGACAGGGACCGATCTTTCGCTTCCGGCCGTCGGGGAAGACATCAGCGCGGTCTCCCGCCAAGCCGCTGCTGCCTACCACCGCAGCGCTGGCCTGCCGATCTGGGATCCGCCGCTTGGGACGTAGGACGCCGCCACCGGCTACGTCGAGCAGCTAAAGGGCGACCACCTCGCGCGGTTTCGCTCGGAAACGTCCGAGGAATGCCCTGAGGCGGACGTGTCGAGCGCCGGCTCGGCTGACGCGTCCGAGAATCTCCCTTCCCGGACATGTGCCGAGATTGCCCCGTAGCTTGTAGAACGGGCGCCTGAGCAAGGTGCTTCGACCCACGTGCACCCGCTCCGGTATGTGAGCCGGCCACTTACTGGGGTGCCCCGGCGGTGCTAGGTTCGGCCCGCTGCGCAGCGAGGTGAGATGGATGGTTGTGTCGATCAACGCCGTTTGAGCCTTGGCGCGGGGAAGCGGCTCGTGCTCGCGCGTTTCTTGCGCTCGCACGTCGTGCGGCTGCATGCGTACAGGCAGGCCCATCTCAAGTGAAGGAGGACGTAGTGCCAGCTCTTGTCGAGGCCAAGGGGGAGGAGATCGCCGCTTTTCGGGAGCGCTACTGCGTCCCGAGCGTCGGGGAGATCGACCCGAGCTTCATCCACATGCATCCTGCGGTGATGGAGCGCTCGGACTTCCAGGCGCTCGAGGACTACAACGAGCCGCTCGAGCCTCGCGTCATCGAAACCTTCGACTACGAGCGCCAGGCGCAGGCCACCGTCGACACTGCCGAGGAGTTCATCTCCGCGATCCGCAATCGGCTCGACCGGCTGGAGACCCTCTACGACAAGGTCTTCGACATCATGCGCTCAAAGCGCTTCCGCGCGGGCACGGTGACCCAGACTCGGTTTGACGAGAACAAGGAGATCTTCCGGCCGATCGTGGAAGCCCATGTGGCGGAGGGTTCGCCGCTTGAGTTCGTGCTCCCGTCCTTCCCGTTTAAGCACAACAACCCGGTGAAGGTGAGCCGACGGTCTCCTGACATGGCCGAGGTGCTGTGCATCTGCCGGCTATATGAGATCTGCCACGCGGTGGGGCAGGTGTATGAGCCGGGCGCGAAGTTCGTGATCATCTCCGATGGGATGGTCTACCACGACATGTTCGGGGTCACCGAGCACGAGGCGCTGCGCTACCGTGAACGCACCCGAGAGATGGTGGAGCTGCTGGGGTTTGGGGACACGATCGAGGTCACCGACATGGAGCATCTGATCGCCTCGCGCCAAGAGCTCTTTGACTTCGTCGGTGAGCGGCTGCGCCCCGTGTTCAGCGAATGGTGGGAGGACAACCCCGATGACTTGCGGCAGGCGAGCTTGATCCAGGCGTCCACCGCCAATCTGAACACGTCGGAGTCGGTGACCCACGACCTCGTGCAGATGGCCACCAAGGATGTGCTGCTCGATACCGAGGAGGAAACCGACGCCTCCACGCTTGAGACGATCCGCAGCCAGACGGTGCAGCGAGCGGAGCAGGGGGCGTTTGAGTTCGCGTTCTTTCTCTACGTGCTCAGCGAGATCGACCTCGTCCCGTCCTGCTATCCGCGGGCGGTGCGGGCCACTGTTCATCCCAAGCCGACTCAGTGGGGGCTGCATCTCGTCAATCGCGAGAGCCGGGTGTTTCCGTGGCAGGGTGTGGCGTATCGAAACCAGCACGGCGCCTGGAGGATCAAGTACCAGTTCGAGGTGACCCGCGCGCGGGCGACGC